>JAFRLX010000112.1 GCA_017430965.1 Clostridia bacterium | reverse complement strand
GACTATTTTGCTTTATTCTGACAAAAAATCTGCCGATTTTAGGGTGCATAGCAGTTTTTGCTAAGTAGTTTTATTCGAATAAGGGAGAAAATTTTTCTTGCATACTTGCCGTATTCAAGGGAAATTTTATCACTTAGGCGGTTGAAAATACAACGCAAAAACCAAACTTCGTTACGGGGACTCACCTAAGCTCGACTGTTATTTTTTTAAAAATCATTCATAATCAAATCATCCAGGCTTTCGCGCTTGACTGCCTGGTAACTCTTTCCCTCGCACAGCATCACTACTGCCGGTCTGCCCACGCGGTTATAGTTGGATGCCATGGAGTAATTGTAGGCACCGGTGGTGCAAACAGCGATAATGTCGCCCCTCACCGGCCGCGGTAAGGTGACATCCGGCTGAATAATATCACCGCTCTCGCAGCACCTGCCGACCACGTCTGCCGTAAAGTCCGCAGCAGCGGTCGCCTTATTTGCCACAAAGAGGGTGTATTCAGAACCGTAAAGCGCATAGCGCGGGTTGTCGGTCATGCCGCCATCAATCGAAATATAATTCTTATATCCCGGAATTTGCTTAATGGTACCGACACTGTACAAAGTCATGCCCGCATCGGCAACGATGCTTCTGCCCGGCTCCATAATCAACTTAGGAACCGCTAAGCCGCATTTTGCACAAATCGCTTTGACACATTCACTCACCTGCTTGATGTTGGCGGCAATGTCAATCTCGGGTTCACTCTCCACATAGCGCACGCCGTAGCCGCCGCCGAGGCTGAGTTCCCGGAGCTCGTAGCCGTATTTTTCTTTCATCTGCGCCGCAAATTCAAGCATGATTTCGCTGCCTCTCAAAAAGGTATCGGAATCAAACACCTGAGAGCCGATGTGGCAGTGGAAGCCGACCAATTCAATCTGCTCCATCTCCAATGCCAAGCGGGTAATATCCTCCGCCTGTCCGGTTTCGATAGCGGAACCGAATTTAGAGTCAACCTTACCGGTATTGACCGCTTCATAGGTGTGGGTATCAATGCCCGGTGTGAGCCTTAAAAGCACCTTTTGCTTGGTGGCGCTGCCCTTGTTGATGCGCTCAATGGCGTAGAGCTCTTCCTCATTATCGACCACGAAATAACCGACACCGTTGTCAATCGCAAACTCCACATCAAAATCGGTTTTGTTATTGGAATGGAAATATGCGTTTTCCAGCGGAAAACCGGCTTTCATTGCTGTGTAAATTTCACCGACACTGACCACATCAATGCCAAGCCCTTCCTCGCCGATGATTTCATACATCCGCTTGAAACAGGCTGCCTTAGAAGCATACACCGGCAATGCACTTTCAAAGTTTTCTTCCATCGCCTTTTTATAGGTGCGGCAGTTTTCTCTGATTTTTTCTTCGTCCATCAAATACAGCGGTGTGCCGTATTTTTCCGCAAGCAGGCAAACATCCTGCCCTGCAAAGGTCAGATTTCCCTTTTCATTCACCCCAATGTTGTTACAAATCATAGTTCCCCCTTTGTTCGCACAGCGAACAAATTGCAGCAGTTAGCCTATTGGCAAATCAGCTGATTAGCGAAAGATGGCGAAACTTTGTTTCGCATTTTGAATGCCCGCTTCGCTAATTTTCATTCTAATTTCTACACTCAATAATTATATCAGGTTTTCCTTTTTCATCAAATCCAGCAATACTTTTTCATGGGCGCTTTCCATAGGAGTCAGCGGCAGTCTGAGGTAGTTTTCACCATAGCCCATAGCTGCCATGGCTGCTTTTACCGGGATGGGATTGACTTCGCTAAAGAGCGCATCAATCAGCGGTAAATATTTGAGCTGCATGGCAAGGCTGCCGGCAGTATCGCCCTCCAAGTACTTTTTGCACATTAAGGAAGTCTGCTTCGGCAGCAGGTTGGAAAGCACGGAAATAACGCCCTTGCCGCCCAAGCTCATGACCGGAACAATTTGGTCATCGTTGCCCGAATAGATATCAATCTTATCGCCGCACAGCTGCGCCACCTGCGCTACCTGCGAAATGTTGCCGCTTGCCTCTTTAATCGCTGCAATGTTTTCATGCTCGGAAAGCTTTGCAACGGTTGCCGGCAAAATATTGCAACCGGTTCTGGAAGGTACATTATATAAAATCAAAGGTTTGGTGGAAGCATCGGCAAGTGCTTCGAAGGAGGCAATCAAGCCGCCCTGTGTTGCCTTGTTGTAGTAAGGGCTGACAACGAGCATAGCATCCGCACCCGCTTGGCAGGCATAGTCGGTCAACGCTAATGCATAGGCAATATCATTACTGCCGGTGCCTGCAATCACCGGCACTCTGCCAGCTACTTTCTCCACACAAAAGCTGATGGCAGCCTTGTGTTCCTCATCGCTCAAGGTGGAACCCTCGCCTGTGGTACCGCACACGACAATTGCATCAATACCCTCGGCTACCTGCCACTCAATGAGCTTGCCGAAGCTTTCGTAATCCACACCGCTCTCATTGAGGGGTGTGATAATCGCGGTTGCCGCACCTTCAAAAATCGTTTGTTTCATAACCTTCTCCTTTTTCGGTCAATTTATTCATAAAAAAACAGCCCGAGAGGACTGCAAATCAATTCAAAAATTCACAGTAGCTCTCCACTTTCGTGACAGCCGAACAGCTCTTAACTGCTAAGCCAGATACCCTTGCGCCTCAGGTTCTTCGGCAACAGCCCCTTTCACCACTGCAACACTTTGCGAAAGCTTACACACCGGCTACTGATGACTGATGCACCTCTACTTCTTTTTATGCTTTTATATACAATACCATTTCTGATACACTTTGTCAAGGATTTTAACAAATAAGGAATTGCGGATTACCGAATCCGTATTTGAGCAGTCAGCGGTCAGCTGTAAGCAGTTAACGCAACAAATCAATACCACACGTCAAACGGGTGGTTTGCTCAGGGGCTATAAGCCCCGCTACTAACCCGCGTCTCAAGGCGCGGGCTTTCACTTTGTTCAAGCCTTATTGTTTTTGCCACCTTGGCGTGCCTCTAAAGAGGCTCGTTTTTGTGCCATTTTT
>JAFRLX010000111.1 GCA_017430965.1 Clostridia bacterium | reverse complement strand
AGGCAATTACCAACAGCCGTATCAAGCCAATGGTTTTGAGCAACCCGAGCCGGGTGCTACCGAAATGTTCACGGAGGACCCTGTTGTTCCGCAGCAGCCGATACCGCAAATGCCGGTGGACGATGAACCCTTAGGGGAAACTCAAATCATTATTGAAGACGAAGAACCGGCTCCGGCAGCCTATGCACCGCAAGCAGGTGCACAGAGTTTTGGTGAAACGAGCATTATTGTGGATGATTCCGCAGCAGGCTATGCACAGGCAGGCGCATACAATCAAGCAGAAGCGGGAGCCACTGTGATGTTTGACAGTGCGCCCGGCGCGCAAAATGCTTTTGCTCCGGCAGCCGCACCGCAGGCAGCCCCTGCCAAGCTGATTCTTGCCGCAACCAACACTGCGGTGGAGATTACTGCGAATCCGTTTAAAGTCGGTTCGGCAGATTATGTGGATTTGGTGCTCAAAAGCATCCATGTCAGCCGTGAGCACTTAACCATTTTCAATGAAAATAATACGTATTATGCCATTGATAACAAGTCAACCAACGGTTCTACTTTAAATGGTGCACTGATGCAGCCGTTTGAAAAGTATCCGTTATATTCAGGAGATAGTTTGTTTGTAGCAGATGTCTCATTAGTTTTTACGATAGAATAGAGGTGCCACATGGGTTTTATCAGCGCAGCAAAGACCGATAAAGGAAATTACAAAACATCCAACCAAGACTCGCTTGTTTTAAATGTAGCGCAGACTACCAAAGCGGGAATGGTTTTGATGGCTATTGTGTGTGACGGTATGGGCGGCCTTGCCAAAGGCGAATTAGCCAGCGCAACCGTTGTGCGCGCATTTAATGACTGGTTTATGCAAACCTTGCCGCAGCTCATTGAGAGCGACAAAGTCAATGCGGAAACCGTGCGCAATGAATGGGTCAAAATTATCGGAACAGTCAGCAATAAAATTGCGGGCTACGGAAAAATGAACAACCTTTCTTTGGGAACCACTTTGGTGGGTGCACTTTGTGTGGGCTCCAATATGTACATTGTCAATGTCGGCGATTCGAGGCTCTACAAGGTTTCGCGCAAATTAGAGCGTTTAACTACCGACCATTCACTTGTTGCCAGAGAGATTGCTGCCGGCAGGCTCAGACCGGAGGATGAAGAAAAAGACCCGAGAAGGAATGTGCTTTTGCAGTGCATCGGCGCTTCCAAAGAAATCAGACCGGAGTTTAAAGTGATGCCGTATACGCGCGGCGACACCTTCGTGCTGTGTTCGGATGGCTTCCGGCATGAGATTAAGGAAGAAGAGGTTGTCAATTACTTGGCAAGCGTGACAAACGACAGTCAGTTGGAACAGCAGCTTGCAAAAATGATTGAAATTGATATGTCGCGAAATGAAGCCGATAACATTACGGCAGTTTCGTTTAAAGTAGTGTAAAGTAGTATTTGAGAGTATAACGTATGAGAAGGGGAGTAATTCGTGGCTAAAGTAGGAACAATTATTGGCGGCCAATATGAAATCTTAAAGCAGATTGGCCATGGCGGTATGTCCACAGTCTATCTGGGCATGGGCAAGCGCTTAGGCAAAAACTGGGCGATTAAGGAAGCAAAGAAGGGCGACACCAATTCCAACGCTGCGCGCTTTTTTGAAGCAACGCCTATTGAAGAAGCAAACTTTTTGAAGGATTTGCACCACAAAAACATCGTAAGCGTGACCGACATTATCGAGCAGGACGGCTACACCTACATTGTTGAAGAGTACTTGCCCGGTCAGGACTTGGAAGAAAAGATGAAGGCGGGACCTTCTCCGGTAAAAGATGTGGTGCACTGGGGTGTGCAGGTGTGCGATGCACTTGATTACCTCCATGCCAGAAACATTATCTACAGAGATATGAAACCGGCGAATGTTCGCTTGGATGCCGAGGGCGACAGAGTTATCTTAATGGACTTCGGTATCGCAAAACGCTTAGACCCCGCAAACCCTGCCGATAAATACAAGGTGGGCACAAAGGGCTATGCGCCGCAAGAGCAGTTCCAGGGGATGACAGACCAAAGGAGCGATATTTACTCCTTAGGTATCACATTAAAGGCATTGCTTTTAGGCATTTCTCCCTATGAGCCGGCATTTAACGACCCGCGCTCCGCTTCGCGCATTCAGGGCGAAAACGGCGACGGTTTGCTCAGAGTGCTCAATAAAGCCACAAACCCCGACCCGGCAAAGCGCTACCAAACCGCAGCCGCGTTCGGCAAGGCGATTAAGAATTATGAGCAGATTTCCACCCGCTACAAAGCAAAACTGAAAAAGCAGCGCAACACATTCCTGGGCTTTGCCATTGCCGCTGTTGTATCTTTGCTGGTGGCGGTCGGCTGCACGATAGCGTTGCCGGTGATTCAGCATAATGCGTTAAAGAATATTGCCGATAGCACATCCTATTCGGAGATTGAAAAGGCATTTGATGTTATTCTGCCGGGTGTTGATGTGAATAAAGAGGGAAAAGAAGTTGTCAAACCGACAATTAAATTCGGTAACCAGGAAACAATGGATGCTGCGGCAAATATTGTTGACATATTGGAAAATCCGAAGGATATCGAAATATTTGAAACTTGCTTGCAAAAGTATTATCAGTGGGCTGAACTGGCTAAACTAAAAGATATTTCGGATAAAGACTACACTGCAATCATTAAGCACATCTATGAGGATGTCGGTCGCACGAAGGATATTAATAATGCAATCATGAAATATGCTTGCTTGAAGGCACCCGAATCAAGCAATGAGCCGGATCCTGCCATGCTTTCGACCTATGCGTCCTATACAAATGATTTGAATGATGAAGACAAAAAGGTCAAACAGTTCTTCACTGAGTTAAACAAGTTTGATGATAACTACAAGAACGATAACTTAAACAAATATAAGGACACTTCGCACAAAGAGGTAACCAATGGTTACAAAGAATTAGAAAACTATCAAACATATTTAAACGCAAAGACCGATTCTCTCGCCAAAGAGTATTCAAAGTACCACTATGAGAATCTCAAAACCTATTTGTCTACTTTATGTGATGCGAAAATCGATATCTTGGAAGAAAGTGAATAAGGGAGGTTATGAATAGATGAATACTTATGATACAGTAAAACTGTTAATGATTTTATTCTATGTTGCGGCAGCGATTCTAACACTGAGCGCCGTACTCTTATTCTTTAAATTAAATATTAAAGATGTGATGATTCGTTTGAGCAACAAAGAGGAAGAAAACGATTTAGCTGCTTTTGATACTCCGGTAATGGCGACCGGCAATATTGAAAACATTGCTCACGAGCAGCAGCTGACCACCATGCTCGATAACAAGGGCAGGACTGTTTTGCTCGATGAACCGCTAGGCGGAGGGCGCCCGGTGCCGCCGCAGCAAATGGCGAGACCGGCAACGGCACCGCTGCAAAACGCGCCTGTTAACACAAGCGCTAACCCGAACTTTAAAGTGGTCAAAAACATTGTGCAGGTGGATACCAACGAAACCATTTAGCGCAGTATATATAATGGTATATTATATAGTATTTATATTAATATAAATTGTTAAAAGGAGTAGAAGGACATGTATTCAAATGTGAAAAGCGTTTCGCGAAAACTCATCGCATTATTGTTGTGTGCCGTCATGGTATTCAGCATTATGCCTTTGAGTGTATTTGCCGATCCGCTTAAGCCCGAAACCACCGAGGACGGCAATTTCGATTTTGTCGTTTCCGGGTATGACGGCTCTCAGGAAATTGAAACAGTAACCGATGCCACCTTAACCATTAAGGATGGTAGCAGTACTGTGTATGAAAAGGATGCGGAAGGTGTCGCTTTCAGTGTGCCGTATGCAGATGTGGAATCCTATTTGGATGCTGCATATACCTGGACAGTCAGTGCGCCCACTTTTGAGGACTATTCGCTTGACCAATCCTCCATTAGTGTAGCTACACCGATTGAGGTGCACTTGCAGGCCGTTTTCTACACAGTCAGCGTGAGTGCACAAAACACCGAAACCGTGCAATTTGAGGCAGGTTTTGACAACAGAGTGCGTGAGGGCGGCAGTTTTGCGTTCACCATTCAAACAAGCGCTAAAGATGCCACCAAGCAACATTTCAGCCAGTTCTATTACAAGATGGGCGATTTATACTACAATGTAAAGCCCAACGAAGAAGTGACCACGGTTGCGGCAACTGCCGACATTGAAATTGTTGCCGAGGTTACCGAGGGTGAGCTGAATATGGATTTTGATGTTGCGGATGGTTCTTGGACCAATAGCGACAGCATTGCCGTGACCTGCGCCGACAACCAGTTTAAGCTTTACTACAGCGCCACGGAAGCCTATGGCGATGATGCGCAGGAAGTGCCGATTGCTTTAAGCGAAGAAGGGGAGAACACCTTCTTTGTTTGGGGCGAAAAAACAGAAGGCGACAAAGTTATTAAGAGTGATCCGGTGGAATACACTGTCAAATATGATGATACGGCGCCGGAAGTGGATTCTTATAGCTTCACAACCGATTCCGGAGAGTATACACCCGGCGAGTGGACAAAAGAAGATGTCACTTTTACCGCCAATGTTAGCGATGCATACTCCGGTGTGGCAACTGTAGCGATTTATGATAGTAATGACCAATTTTTCGCAAATATGACAGAAGAAGATGGTTCTTACACTTATACCTTTAATGTGGCAGATGGCAGTTCATTAAATGGCAGCTACTACTTGCAGGTGACAGATAATGCAGGGCTGACTTATACAACCACTCCGGTCGATATCATGATCGACAAAGCGTCTCCGGTGTTTGATTCGATTTATTTTTCAGAGAATCACTGGACAAAAGAGAATGTCAACCTTGCCGCAACGGTCAGCGATGCCGATTCCGGAGCAGTAAAAGTTACTTTATACAATAGTAAAGATGAAACTGTCGATGAAAAAGAATTAACCGACAGTATTTATCAATATACCTTTGAAGTTGAAACAGATACTTACCTTGATGATACTTTCTATTTGGTGTTGGAAGATGCAGTAGGAAATACTACTACTTCACCCGCCGCACCTGTCAAGATTGACAAGGTGAAACCGGAAGTAGAAATCAAAAGTGTTTCACAGAAAAACACGGATGGTATCACCAAAGTTCTCAATACTTTGACATTTGGTATTTTCTTCAAGCCTGAAATTGAAGTGGAAGTAGCAGCAAGTGATGCAAATTCCGGTCTTCAGGAATACAAGCTGGTTATTGACAGAAACGGTACTACAAAGGAATACCTTGCCGACCCGGCAGATGCTACCACTGTCTTTACCATTGGTGATGATGTAGCCAATGATTTTGGCGTTGACTTTACTTCGGAAGAGTTTTTGTTCAACATCAAAGCAGTTGCTACCGATAATGTCGGCAACACAAAAGAAGATTTGCCGAGCCAATTTGATTTCGCGGAAAAGACTTCTCCGAACCTCTTTATGAGAGAGCAAATTGTGCCCGAGTCCGACCTTCAGGTCAATGGCGAGGCATATGACACTGCTACTCAGAATTGGTATGCGGACAATGCCGAAATCAAAATTCACGCGCAGGATGCCAATTCCGGTATCTACAAGGTTGAATTAATTGATAAAAACGATGGTGATAAGGTTTACACCTATGCTTACGGCGCCGCGGAGACGGCAGTAGAGACCAAAGAGGAGTACATTACTCTCAATACTGCCGACTTGAAGTTTGATACAGCGACAGGCACCTACAATTTCACCGTGCAGGTAACCGATAACTGCGGTAATCTTTCTGAGGAAAAAACCTATACCATTAAGAAAGATATCAATGCGCCGCAAATTACCAACATTGAGTATACAGAAGCCGCAGCACAGGATTCTGCTCTTTCTTATGAGCCTGCAGTGATTAAGAATGAAAAAGGGAATTACGGTTATTTCTTCAAGGAAGCCACCAAGGTGACATTGTTTGTCAGCGATTCTCTGTTGGGTGAAGCTAGCTCCGGGATTCAGGATGTTGTTGTCAATTTAGTTGATTTTGAAGGCAATGCCAGTGTTCCAACATTAGATAAAAGCGATTTAAGCAAAGTCAGCTTCACTGTGGAAGCGGGCTTTAAAGGCTATATCTATGCTTATGCAGTCGATGCAGTGGGCAACAGCACCTATAAGGACGGCTTAGCTGCAGACTTAAGCTACCAAGCCGATGCGGATAATGATAACGCCAAGAGAAACGAACTCAACGCTTCGGAAGGCAAAAAGAACTGGATTAGCAGCACTTATGCCGACAAACTGCAGAGAACGGAAGACCCGACTTATGATGGCTATGTTTCTGCTTTCGGTTTGATTGCGGAAACAGCGGATGAACATAGCCAAAATGTGCAGGAAATCCCTGCAGCAGACACAGGCTGGACCATCGTGGCGCAAGACGCTGCAAACCATGTAGCGCTCTATCGCAAGAATGCTGCGTTTAATCACGACCAAACCAATCCCGATACTCTTTTCTATAACGAGACTGTTGAAATGAAAGTGGTTGTGACCGACCGCTTCAACGGTATTCGCTCTGCAGCGGTGAATTTCACCAACTGCGGCGGCCATGATGCAGCGTTCTCGATTGAGGATGCAGCTTTAGAAAACCGTGCGGTAGGCAACACAGTGGATGAGTGGAAGATTGAAGCTGTTGATGAAAACCTCATCACCCAAATCTCCAAGGAATTCACCATTGCCAAGACCGAGGAATACACCTATATCGCCATTGATGCGAATATGCAGGATATGAGCGGTAATACTTCTGCTATTTCCACCGACCACTTCAGTGTGGATTCCACTGCACCGCGCTTTGACATTCAGGTTAATGGCGCAGATTACGCACCGGAAGACCATTTTGAATGGTATGCGGATAATGTAGAGGTTACCATTAATACAAATGACAACGAGAAAACGAACCAGTCCGGTCTTTATACGATTGAAGTCATTGATTTGAATGACGGTGAAGCTGTTGCAAAGGAATATAAATACGGTAAGGATGCTATTGCAACGCTCACACAAGAAGCAAGCGATAGCTTCAACACCGCCGATTTAACCTTTGATACAGCAAGCTCCCTCTATCACTTCCGCATCAAGGTAACCGACAATGCCGGTAACTATACGGAAAAAACATATATTATCAAGAAAGATATCAATGCACCGCAAATTACCGATATCGAGTTTACTTATGCAGGTATTGATAAGAACTTAGAGGGTGAAGAGTACACCCCGAAAATCATTCGCAACGAGGGCAATGATTACGGCTTCTTTATTGAAAAGGCAACCACCGTTACTTTGAAGGTAAGTGATGCCTTACTCGGTGAGGATCGTTCCGGTATTCAGGATGTTGTTGTCAAAGTGCTTGATTTAAGCGGTAACAACATTGACATTCAGAACTTAGACAAGAGCAATTTGAATGCAGTTACCTTTGACATTGCAGCAGGCTTTAAGGGCTATATCTACGCCTATGCGGTCGATGCGGTGGGCAACAGCACTTATAAAGAAGGCTTAGCTTCCGATTTAAGCTACCAGGGCAAAGAGGGTACCTCTTATACCGGTACCGATGATTCTCATTATGCAAGGAATGCTTATAATGACACAGCAACCAAGGAAAGCGCTGCAGACCATGCTATCAACTGGATTAGCAGCACTTATGCCGAAAAGCTGCGCAGAACCGAAAGCCCGAATTATGCAGGTTATGTTTCTGCTTACGGTGTGATTGCCGAAACAAAAGACCAGCACGAAACCAATGTGCAGGAAATCCCTGCAGCAGCAGAAGGCTGGACTATCGTGGCACAAGACGCTGCAAACCATGTGGCGCTCTATCGCAAGAATGCTGCGTTTGACCACGACAAGACTGATCCCGATACTCTTTTCTATAACGATACTGTTGAAATGAAAGTGGTTGTGACCGACCGCTTCAACGGTATTCGCACTGCAGCGGTGAATTTCACCAACTGCAGCGGTCATGATGCGGCATTCTCAATTGATGATGCGGCATTGGCAAACCGTGCGGTAGGCAACACAGTGGATGAGTGGAAGATTGAAGCTGTTGATGAAAACCTCATCACCCAAATCTCCAAGGAATTCACCATTGCCAAGACCGAGGAATACACCTATATCGACTTTGCAGCCGATATGCAGGATATGAGCGGTAATACTTCTGCAATTGCCGACAAGTTCAGTGTGGATTCCACTGCACCGCGCTTTGACATTCAGGTTAACGGCGCAGATTACGCACCGGAAGACCACTTTGAATGGTATGCGGATAATGTAGAGGTTACCATTAATACAAACGATACCGAGAAAGCGAACCAGTCCGGTCTTTACACGGTTCAAGTGTATGATTTAAATAATAGCGAAGCTCTTGTCAAGGAGTATAAATACGGTAAGGATTCTATTGCAACGCTCACACAAGAAGCAAGCGATAGCTTCAACACCTCCGATTTAACCTTTGATACAGCAAGTTCGCTCTATCACTTCCGCATTAATTTGACCGACAATGCCGGTAATTCTATCGTTAAGAGCTACATTATCAAGAAGGATATTAACGCACCGCAAATTACCGATATCAACTTTGCGTACATCGGGATTGATAAGAATATTGAGGGTGCAGAGTATACTCCGGAAATCATCCGCAATGAAGGCAATGAGTACGGCTTCTTTATCGAAAAGGCAACTACCGTTACCTTAAATGTGAGCGATTCTTTGCTTCACGAGGATTGCTCCGGTATTCAGGATGTGATTGTCAAAGTGCTTGATTTGAGCGGTAACAACATTGACATTCAGAACTTGGATAAGAGCAATTTGAATGCAGTCACCTTTGACATTGCAGCAGGCTTCAAGGGCTATATCTATGCTTATGCAGTCGATGCGGTGGGCAACAGCACTTATAAAGACGGCTTAGCTTCCGATTTAAGCTACCAAGGCAAACCCGGTACTTCTTATGTGGATACCGATAATGACCACTTTGCAAGGAATTATTACAATAATTTAGCAACCCAAACAGGCGCTGCAGACCATGCCATCAACTGGATTAGCAGCACTTATGCCGAAAAGCTGCGCAGAACCGAAAATCCGGATTATGCAGGTTATGTTTCTGCCTACGGTGTGATTACGGAAACACAAGACCAGCACGATACCAATGTGCAGGAAATCCCTGCAGCAGAAGAAGGCTGGACCATTGTGGCGCAAGACGAAGCAAACCATGTTGCGCTCTATCGCAAGAATGCACCGTTTAATCACGCTCGCACCAATCCCGATACTCTGTTCTATAACGATACTGTTGAAATAAAAGTGGTTGTGACCGACCGCTTCAACGGTATTCGCACTGCAGAAGTGAAGTTCACCAACTGTGACGGTCATGATGCAGCATTCTCGATTGACAATGCGGCAATAGCAGAGCGTGCAGATGGCAGTGTCGTGGATGGTTGGACCATTGACGACATCGATGAAAACCTTGTGACTCAAATCTCCAAGGAATTCACGATTGAAAAGACAGAAGAATACACCTATATCGGCTTTAATGCAAATATGCAGGATATGAGCTACAATGCTTCTGCAATTTCCGATGAATTCAGTGTGGATTCTACTGCACCGCGCTTTGACATTCAGGTTAACGGCAGTGATTATGCACCTGAGGATTCTGTTTGGTATCCGGATAATGTGGAAATCACAATTAATACCAACGATACCGAGAAAGAGAACCAGTCCGGTATTTACAATGTTGCCGTTTATGATGACAATAACGACGGAAAGCTTGTTAAGGAATATAAATACGGTAAGGATTCCATAGCAACACTTGTGCAAGAAACCGGTGATTCCTTCAACACAAGTGATTTAACTTTCGATCCCAAAGACAGTGATTATAACTTCACTATCGTTGTGTTCGATAACTGCGGCAACAAGATTACCAAGGTCTATAACATTAAGAAAGACTTGAATGCTCCGCAGGTTACCGATATTTCCTTTACACCGGCAGAAACAGCAATCGACACGCGCTTAAACGGCGGTGAAGAGTATTTGCCTGAAATTATTGAGAATGAGAATAATTATTACGGTTTCTTCTTCCAAAAGGCAACAACCGTTACACTCAATATCAGTGATTCACTGTTGGGTGAAGCTTCTTCCGGTATTAAAGAAGTGTATGTCAAAGTTGTTGATATGCTGGCGAAGGGTTCCGATAACATTGGTCAGGAAATTGAACCGCAAAACTTCAACCATTCTGACGATTGGTCGGTGGTTACCTTTGATATTCCCGCAGGCTTAAAGTGCTATATCTATGCCTATGCGGTGGATGCAGTGGATAACAGCACCTATGATGGCGGTTTAGCCGACTCTTTGAGCTACCAAGGCAAAGAGTATGAGGATACCGATATTTCCGAGTCCGTCACTGCCGAACAGGCACATGCCAACAGAAACGAGTACAACAATAAGAATGGTGCTGTCAACTGGATTAGCGCCGATTACGCAAAGAGATTGCGCATGACAGAAGAACCGAACTATGCCGGTTATGTTTCTGCTTACGGTTTGATTGCCGAAGGTATTTCCGATCACATGAATTTCGATGAAAAGATGCCCGATGAATATGAGGGCTTAGTGAGCAAGGGTACCAGCAGCGACCAGCATATTATGATTTATCGTGAAGAGCGCGATTATGAGAATAATTACGGCGACCTCTATTCCAGAGGCAAACAAGCCGTACAGGTTAGGATTGTAGTTACCGATACCATGAATGGCATTAGAAATGCCGAGTTATTCTTCGGTTCTGCTGTTGATGTCAGCGCACGCCAACTCAATGAGAATTACAGCGCTCATTTCGATATCTATGAGGATAAAGTACCTGTGGATGTTGCGGTAGGCACAAAAATCGGTGGCTGGGTTGTTACTCAAGTCGATAAAACGGCGAACAGCAGCACCAATCTCATTACCCAAGTCGCAAAAGATATATATATCACGGAAGAAACCAACAACATTAACTTTGGTGTAACCATGACCGATATGGGTATGAATACATCTGCAGCAAAAGATGTATTCAGTATCGACAGAACAGCACCGAAGCTTACCGTGATTGATAAGAACGATCGTACAGCCAATAACGGTACCGGTGATACCATGTTCTATAAGTACACCAGAACCATTAAGGTTGCTGTGCAGGATGCAAACTTCTACCCGAATTTGCTCAACAATGAAGCGCTGAAGCATTGGGGCAGCACCGCGGAATATAATTTACAGCATAAGGGCTATGACGATAAAAACTTTTCACCGTATAAACAGGTACATGAGTATAATCATATGTGGAGCTTAGAGGGTTCTAAGGTTCATGATTCCGTTGACTCCGTGCATTACTTTACCTTTACCGCTTCTGATGAAGGTGAGTATTGGCTGAAGCTGTTCGAAGTGGTGGATGCCGCACAAAAGAAATCAACATACACTCCGGAAAATACTACGGTGAATTGTGTAAGGCATTTCTACATCGACTTGACACCACCTGTCATCGAAATGATTAAGAGCGGCTCTTACAATTATATTCAGAATTTGGAGAGTATTGATTACTTCCAAAACCCGAGCTTGGATTACACCATTACATTGAATGATGGCGGCGCAGTAAACGGTTTAACGACCCAAAACTATTCCACTTATTTCAATGCCAGCGGCGAGGGTGCCTTCAACTATACGGTTGACAGTGCTCCCGAAAGCGGTGTGATTAACGCGATTGCTTCTCAGTCACGCGTGAGCACACAAACATATAGTGAGAAATCCAGCGATTATTACTCCTATGAGTTCGCAATGAGCTATAGCGATAGGGCAGGTAACCCTGCAAGCTATACCTTCAATACCGGCGGTAGTAATGACTTTGCTTCTCAAAGCACATTTAAACCGGTTAAAGTTTGCCCCGACAGCACAACGCCCAAGATTACCATTCCGGATGGCATTACTGTTGCGGATGCTTCTAAGGTGAAGAGCTATCAGCCTAAGGTATCGGCATATGACTTGAACTTGTCGAACTTCTACCTTACTTTGAGTGTTGATTCCTGGTACAACAAGGATGCAAAAGCATTGACCGTAGAAGAGAAGAACTTAGGCAGCGTTGAGAACAAGGCTTCCACCTTAGAAGGTGAATTGCTCAATACGGTTATCAAGGCGGACCAGAGCGGTAAATATGATTCCACACTCAGCTATAAATTAGCTGCGGATGACAGAGCAAACAATAAGTCGGAAGAAAACTCCGGCGGCGTATTTGCTTCTGTAGACGGTAGAGGTTCCTTCTTCATGGTCAACAACATGAAAGGCGAAAAATCTACCTTCCTTAAGTACTATCATGATAAGTGCGTTCAGTCAATTAAACATGACTTAGTATTTACCGAGTATTCTGTATTGTCGGATAAATCTACGCTTCACATTATCGATGCTAAGACAAAGAAAGAAATTGCTTTAACACAAGATGTTGTGAATGCGAACAAGAATGTCAATCCGGTTAAAAAGGATCCTGCTAAGGATAGCCAGAATGAGAGCTACAGTGTCTATGCTACCACTTGGACCATCCCTGCCAGTTTCTTTAACCAAAAGGTTGAATCGGGCAAATTAATTGACTGTAATTACAGAATTTATGTTCAAGATGCTTCAGGTCAAAAGTCCTATGTAGTCGGCACTGAAGTGGATAATATCAAGTCGGAAAAGAAGATTACCGACAACTTAAAGAATCGTTTAGCCAAAGCCGAATCCTTGCACTTTGCTTTAGATAATGAAACACCGATTATCGAAGTGATTGGCGAAGATGCACAGGCAATTATGGCTGCATTAAAAGACGGCACAACTGCTATCTTTAAGCCGGACGATCAAAGTAAAGAACTCAAAATCGCATTGAGCGACGAGAGCATTACCTGGTTGAATTATGCGAAGAAATACGCTAATAAGGATAATGAGGTATTATTAAATGATAAAACACTCAATGCCTTATTGCCTGACCTGACAGATATTCATTTAGGTGACGATAAGCCGTTACAGCCTTCGGATATTGATATCGAAGCCGGCAGAGTGATTTACACCTACATCCTGGATGATAATACAGATAATTATCAGGCAGGACTGAGAGCTCAGGATGAAGCGGGCAACAAGACCAACGAATTAACAAATGATGAAGAAGTGATTGACAGCACGAATCTGAAGCTTCTTGTTTCATCTAACTTCTTTGTTCGCTTGTGGTCCAACATTGTCAACTTTGTTCAGAAGCACACGGCGATTGTGATTATCGGCGGTGCGGTTATTCTCGCAGGTATTGCGGCAATCTTCATTATTCCTGTTATCAGGAAGCGCAATGAGGATCCCGATGAAGTAGACGATGAATAACCACTGCTTCGCACAAGAAACCAAATGAATGGAGGCTGCGGTCGGTAGCAATACCGACCGCAGCAAAAATGATATGTTACAAATAGCGATTTGCGAAAGCAATCAAAAGCATTTGGCGGCGATTAAGCAGGGAATTATCACTTGCCTGTTCAGTGAGTGCGAATTTGTGATTGATACCTATTCCTGCGCCAATGATTTCACCGAAAACAGCGAGAAAATGCGGCGGTATGATTTGGTGTTTTTAAACCCGCACCTGAGCGATGCCACCGGTATGGTCACCGCGGCGAAGTTCAGAAACGTGAACATCGAGGCGCAGCTTGTGTTTATCACGGATGATGATTCCTATGTGCTCAACGCCTACAAATACAATGCTTTTGATTACTTAATAAAACCGATTCCCGTGAGCACCTTGGATGATACGCTCCAAAGGTTCTTTTACTACAAGTTCTCCGAGGACAACTGCTTTGTGCTCAAGAGCGGAACCGGTGTGGAAAAGATAAAACTCAATAATATCAAATACTTTTCTTCTTCCGGCAGAATAGTGACCGTTCACTTGAAAAAATCCGACAGGGATTTTTATGCCAAGTTAGACGATGTGGAGCAGTCCATTGAGGATAGCAAGTTTTTGCGCATTCACAAATCCTTTTTGGTCAATTCCGCTTTTGTGCAAAAGATTGATAATACCAACCTCTATATGGATGATGGGTTGGTGTTGCCGGTCAGCCGCGACCGCTGCAAAGAAGTTAAGGAAAAGCTATTGAATATTTAAAACTGCCTTTTTATTTTGAAGAAGGCAGTTTTTTTGAGTTTTAAATGGTGCATATTGCGTGATGGCAGCAAGCTGAAACCTTGCTGTTTTTTTATGCTTCAGATTGTTTTTGGTGCCGCGCAAACGAGGTTTTTTATTCTCCCGATCTGAGTGCTCAAAGGACACAAAGGCTGCCTGCTTTTTATATATAAAAATAATTAAAAATATATAAAAATTATAAATCAAGGGGGTTTCCTTACAATTTTTAACAAAAAAAGTACAAGTTTTTACATTTTTAACATTTTTTTATTGTTTTGTGATACAGTTATACTAACTTATTGTAGAGAAGCGTGCGCCATATTTTGCGCGCAAACAGCGCTTTGTTTTCACGGAAAGAGGTTATTTTATGGCAATTATCAAATGCAACTTTTGCAACAGGTTTTATGATGATGAAAAAAGCAACGCCTGTCCGCATTGTCAAAGAAATCTCGGTGCCACCTTTGATAGCACTCCTGATTATTCCGAAAACAATAAAACAGAATACTATGAAGAAAGCGAAAGCTTCTTTGTTGAACAAAAAACAGAGGCTTACGATGAAAATGTTCAGGATGAAGATAAAACCATCGGCATTTACTTTGCGGAAAATGACCGCGACCCGGTGACCGGCTGGTTAATCGCCGTCAGCGGTGATGAAACCGGAAAGAGCTTTGAGGTACACATGAGCCGCAACTTTGTCGGCAGAGAAAAGCTTTCCGATATTGCCGTTTGTGCCGATTTAAAGGTGGTCAGAAAAAATCATTTTTCTATCATTTACGATGAAAAGTCAAATGCGTTTTTTGTAAAAAGCGGCGAGGGAAGTGTGAGCAAGAACGGTGTTGTGGTAAATGACGCCGCCCCGCTTGAAGAAAACGATGTGTTGGAATTCGGCAGCAATACTTATGTGTTTGTGCCCTATTGTAAAGGAGACAGAAAATGGTAAAGAGAAAAACCTTTGTAAAACAATCCCTCGCTCTTGTGCTTGTGTTCCTCTTTGCGGCACTCAGCTGTGTAGGCGCCTTCGGTGCTGTTGCCGGTCCCGAAACAGAGAAAATCGTGCGCGTCAGCGCTGCGCTTCCGGAAATCAATGTGGAAGTCAGTTCAGCGGTGAAAGCGGATGACATAAGTGCTTATATCGGCGGCGACCAGGAAGCGTTAGAGCGCCTCTCCTCGCAAAAGGTCGATGAAACGACTTCTCTTACCTGCTTTGTGATTGACAATTCAACCTCAATGGTCGATTCTTCCGACGGCACACCCGCAGGTGCATTTGAATCTATCAAAGCCGAAACGGCTTCCTTAATCTATGATAAAGCAAACAGCAACCACGCCTTTTGTGCATATTCCTTCGGCAAAAACAATTTGAACGATTTAGGCATTGCCGACTCTGCCGATGCCGCTTCAGAGCTCGGCAGCAAAATCAAAGCCCTCGGCGCGGATGAAGAGGGAACTTCCTTAAATGATGCGCTGTTGGATGTGTTTGATGCACTCATTGAAAAGCGCACGGAGTACAACGCCATCAGAGTGGTGCTGGTCACCGACCAGGCAGGTGATTTCAGTACAGGCTCCTCGGGCAGCAGTGTCAACGATGTTTACCAATATCACGAGCTTCCGCTCTATGCAATTGTTTTAAGCGAAGCTTCCAATTCGGACAACATCAAAGACATCAACACCACTTGTGCCAAGAGCGGCGGGTATGCCGGCATTGTCAGTGCGGCAGAAGAAAGCGATAAGCTGAGCGATTTGTACAATACGGCGCAAAACAACACCATTATCACTTTTGAAACATCCTACACGCGCTCCAGCGGCATTCAGCGCTTAACCGTGAAGGATAGCAAAGGCAGTAAAATTGATGCGATTGATTTTCGCTTAGATAATATTAAGAACGAGAGCGGTGAAGTGACCGCCGTCATCAGAACCTTTGACCGCAACCAAATCACCGTGCGTTATGACAGACCTGTCGAAGGTGCCAACCTTCAAGGCAATTACAGTGTGCAGCGCGGGAATAAGGAAATTACACCGAATTCCGTTACCGAAAGCAAGAAGAACCGCGAATACATTTTGCGTTTTGATAATGACCTTTACAGCGGCGACTACTCCATCAGCTTTGTCAATATTACAGATGCAAACGGCAATGCGGTGACACCGATTGCGCAAAAGCTTGACGGTTTAAAGAGCCCGCTTTTAAAGCTGCTTCCCATTGTCATTATTGTTGTGGCGGTCGGTTTGGTGTTGCTGGCGTTCTATCTGATTCTTTTGAATCTGAAAAAGAAAAAGAATGTCACGCGCATCAAAGAAATCTTTGAAACCCAAGTGCAGGAAACCGTCGAAGAGCGGCACCATGTGCAGAATGTGCAGGCACCGCCTGCCGGTGTGCCGGTGCGCTTGACCATGCAAACGGGCAACTATCCTCCCAACAAGATTTCGCTTAAGGTTGACCGCTCCTTTATCTTCGGCAGGAGCAGCGTTTGCGAAGTGTTCACCGACGACAGAAAGCTTTCCCGCCAGCATTTTGCGGTTGAAAACATTAACGGTATCTTTATGATACAGGATTTAAACACCACCAACGGAACCTATTTAAACGGCATTCGCGTTGTGGGCAGGCAAAAGTTAAAATCGGGTGATGTTATCCGCGCAGGATTAACCACCATTAAGATAGAGTTTTAGGAGTCATCGAGGAAATGTTAGATTTTTGTCCCAATTGTTTTGAAAAAACAAGTCCCGGTATCAATATTTGTCCCAAATGCGGGTATGATACTTCACAGAAGCAAAAAGAAGGGCGCTTGCCTTTCGGCACAATGCTGAATGACCAGTTTGTCATCGGTTGCTCTATCGGGCAAGGCGGTTTCGGAATTACATATAAAGCGTATGACACTTTTAATGACAGAATCGTTGCTGTCAAAGAGTATATGCCCAGTGAATATGCGCACAGAGAAAAACTGAGCATTGTTCCCAACGAGGAGCCGACCAGAGCAAAGCGCATTTTTGAAAACGGCAAGACCAATTATATTGCCGAAATCAAAACCTTATATAAGTTCAGAGATGAGCGCAATATCGTTGAGATTATTCAGCATTTTACGGAAAACAACACCGTATACCTGATTATGGAGTTTTTGGATGGTCACAATCTGAAAGCTGCCATGAGCCAAAAGGGCGGCAGAATTGATATTGCCAAAGCGCGGGATATTATTTATGACATCGCCAAGATTTTGGAAAAGGTGCATAAGGAAGGTATTCTGCACAGAGATATCAGCCCGGAAAACATTTTCATTGTCAACAAAAAGAATGTTGAAGAAGTTAAATTAATTGATTTCGGCGCCGCTAAAAGCTATGTGGAAACAGCGGAAAAGGACAATTCGGTATTCTTAAAACCCGGTTTCGCACCGCCCGAGCAGTACAGCAGCAAGGGCAATCAGGGACCTTGGACAGATGTGTATGCCTTGGCAGCAACGCTCTACTATATCGTTTCCGGCATTTCGGTGCAGGATGCAAAAAAGAGGATGGAAAACGATATGGTCAAACCGCTGTGCGAAGTGGTGGGCAATGTTTCCATCAACATGTCCAAAGCCGTTGAAAAGGCAATGCAGCTGGACTACAAGTACAGAACCCAAAACTGTACCGAGTTTTTGAATGATTTGGATCGAGCGGGCTGGACCATGATTGGCGGCGACCCGAGAGTGAAGAAGCCGCCGGTATCGAAGCCGACAACAAAACCGTTGTCACCCCCGACTCCGCCGAAACCTTCTGTCACTCCCGCAAGACCTCCGTATCAATCGAACTTGGTGTGCAACGTGGTGGCGAAAAATTCGCAAATCAATCAGTCTATCACCTTCCAACCGGGTAACACGATTGTGATTGGCAGGTTCTCCAATGATTGTAATTTTGTGCCGTATAACGATACGCATATCAGCAGGCGGCATTGTTACATTACATACAATATGGATACCAACTTGTTTTATGTGACAGATGTTTCCTCCAACGGAACATTTCGCATGAGCGGTCAGCAGTTGGTAAAAAATCAAAAAGAAGTATTCAGACCGGGAGAGTCCTTCTTCCTGGCGCAATACAACAATATTATAACTTTGATGGTGTATAGACAATGAGTAAAAAAGAGAAAAAAGCAAAGAAGAAAGAACGCAGTGCATACAGTGAGTATATGGACACCGCGCCGGAGGCTGCCGCCGCACAGGTACAGCCCGTTGGTGAGGAGGAGACTGTTGTCGCTGCACCGCCTGTAGAGCAGGTGGCGCCGGCAGAACAGGTGCAACCCGAAGAGCAGGTTTTCCGCTCACCTTATGACATTTCTTATGAAAGAACGCTGCTGATTGATGAAGATACCGATGAAGAACCTGTGGCGCAGAGTGTCATCAATGAAGTGAGTGCAGGCCCCGAGCTTCTGGAGGTTAATACCGAAAATGTCATTGCGGAAAATCTGCCGTTTAGCATTGGTGTTTCTTCCGTTATCGGTAAAAGAAAGTCACAGCAGGACAGTGTGTTTGTGCCGGATGTTTCCAAAACCATGCGAGAGGGGAAACCCCGCTTTTTGTGCATTGTCAGCGACGGCATGGGCGGTTTGGCTTCCGGTGATGTCGCCAGCAAAACCGCGGTTGCCTCTTTAAGCGCTGCTTATTACAGTGAAATGTGGAACAGCGACAAAAAAGTAGACCGCGCCTATTTTGTGGAAAAGGCAAATGAAATCAATGAAGCGATTTTGGATATTAGCGATGCCGCAGGCAACCATGCCAAAACCGGCGCCACATTGATTGCCGTGGAAGTCAATGGTGATGAGTTTAACTTTGTCAATGTCGGCGACTCCAGAATTTACTTTTTCAGAGGCGGGAAATCCTTCCAGCTCACCCATGACCAAAACTACCTTTCCCGCTTAATGGGAATGGTGGCAGCCGGTGAGATTACCGAGCAGGAAGCGCTTTCTCACCCGAAAAAGGAAGCTTTAATCAGCTTCTGCGGAATTGATGAGCTCAAGCTTGTGGAAACCAATGTGAAGCCGATTGAATTAATGGATGAGGATATTATTGTGCTTTGTTCGGATGGGCTGTATCGCTTGTTGAATGAGCAGGAAATCCTGGAAATTATCGAATCCGCCGAAAATGATATGTCGATGGCGGCGTACCGCTTAACACAAGCGGCAAACAATAAAAATTACAGAGGTCAGGATAACACCTCTGTGGTTGTTATAAAAATAATTCACACAAATAATAAGGAGGAAAATGAATTATGAAAAACTTAATTCAGTGCAATAACGGTCATTATTATGATGCTGATGAGTATCCGTATTGCCCGCATTGCGCACAAGCAAATGGTGATCAAGAGTTTACCACAACACTCGACACAGATGTGAATGATGTTTTCAGCACCACAGTTTTGGATACCGGTAATGCCGGCTTCACCGGAACTGTAGTGGAAAACAGCACCTTCGCTACAACAGCAGGTAATGTGGAGAGCGATGAGCAGAAAACAGTCGGTTACTATGAGGATGCCATTGGCACCAATCCTGTAGTCGGTTGGTTGGTTTGCATTGAAGGCAACCATTTCGGTGAGGACTTCAAGCTCGTTACCGGCAGGAACTTTATCGGCAGAAGCGCTTCTATGGATATCAAGCTTAGCGGTGACTCTTCCGTTTCCCGTGAGAAGCATGCGGTCATCGTGTATGAGCCGAAGAGCAATATTTATTTGATTCAGTCCGGCGATTCTAAAGAGCTTTCTTATCTCAATGATGAAGTTGTGCTGGAGTCCAAGCAAATTAAGGTCAATGACATTATTACCGTTGGTGCAACGAAATTGATGTTCATTCCTTGCTGTTCCGATAAGTTTACTTGGGAAAAATTGGAAGAAAAGAAAGATTAACGGATGTCTGCATTGAGTCGGCGGCTAACTATTTTTTGTTCTGCCGCATTGCGCAAGCGGCAGGATTGGCAAAGCTCCATACATAGCTTCAGTTAGTGTGAGTTCGGCGAATCCGAAATCCAACCATCTTTGTTTTTTACCAAATTTGATTGATAATAGTTTTGAATAAGGAGAAAAATTATGGGACATTTTTTAGTATTTACAAGCGGTAGCTGTGCAGGCTTTGAAGTTCCGCTTCAAGACAATCAGGAAGTGTTTATCGGTAAAGACCCGGCATTGTGCTCGGTAGTCATCGATAAGCAGTACAAAACCGTTTCTCGTAAGCATGTGGGCGTGAAGTATTCTCCCGAGTACGATATGTACGTGGTTGTTGACTACTCCACCAACGGCACTTTTGTTGTCGGCGGTTCTCAGCTTGCCAGAAATGAAGAGAGCTATTTGAATGACGGTCAGTCCGTGAACCTCGGCAAGACCGAAAACACCTTCAGACTTGAAACCAGAGATGATGGCGTGCAGGCTGCAGGTGTGAGTGATACCGTTCCCTTTGATGGCGGTACATATGACCCGTATGCACAAGAGCCGGCACAGGATGCATATTATGGCGACCCGATGCCGATGGAAGAGCCGATGCCTCAGAGCGGCGGCTTGGTAGCTCCGAATGTGTTGTATCCCGATGGCAAGTATCCGGGCAAAGGCATGGCAATTGCCGGTATGGTTCTCGGTATTGTTTCTTTGGTGATTCCTTATGTAGGTCTTGTAACCGCTATAGTCGGTATTGTTCTTTCCGCAGTTGCTTACTCTAAGGGTAAGAAAGCCGGTATCAAAATCGGTATGGCAATTGCCGGTATCGTTTGCAGCTGTGTAACCTTGGGTTTCAGCATCCTTTGGATTATTTTATTGACAGGTGTTGTAACAACCGGACTTGCAGCATTCTAAGCAGAGTCAGTATTGGCAAATAAGAAATCATTTGCAAAAGATTGAATTTGATGCTGTTTTGTCACTGTGCCGCACAGTCGGCACAGTGACAAAAGCAGGTGAGCATAACGGTGTAATGCTCATTGCAACAGCATTTTACTATGAGGAGGAAACATTATGATTTGTCCGAGATGCGGAAGACAGACACCTGACAATAATCCGAGGTGTATAAATTGCGGATTACAGTTCCAGCAGGCTCCCAGACCGCAGCAGCCGCAGCAGTCGCAGTATCAGCAGCAACCGCAGCAGCCGCAGTACCAGCCGCAGCCGCAGCAGCCGCAGTACCAGCAACCGCAGTACCAGCAGCCGCAGCAGCCGCAATACCAGCCCCCGCAGCAGCCCGGTGCTGCCCAGCCCTCTGTTCCCGGTAAAGGTTTAAGCATTGCCGGCATGGTGTGCGGTATTGTATCCTTGGTGTTTATTTGCACTACTTGGGGTTCTTTGATTCCCGCAATAGTCGGCGTTGTGCTTTCCGCTATTGGTTTTTCCAAGGCAAAGAAAGCCGGCGTAAAGAGCGGTATGGCTACCGCAGGTATTGTTACCAGTTGTGTTGCAATCGGTATTGATATTATCGCTTCTACCATTATGACCATTGTCGGTTTCAGTGCGTTAGAAAGCCTTGGTGCTTCCGATATTTATGATTTTGTGATTAGATTATTCTTCTAAATCACATTGAATGAAAATGATGTTAAAGAAAAATTATAAAAATTTAATATCATTTGTGTGTGCATTTGCATCAATTGTTTTCTATTTTGCGGGATTCTTTCAATTAAAGGATCCCGCAAATGGGAACATTGTCATTGACAGTATGAAAATGTGGTCGATTGGCTTAAAGGCGGATGCTTCCGGCGTTGCCGAGTATATCGACTTTATGACAGCGGGAATGATGACAGCCATTATCATTGCGCTGCTTGTCAGCATTTTTTTTACTGTTATATTTTTTGTGCTTTTTTTGGTTTCTTTAAAGAAGGAATCCTACAAAACAGAGGTTAGTTTAAGCGTTATTTCCATCTTGATTTTTGCTAATTTTGCAAGCGCTTTTATCATCACTTTTTTGTTTTATTCATCCTCTCATGCAAGCTTTGCCAAAAACGGTATCGGCGGGTTAAGTTTTGGCGCTTACATTGCCTTATGCCTGCACTTGGTTGCCGTGAGCTTTCAAGTGGAAAAAGCCGCCGGTTTAATTGCAGTGCATCTTAAAGAAAACAGGCAGCTGCAAGCGGACGCAGTGCTTACAGCCGCACCCGCTTGGGAACAACCCACTCTGCAAGAGGATATCGGCAAACGAGAGTTGCTTGATGATGCTTACGCTCACGAACTGCAAGCCATACCGCTTTCCGACTTGCCGACTGCGAACCCTGTTGCGGCAGCAGGCGCGACAGCCCTTGCCGCTGTTCGAGCCGGCGGGCAAAAAAAGCAGGGAAAAATTGTGTTTTTAAGCGGGCAGTACAAAGGCACAAGCATACCGATTACGGAAGGGCAGGTTGTCACGATGGGGAAGGATGGCAGCCGCTGTGCTGTTGTGTTTGATAAAAGCTATACTTCTATTTCCCGCAAACACTGTGCTATCCAGTTGAATCAGCGCTGTTTTATGATTGCGGATTTTTCCAAAAACGGTTTGTACAACAGTGCGGGGAATCGCTTGCATTGTGATCATCACTTTGTGGAGCTTAAAGAAAAGCAAGCGATTGGTCTTGCAAAAACGAATAATAAGTTTTTTGTCAGTTCAAATGAGTAATTTATCCGCTTCGCTTTTATTGTGAGCCGAAAAAGCTCACGGGAGAACAGCGTGCCGCAGCCGAGGCTGCCGGGAAGCGCGCGGTAAGGCGCAAAGGCGATTGTTACAGCCTTTCGCGTTTTAACCATAGATTTAAAACAGAAAACAATCGGGAGGGAGATACTTCCTAAACCACTGAAAAAGTGCCAGAAAGAATCATTGTCATCTTGCATTCTTTTCTGTCATCCTGAGGAGCGTAGCGACGAAGGATCTCGTCGATAATCACTGCAGTGAAAAACCACGAGATTCTTCGGTTCCGAAGAACCTCAGAATGACAGCAATAATTCAACCTTTTTCAGCGCTTTTGTACTTCTTCCCGTTTTATACATCACATAAAAACCTTTCAAACTTGGCTCCACCGCCAACGGTGGCCTTTTGATTCGGAGTGAAAATGGAAAACAGAACATACTTTGGCAATTGGAAAATTGTTGAACATCTCGGAAGCGGTTCTTTCGGTGATGTTTATAAAATAAAAAAAGAAGAATTCGGCTCTGCGTATTACAGTGCGATGAAGGTGATTCACATTCCGCAAGACAGCGCGGAAAAAAAGCGCCTGTACAGCGAGGGGATGACAACCGAAAGCATTACAGAGTACTATTCTCAGCTTGCGCGCGATTTTGTTAAAGAAATCGAGGTAATGGCAAGCCTGCAGGGTAACACCAATATTGTCGGTTACAATGACCACCTGATTGAGCCGAATGCCGACGGGATGGGGTATACCATTTACATTCGCATGGAATACCTCACACCGCTCGATACATATCTGAGCTTTGATAACAAGGCGCGCTTTATGTCAAAAAAAGCTGTCATTAAGTTGGGAATTGACATGTGCAATGCGCTGGAAGTTTGTGAGCGCAAGAATATTATCCACCGCGATATCAAGCCCGGCAACATCTTTGTTTCTTCCAACGGGGATTACAAATTGGGAGATTTCGGCATTGCCAGAAAGCTCGACAAAACCCAATCCGGACTTTCCAGAAAGGGTACCTTGGATTATATGGCGCCGGAGGTATACCGCGGGGATAACTATGACGGCGCGGTCGATATTTATTCACTGGGCATGGTGATTTACCGCTTGCTCAACTGCAACCGTGTGCCGTTTTTACCGCTGTATCCGGAGCAGATTAAGTATACCGACAGTGAAGTTGCTTTTCAAAAGCGAATGAGCGGTGAAAATATCCCCTATATCAAAGGGGTTGAGCCCGAACTCAATGCCGTGGTGTGCAGAGCCTGTGAATTTGACCCGAAAAGGCGCTACAAAAATGCCAGGGAGTTTAAAAGCGCCCTGATTAATGCCGACAGAATTATCAGCTACCACGCCTCAAAAGGCAATATGACTTTCGCGGCAGAAAACCGGGGGAAAACGGTACATTTAAGCAACAGCCCGACTGCTGCAGCGGCAGCGAAGTCGGATAGGGCAGCCGTGCGCACGGCTTCTTCCGGTGCGGTGAAACCGGCACCGGCAAAAAAGCCGATTGCTGAAGAGAAAAAGCGGCTCTACATCATTATTGCCGCCTGTGCTGCGGCAGTGGTGGTCATTGGCTTGATTGTCGGCTTTATCAGCGTTTCTCAATCCAAAAAGCGGCAACTCACCACGAAACCGACAACCACTGTTACCACGACCAAAAAGCCGACCACCAAAAAGGCAACTACAAAGAAAACCACCAAAAAACAAACCACAAAGAAAACCACCAAAAAGCAGACCACAAAGAAGACGACAACCACCGAGGATTATACGCCGCAAACCACATCCTATACTCCTCCGGAAACCGAATATACACCGCCGCAAACCACATCCTATACACCCCCTCAAACCACACAGGCTCCATCGCCGGGTTCCGACTGGGATGAGGAATTCTAAGAGAGTGGGGTAGAACCGAAACAGGTATTGCAACGAGGAGTTTGAGAAAATTGAGACAAAGAAAAGCAGTGGCAAGCAAAGCATTAAAAGCTTCTGCATTTGCCGTTTCCAATGTCGGCAAACTGCGAGAAAAGAATGAAGACAATTTTTATCTCGCTTCCAAAATTGTGAATATGAAAACCGTGTTTTCCCACGGCATTGCACCCTCGCCGCAATTTGTTTGCTGTGTTTGCGACGGGATGGGCGGCGCCTTTGCGGGAGAGCTTGCTTCCAAGCGCGCTGTGGAAACGATTCGCAACAGGGAAAAACACTTGCTTCGAGCACAGCTTTCGCCGGCGCAAACACAAGAAGTGATATTTGAAGCGAACCGGCGGGTTTGTGACGAACAGGAGAAACGCCGCGCTAAAATGGGCTCCACTATTGTGCTTTTCGGCTTTCAGAACGGAGCGGTGAGCATTGCCAATTTGGGCGACAGCAGGGCATATTGCTATGTTGACAACAAACTCAGTCAATTAACAACCGACCATACACAGGCGCAGCTGATGGTGCGCGCCGGGGTGATGAGCGCACAGCAGGCAGCGCACGCAAGAGAGAGTCATGCACTCACGCAGTATTTGGGCATCGATACGGCGCAAATGCTCATCGAACCGGAATTTCGGAACTTCCAAGCACAAAAAGGGGATCTTTACCTGCTGTGCAGCGATGGGCTGTATGACATGGTGAGCGATGCGCAAATAGCGGCAGTTCTTGCGCAGCATAAAGCATTGCCGGATACTGCCAATGCACTTGTTCAAGCAGCGCTTGACAACGGAGGAATGGATAACATTACAGTGATTGTCATTCAAATACATTAGTAGGCAAAACAGTTAGATTAGGAGAAAGAAAATGTCAATTAAAAATCCTGCACAATTGGTCGTCATTGAAACCGGGCAACCGGTTTCTACTTATGATTTAGAAGATTACCAAACAACAATCGGCAGGCATGGCTCCAATGCAACAGTGAAGCTCAACTCGCCAACGGTTTCAAGCAATCACGGCTTAATTGTGTACCGAAACGGCAGGTATTTTTACCATGACCTTGCCAGCACAAACGGAACCTATTTTAAAGGAAAAAGAGTCCCGGTTGCCCCGGGGCAGAAAATGTCGGCACCGGTCGGATTGAACGATGGCGATGTTTTTTTGTTGGGGCAAACCGGAAAAATATATCTGGCATTTTGCGCGACCTCTCACCTGCAGTGGAAATTCCTGCACCTTGAGAAGAAATCGCAAATTACCATCGGCAGAGGTGCCGAGAGCGATATTCAGGTGCCTACAGTCGCTGTTTCCAGAAACCATGCGGTGATCAACAATCGCCAGGGAACAGTGACCATTACCGATTTGAGAAGTGTCAACGGTACCTACTTAAACGGCGCGCCGATTAAGGGAACGCACGAGTTTAAGAATAATGATGTCATCAGAGTCGGTAATACCAGGATTATCCGCATCGGTAAAGCTGTGATTTTCGGCGTGCCGAACCGCGAGCGCCAAAGCTATGTCACCACCTTAACGCTCAATGCCGTGACAAAGGATGAAAGAGGCAATCCCTATTCTAAACCGGAGCTTAAGAAACAGGAGATGATAGTGCGCCGCGCCGAGCAGCAGCTCAAAAAGAAGAACTATTCCGGCGGCGGTGTGGAAGTGGTTGTCAATGACATTTCCAGAATCGTTCCCTGCAAACAGGGCACCGGGATTAACGGCGGCAACAAAAAATACATTTTAAGCCATGTTTCCTTAGCCATTCGCCCCGGTGAACTGGTGGCGATTTTGGGCGGCTCCGGTGCCGGTAAAACCACCTTTATGAATTGCATTAACGGTTTTGAACCCGCTACCGAAGGCACGGTATATATCAACGGCACGGAGTTATACAAAAACTACAGTACGATTAAATCAACCATCGGCTATGTGCCGCAGCAAGACATTGTGCATGATGATTTAACCTTAGAAGCGATGCTCACTTACACCGGTAAGTTGCGGCTGCCTAAGGATATTACCAAGCAGGAGCTTGCCGAGCGCGTTGCCGATGTCATGGATATGGTAGATTTGACTGCGCAGAAGGATACCTTTATTAAGAAGCTTTCCGGTGGTCAGCGCAAGCGTGCTTCCATTGCGGTGGAATTGATTTCCGACCCGAGCCTGTTCTTCCTGGATGAACCGACCTCCGGTTTGGACCCCGAAGCGGAAACAAACCTGATGCACCAGCTCAGGCGCCTTTCCGATGAAAAAGGCAAGACGGTTATTGTAATCACCCATACCCTGCAGAACATTCAATTGTTTGACAAGGTAATCTTCCTGGCACCGGGCGGTAAGCTGTGCTTCTACGGCAGCCCGGAGCAAGCAAAAAAATTCTTTAATGTCACCAATTTGGCAGATGCCTACGAGAAGATTTCGCAGGATATTGACGGTTATGTCAATCGCTATAATGCGCTGAACAATCAAGCGAACAGGAGGGCTGTGCGATGAATAAAAAACCTTCTTTTTTCAGACAGGCATTTGTATTAATTGACAGGTATTTTCATATCTTTTTTAACGATAAACAAAACCTTTTATTAACCTTGTTTATTCCGCTTTTAACTATCCTGATTGTGTGTCTTGTAGCGGTACCGGATATGTACAGCGTCAAGACCAAAGACGACCATCAAATCAATGACGGCTACCCGGTTTTGGTGTGGCAGCAGGTGGTGCAGGAAGAAAAGGACAAGGCAAACGGCGGCACCAAGGAAATTGAAGTCAAAAGCAGCGAAGAGAAAAAGTGGGATGGGGAAGAAATTGATATGACCAATATCGCTCAGAAGCTTCCTGCCGTTTTCCAAAAAATCGGTGATGAGGACTTTTTGCTCATCACGGAACCTTCGCAGCTGGCGGCACTGAGCAAGGTGGCGGAATATGATGAGTTGCAGGATTACCTGCACTACAACTATATTCTGCAGTGTGATATGGATTTTGACCAACATAGTATGGCGCCTATCGGTACCAAAGAAAATCCCTTTACCGGCACGTTTGACGGTAACGCCCATATCATCAAAAACCTGAACATTGACGGGGATGAAAATGTGGCACTCTTTGCAAGCGTGAGCAGTGAAGAGAGCAACGATACAACCGAAAGCATCAATGTGCTGGGAGAGGATAAAGACATGACCTGCTTCCACAACGGCATTGTCAAAAACCTTGCCTTGCAGGATGCTGAAATATCTGCCGATGGCGACAATGCGGCTGCCATTGCGGCAGAGGTTGGAAACAGTGCGCGCATCAGCGGCTGTACCGTGAAAAAATCCCTTGTGGAAGGTCATAATCAGGTCGGTGCCATTGTCGGCGCGGCAAACAGCGGCAATGTGGAGATTTACAACCACTATGCCGTTGGCTGCACCATTTCCGGCGACAGCCATGTCGGCGGCTTGGTAGGGCAGCTGGGTGAAGCGCGCTTAAGTGCCGCCTATTTTATCGGCGGAGTGGAAGCGCAATCGAAAGACAGCGCCGGGATGATTGCCGGCAGCTTTGAAGGCGATGAGAGCGAACACTTTAAAAATGCCTTCTATTGCGGTGACAGCGACAATCTCGCTGCCGTGCAAAACCAAGATTTTAAAAATATCGCTTACCGCTTGGAGGAAGAGGATTTGATGCGCAAGGCATCTTTCCTGGTGCCGTTTAAGGGCATCCGCACGGCTTACGATATTCAAAACAACGCCTACCACGACGATGAGTGGCAAAAGCGCGTTGAAGATACTGCCGACTACAGCGCGGAAAAAGATAAAGATTTGGATGATGACCACAGCTTTAAAAAGGATGGTCAGTTAGCTGTTTTCAACGGCACGCAAACCGGCTTGTTTATGCTTGCGTGCGTGGCAGTGTTTGTCGGCATTTGTAACTCCATTCAAGAGATTTGTAAAGAGAGAAATATTCTCAAAAGAGAGTATATGACCAACCTCAGGCTCGGCTCTTATGTGGTATCCAAGCTGGTGGTGCAATCTGCGGTTTGCGCCGTGCAAATGATTGTGGTTGTAGGCATTTTTGCTCTCTTTGTGATGAATAAGGATTTGCCTTCAAAGGGTGTGTTTACGAGCATTTGGATTGAGTATTATATCACGCTGTTCCTGCTCGCCTTTGCGGCAGATACCATGGCGCTGGTCATTTCTTCCTTAGTGAAGAATTCTTCCACCGCCAACACCTTTATTCCGATTGTGCTCATTGTGCAGATTGTTTTCTCCGGTGTGCTCTTTGAAATGAAGGGTGTGATGGATGTATTATCCAACCTGATGGTGAACAAGTGGGGCATCGCCGCTCTTGCCGCATCGACCGGTATCAACGATGCACAGCCGAAATTCTTAATCAGCAACCCCTCTATGCAGCTTACTTTGGGTTCGAGTATGGCGACTGCCAAATCGCTGTATGAGAGCACACTCGGCAACCTGCTGTTCATTTGGGCAGTACTGTTGGTGTTCATTCTTGTGTGTTCGGTATTGTGCCGTTTCCTGCTTATCAGAGTTAAGAATGACAAACGATAAAACAAGATAGAAAGTGTGAATAGAATGAAGTGTAATCAGTGCGGAAAAGAGACACCTTCCAATTTGCCGAATTGTGTGCATTGCGGAAATTCATTTAAACACCCTTCCGCAGGGGCAACAAAGCCTGCGGCGGCAAAACAGCAAGCGCACGATGCAACGCTGAAGTCGGTGCCCAAGAATCCGTATGCCAATCCTTACAAAAAACCGGGTGCTTCTGCGAATCCTTATGCCAAGCCTGCCGCAAAGCCGCAAGCAGGGCAGAACCCTTATGCAAAACCGGATTTTCCGGTGCAGCAACCGGTGCCGACTGTGAGCATGGCGCCGCTGCCGGCGACTGCCGGAGCAGGGCAGAGCTCCGGTAACAGCAAATTAGGGCTCATTTTAGGGCTTTCCATCGGCGGCGGAGTTGTCTTAATCGGTATCATTATTGCGCTGATATTTGCCTTTAGCTACAAAAGACCGACCGGACTTAATCCGACGCCGGATGGTGTCTGCGAAAGCTATGTTTATCTGGATGATGTGGTGAGCGGATTTGAAGAGGTCGAAAAGCCGTATTTAAAGGATGGATATGCCGACCATGCTAAGGCAGATGAATTGATACAAGCTGCCTATGAGTATGCCGACAGCCTTGTCAAAAGCGGCAAGGCGACCGAAGCAAATTTGGAAGAAGAAACTCTCAGTGTGTATTGCAAGCTCAAGGAAGGGGACGAATTTGTCTATTCCCCGCGATTTGAAAACATTGACAGTGGCGGCAGCGAGAGCCGCATTGCTACCTACCAGCCTTTCTATAGTCTTGGCAAAGCGCTTCCGGAACCGGATGAATCCGCAAAGGAAATATCAAAGAAAATGGGATTTGCATTTAAGGATAATTATGATGATGAGGAAGTAGATCTCGATGGCTTTGATAAAATGAAGGGCGCCAAGGTAATCCTTTGGCACGGTCACGGCGAATATACCAAGAAAACGGGATATATCATTAAGACCGGTTTAAAGTATAAGACTTTAAAAAGCAGCATCAGATATAAAAAATGGTGTAATAACAATAATATTGTTGCGATTGAAGGCGGTTATTCCGGTTTCAAAGCAGGTTTTTTTGATGATTATTTCAAAAAAGGTGATTTGAATGGCGCTGTGATTTATTTAGCTACCTGCTATTCCGGATATACCAATGAATTTACAGATGTATTGTTGGCGAAGGGGGCAAAAACAATTTATGCCAACAGTGACACGATTTACACAGATTATAACATTAGTATGATGAAGAGTGTTTGCTTTGCCTTGGCAAAAGGGCAAACAGCCTTCGATGCATTACGGACCGCGCAGAAAAAACACGGTGATTTGTCTCCGGAACCCGTGGTTGAAAAAGGCAAGAAACACTATGCTCAGGTAATAGTGTTTGGTGACGATAATTTGAAATTAGTAGCCGAGAAAAACGAAACGACAACCGCTTCCAATGTCGACTACAACAACATAGAAAAGTACATCAAAACCTATGCCTCGGATTATGCAGGCGGCTTTATGCCCATGCGCGGCGACGGCAGCAATGTGTATTTCGCCGATAAGTATTATAAGCCGATTGGTATTTACCAATTTAATGCCGCAAGCGGCAGCACGAAAAAAATTGTTTCCCTGTCCGAACCGGCGTACGGCAAGGCGAATATTGTGGAGTTCTATGAAGAAGGTATCGGCGTGAAACTCTATAACACCGGCGAAATGCAATATGATGCGGTCACGGTGTATGACCACAGCGGTGCAAGCGTTGCCGGCAATGCCAACGAGTATGTGTGTGAATACGATGGCGAGCGGGTATACTCTGCCAATGGTGAATCGGTGGAATCCTGGCGTGCGGATGGAGGTAAGGTGTATAACAGCGATTTTGATTTCACTGTGGAGACTTCTCCCTTTGCCGGTGGGAATGTGATGCAGGTATACACCTATCACGGTAAGGAATTCATTGAGCTGTATTATCAGAACCGCTATATTATCATCACCCGGGTCGGGGACACTTACAAGGAAATAGCCGAGGTGGAAAGTACCTGCTATTTGGACGGCAGCAGCCTGTACTACATCAAAAGCGGCAATATTCTTAAAATCGACCTTTCCGGCGGCGATTACAAAGCAACCACTTTCTGCAAGGCGGATGCCAGTTATATTTACTACATTACCGGCAACCATGTTTGCTATGGTAAAACTTCGAAAAACGGCGCGCACTTTACCGCTTACTCTATGGATGTCGGCTCTAAAGCGGTGAAGCTTGTGGATAGTGACTGCCCGATGGACGGCATTTAACCAATGAAAAAGAGAACATGCCAAAGCGTGTGTTTTCTAATGATATTATTTTATTATGACAAAAAATGAAATGGAGTGAGACGAAATAATGAAAAGAAGCATCAGTTTATTATTAGCAGTGATTTTGGCGCTTAGCTGCGCCGTTCCGGTATTGGCGCATGCGGAACAAAAAATCTATTATTATTCCGACACAGGCAGCTATAATGCCGTTGTTTTAGACAATGGCGATGCAAAAATAACAGGCACGATTCAAAATACCTGCAACCTCGAAAGGGTTGTGGTGCCTGCTTACATTGAGGGACATCCGGTGCGCGTGCTCGGTGATAATTCCCTGATTGCTTTGAATGCCAAGGTTTTGGAATTGCCCGATACGCTTACAACGATAGGGAAAAATGCCTGCAAGGGAATGAAAATAGAGGACTTGGTGTTACCCCAATCAGTGACATCTATCGGAGATTATGCCTTTTTCTACTGCGAAAGCTTGCAGAGCGTGACTTTCCCTTATAATCTTCAAAGTATCGGTGAAAGTGCGTTTACCAACTGTGCTCTCACTTCCATTACGATTCCCGACAGTGTGAAAACTATCGGTTCCTTCGCCTTTAGTGATAATGCGCTGAGCGCAGTAAATATCGGCGCCGGTGTTACAACAATCGGTGAAGGTGCATTTATCAGAAACTATCTGGTAAATGTTGCGGTTCCGGCAAATGTCACAAGCATCGGCAGGGGCGCGTTTTCTTCCGATTATATTAAAACGGCGAAGGTGTTTAATAAAAATTGTTATTTGGAAAATTTCTCTGTTTTCCGCAACCGTAGAGATACGAAAGTGGTGATTTATGCGGATGGCGGCAGTGTGCAAAGCTACTGCGCGACCAATTCCACTTATTATGTGTTTCGGTATCTGCACCCCGTTGTCAAGGCGGTGAAGCTCAAAACAACCGCTTTTCACTATGACGGTACGTTCAAAAAGCCGGTAGTGGTGGCAGCCGATACCAACGGTGCTGTCATTTCAAGCGCTTACTACACCGTTGCTTATGCTGCCAACAGGTATGTGGGCACAGCCAAAGCAGTGGTGAAATTTAAAGGCGCTTACAGCGGTGCAAAAACACTGTATTTCAACATTTTACCCAGACCGACTAAGCTTGCCGGGTTAACTGCCGGCAGAAGGTGCTTTGCCGCTAAGTGGGCTAAGCAAGCCGTGCAAACCCATGGCTATCAAATTCAGTATGCGACCAATGCTAAGTTTAGCGGTGCCAAGGTGCTTACGGTTAAAGGGGCAACCAAAAATGCGGCGCTTGTCAAAAACCTCGCTGCCGGAAGGCTGTACTATGCGCGCATCAGAACCTACAAAGTTGTTGGCGGCAAGGTGTATGCTTCGGCTTGGAGTGCTGCGGCAAGAGTAAAGACAAAGTAAATTTTCTCAACTGTGAAATGCGGCGCTTTGATTGATGAATTGAATCGCTGCATTTCTTTTGCATGAAAGGATTTGGTGTGCCAAATCCTTTTTTCTTATGTTGTATTTGTGTTTTATCTATGTTATGATTACTATATATAGTTTAAATGAACATTTTAAAGTTTTTGAGGCGAAACATGAAAAGAATTCTTAGTGGTATTTTGGTTGTATCCATCATTCTCAGCATCTTTGCGGGGTTGGGCTTTGGCGCACATGCCGCCGATTTGCCAAGCAGCGGGCAGTGCGGGGACAATGTCTATTATACCTTCGATTCCTCTACCGGCAAGCTGACCATCAGCGGCAGCGGGGCGATGAGTAACTATAATTATTCCTCTACAAGTCCGTTTTATGAGCAAACCGCCATCAAATCGATTGAAATCCAATCCGGTGTCACAAGTATTGGCAATGAAGTATTTTTTGGCTGTTCCGGATTAATAAACATTACTATTGGGAAATCCATCACTGACATTGGCAATAGTGCATTTTTGGGTTGTAGCGGGCTCACAAGCATCACCATCCCCGATTCCGTTACAAGTATCCATGATTTTGCCTTTCGGAGTTGTAAAGGGTTAACAAGCATCACAATTCCTGCTTCAGTTACAAGATTTTACAGCGGTAATGTGTTTGATGCTTGCAGCGGGCTCACAAGCATTCAAGTGGATGCTAATAATACCGTTTACAATAGCAAGAATAATTGCAATGCCATTATTGAAACCGAAACAAACACATTAATTGCCGGGTGCCAAAACACGGTCATTCCAAATACTGTCACAAGCATTGGCTATTCTGCATTTGACAGTTGCAGCGGGTTAACAAACATTACCATT
>JAFRLX010000110.1 GCA_017430965.1 Clostridia bacterium | reverse complement strand
TTCCCTTGAATACGGCAAGTATGCAAGAAAAATTTTCTCCCTTATTCGAATAAAACTACTTAGCAAAAACTGCTATGCACCCTAAAATCGGCAGATTTTTTGTCAGAATAAAGCAAAATAGTCGCTTAAGGCTGACGCCTATGCGACTATTTTAATGCAATTATGGCGAAAAAGATGCGATTTGAGGGCTAACCTTCGTTACGGGGACTCACCTTTCTCTTGCCGGCTCCCGCTTCCTTATTTTATGCTTCTGCAAGCCCTTCCGAAATGCCCAGCAGAGCAATGCCGACAATGACGGCAGCCACACAGGCATATTGGCTTGGTTTTAATTTTTCTTTGAGCACAACCCTGCCCAAAATCACCGAAACAATGCAGTAGCAGGCAACCATCGGCGCAGCAAGCACAGGGTTTCTGGACATTGCAAACACATAGAAGATTTGCCCGAATTGTTCGGCGCAGGCTGCAACGGACATCTGCTTATTCCGGAACGGATTATAGGGCTTTTTGTTTTTGACGAGCATATACAGCCAGCAAATCAACCCGGCTGCAAAGAAGGTTAAGCCGTAGAGAATCAGCACGTCAATATCGCTTAATCCCAAGCCGACTTCATCATCTAAAATGATACCGTCTGCCGCAGTGCCGATGGTATCAAAGATACAATACAGAATCGGGAAGAGCAGCGCCAGTGCGCCGTAGCGGTACTTTTTTTCCACCTTTTCGCCGTGGAGCTTTCGTTCCCTGTCCCCGATTTTCTTTTCAACAATGCCCAAGGCGATGACACCTGCCACAATCAGTGCGGTGCCGCTAAAATCAAGCGCGCCGTAATCCTCGGTAATGCTGTCGGTTTTGCCGCTGAGCAGGAAGTACACAATCATGGCGATTGCGCTCAAAGCACCTGAGGCATTTTGCACGGGGGAGATAATGGATACTTCAAGATACCGTAGCCCCGCATAGCCGATAATCATGGAAATGATGTAGGAAAGCGAAGCCGGAGAATACTTGACAATGTCGCTCAAAAAGCTTTCGGCTGTCAGCGTTTTTTCGAGCAGCGGCAGGTCAGAGGGCAGAATTAACAGCAGCAGGGAGGTGATACCCATAACGATACCCACCCATACCGCAATTTTTAAATGCGATTGGCTGTCGTTTTCATCGGTACTTTTTTTGTAAAACAGGTCGGCAAAGCCCCAGCTCAAGGTGGCAATCAGGGCAAAAACAAACCACATAGTTCCCTCCTCCTAAAGTTGAATGGGGAATGAAAGGGCGACAATGCGCACTTGAAATAATTTGTGCCGTAAAGCGGCACTGCCACAATTTCACTCTCCTTGTTATTCCTCATAGCTTTCCGAAGCTGAAAACCGTGCTCATTGCGCTGCACACACTTAGCGCATATGCTTGAGTTTATCCTCACCCAACATCTCCAGGTATTCATCATAAGTGCAAAGGTGGTCATCAATATGTCCATCCTCCAGGTTGATAATGCGGTTGGCGATGGTTTGAATAAACTGGTGGTCGTGAGAGGTGAAAATCACGGTTTCCGGATAATTGATTAAGCCGTTGTTGAGCGCGGTAATGCTCTCCAAATCCAGGTGGTTGGTCGGCTCATCCAAAATGAGCACATTGGCGCCGCTGAGCATTAATTTACACAGCATACACCTGACTTTTTCACCACCGGAGAGTACCTTTGCTTTTTTGTAAACCTCATCGCCGTTAAAGAGCATTCTGCCCAACCAACCGCGAATGTCGGTTTCCAGGAACAAGTCCGTAAACTGCCGCAGCCAATCCACCAGGTTGAGCTCGCAGCCGTCAAAAAACTCGCTGTTATCACTCGGTAAAAAGGCTTGAGAGGTAGTTACACCCCATTTGTAGCTGCCGGCATCCGGCTCAATTTCGCCCATCAGGATTTTGAAAAGAGTGGTTTTTGCCAAGGCATCGGAGCCGACAAAAGCGACCTTATCGTGCGGGTTGATAATAAAGGAGACATTATCGAGCACCTTCCTGTCGCCAATGGTTTTGGTCAAGCCCTCTACCAACAGCAAATCATTGCCGACTGTTCGGTCGGGTGTGAAGCCAACAAAGGGGAAACGCCTGGAGGAAACCGGCATCTCAATCAGCTCCAAAGCTTCCAGCTGTTTCCGGCGGCTGGTCGCCTGCTTGGATTTGGAAGCATTGGCGGAGAAGCGGGAAATAAACTCTTTGAGTTCTTGCGCTTTTTGCTCGTTTTTCTTGTTTTGCTCTCGTTGCTGGCGCTGGCGAATTTGTGTGTAGTCATACCAAAAATCGTAGTTACCGGTGTAGAGATTGATTTCACCGAAGTCCACATCGGCAATGTGTGTGCACACGGTGTTTAAAAAGTGCCTGTCGTGCGAAACGACAATCACGGTATTCGGGAAGTCCATTAAAAAGCCTTCGAGCCAGCGAATGGCTGCCAAATCCAAATGGTTGGTCGGCTCATCAAGCAACAGAATATCGGGGTTGCCGAAGAGTGCCTGTGCCAGAAGCACTTTGACCTTTTGCTCGTTGGAAAGCTCTGCCATTTTCATGAAATGGAATTCATCGGTAATGCCTAATTTGTTGAGCAAAAACTCGGCATCGCTTTCGGCTTCCCAGCCGCCCATTTCGGCAAATTCTGCCTCTAAATTGGCGGCGATTTCACCATCTTCTTCGGTAAAATCCTCTTTTGCATAGATTTCATCCTTTTGGTGCATAATTTCAATCAAGCGCTCATTACCCATAATGACCGTTTGCACCACTTCATATTCATCAAAAGCAAAGTGGTCCTGCTTTAAAACCGAAAGGCGCTCGCCGGGAGTGATAAAAACTTCACCGCTGTCGGGTTCAACCTCGCCGCTGAGCACTTTCAAAAAAGTGGACTTTCCGGCACCGTTGGCACCGATTAAGCCGTAGCAGTTGCCCGGTGTGAAAGTAATGCTGACATGCTTAAACAGCTCCTGCCCTCCGAATTGTACGGTAATATCATTGGTGGAAATCATAATACTGCCCCTTTTCAAATAGTTACCTATTAGTATAGCATAAATAAAATTTTCGTCAATCGTATTTGACAATAATTATAATTTATTTTATAATGTGCTTGTAACTGCGCCGGGTAATTGCGTGCGCTCTCGCGCATGAGGAAAGTCCGAGCTCCGCAGGGCAGGATAACGGCTAACGGCCGCCGGGGGTGACCCTCGGGAAAGTGCAACAGAGATATACCGCCGAGCAATCGGTAAGGGTGGAAAGGCGAGGTAAGAGCTCACCGGCTTATTTGGTAACAGGTAAGCCCTGTAAACCCTATCCGGAGCAATGCCGACCGAAGTGGTTTGCCCGACCGATACTTCAAAGGGCAGCTGGAGCTGCATAGTAATATGCAGTCGAGATAGATAATTACCTGAAAAACAGAACTCGGCTTACAGGCGCAGTTATATGCTTGCGCCGTGAAGCTCACGGCGCAAGCATATAAGGAATGACCGAAACAGTCAAATGTGATATTCGGAGGTAGATTTTGAGTAAATATCCAGAAGAGTATGAAGATATTTTTTCGGGCAGGGAGGACAAGGCGCCTCATCGCACTGACTATGAAGATATCTCTTCCGGCAGAAACGATATGAGAGCGGCAGACACACCGAAGCGCAACGCTTATGCAAAGCCGCAGTCTGTGCGCAATGTCTATGCCAAACCCCCGGCAAAACGCAATGTTTACGCAAAGGAAACGCAAAACCCGCAGGGGCAAAGAGCAGCCGAACCGAATCTCCACACGGGGTTTGAGGATGTCTATTCCTCCAAACCGCAGGCGCGGGCTGCGCGCACCCCATACTCTGCGGCAAACAGAGCGCCGCAACGCCGCGCACCGGCAAACAGGAGCACCGCAAAAAAAGTGCTTGCCATTGTGCTGGCAATTGTTTTGGTTTTGACCGGCATTGTCGGTTTTTTCGGCTTCAATTTGTTGAATAAAATCAACTATGTGCCGAGTGAACACTCCAACCTTTATCTGGATTCTTCGAAACTGATGAGCAACCGTAGAGTGAAGAATATTCTCTTTATCGGTTGTGATGATGACAGCGGCGGCTCACAGCGTTCCGACTCGGTGATGCTGGTGAGCATTGATAAAGTGCACCGCAAGCTGAAGCTGACTTCTTTTATGCGCGACACCTGGGTGTATATTCCCGACCATGATTATGCCAAGCTCAATGCGGCGTTTTCCTATGGCGGCGCCGGGCTTTTGATGGACACGATTGAGTATAATTTCGGCATTAAAATAGACAGCTATGCCATGGTGGATTTTGAAATCTTTTCATCTATTATTGACGAACTGGGCGGTGTAGATGTGGAGGTAACTCAAAAAGAAGCCGATTTTATTAATGAAAACACCAGCGAAAGCGTTACCGCAGGGGTGAACACGCTCAACGGTGCGGAAGCGTTGGTATATTGCCGCATTCGCTACCTGGATTCCGACTTTATGCGCACACAGCGCCAGCGCAAGGTGATGAGCGCTATTGTCGACAAAGTCAAGCATGCAGGTCCCTTTACCGCTTACCACTTGGCGGAGGTGATATTGCCGCAGGTGAAAACCGACATTACAAAGTGGGATATGCTGGGACTCGGCTTGGGTGCCCTCGGTTACCTGACCTATGATGTGGAGCAACTGCGCATTCCGATTGATGACAGCTATACCAGTGAATACTTCGGCGACCAGCAAGCGCTTTCGATTGACTTTGACAAGAATAAGAGCGCATTGAGAGAATTTATTTACGAAAGTGAATGAACCGCCGCTACGGCGCATTCCCCTGCAGGGTTTCTGCGGGGGAGTATTTTTTTCGGCAAAGCAGTGTAAAATGCCGATGGGAGCCCCCTGCTCATGCGCAGCTTTATCGCCTTGGCGCACACTCAAAACAGGGCGGGTTTTCTTATATGACGAACGGCTGAGAACAGGATGGGTTTTTGTAATTTTGCACAAAAAATCACAAAATCGTTGTTTAAGTTATCTATTGTACATTCTAATAGTAAACTATATAATTATTATGTATAATTTTATTCTTTAGAAACCTTTGAATGGAGGCTACAACATGAAGAGAATGAGACAAGCTTTATCGCTTTGTTTAGTGTGCGTGATGTTGCTCACCTGCTGGGTATTTACCGCGCCGCAGGCAGCAGCTGCCGGATTCCCGAGCGGGTTACACAACGGCAGCGCCGCTGTGAGCTACACTCAAAGCGATGCAAACCAAGGTAAGTACCTTGTGGAGATTGAAGCGGTGAAATACAGCCCCAATTCTTCACAGCCGCCGCAGGCAATCAGTTCCGATGCGGGTGATGTGATTCTCACCTACAGACCGAGCAACGGTACAGCCCCTGAGGTTACACAGCGTTTTGAAGATGTGATTGATGCCCAGGCTTTTAGTTACAGCGGCGAAGGTTCCTTCTCCTACTATGCCGTGATTAGCGGTTTCCCGCAGAAGGCAACCGTTTCGGTTAAAAAAGTCAATATGGCAGACAATGATTCCGGTATTTATGCCGCTATCAAAATTTGGAACACGGAAATCGGCTCTTTTGAATCTATTTTTGATTTTACAAAAATTGAGCGTTCCAACGGTGTGGGCACCAGTGATTTGATGTTCTCCGGCGTTTCCGTGCTACCGCAGTATTACCCCTATGCCAAGCAGGGCAATGCGAGCATGAATAACCTCACTCTTCCCGCCGGCTTAACGGCAACCACAGCCGTGCAGACTTTCTCTGCAGTCGACCAGTGGGGCGTGACAATGGTGAACCCGAAATTTGAGTACACTCCGGTGACCGGTTTAACTTTCTCACAGTCTGCAAATGTGATGACAATCAAGGGTACCGGCGATGCCAATAACCCGAGCGCGAACACCAGAACCGTGAGCTTGAAGGCAACTTACGATACACGCAATACCTCTGTTGCCAACACCTTTTCACTGAACAAGAGCTTCACGGTAACCAACAGCTCTACTTTAACCTTTGCGCCTACCTATGCCAACCGCGAAAAGGCAGGCTTGAGCATGGCGTTTAAAGCCGGTAACAATGCAGCGGACAAATTCGCCCTCAACAGTTCCTACCAGGCAACCACTACGAATACCGTTGTCTTAACCAACCATTCCTCTCGACAGGCGAGCGTCAGCCTTTCAAGCAATTCTGCCGATAAATTAAGAATCAATCCGGCAAGTGACACCATTGCAGCAGGTCAAAGCAAAACCTTCCAGCTGATTGATTTGAAAGCGGCGAATGCCAACTACAATGCGGATATTACTGTCAGCTATACTTTAGATGGTTTGTATGATGCTTCTACCGGTAATTTGGCAAACCTTACAACCGGTTCAACCATCCCTTTTATTTATAATAAAGTGACTACGCCGACCGTAAAATTGGAAGATGACAATACTTGGCCGAGTTACGATGTCAATGTGCAGGCAACCTATGTCAGTTCGGCAGGCGTACTTAACCAAACCAAATCACAATCCTCCGGCAATATGTCGTATTTGGATGCCAATTTCTATATTAATACAGACAGTTATCCGACTTACAATTCTGCAGGCTTAGGTCTTAAGTTTGAGCCGGACAGCCAGTCTGACTACTGGTTCCAACCGGATGAAAGTGATGCGGGTTACTATATCCAAAGAGGCGCGTATGACAGCCCGGGTACTTTTGGCTATTCTGCTAACCCCTCCACCCACACCACTCGTTACCAGGAAAAGGCAAAGATTAAGATTACAGGCGGAAAAACCGTACCGTTCTACGGAACTATTTTCACCGGCTCTTCCACCCAGGATGCCCCCGCAGAAATTTACTTTGACGGCGACCAAAAGAACGATGACGGCATGGACATCCTGCTTGACAGGGGCGCAGACAATTCCTGCTATCTCAATTCTCATCTTTATATTTATGCCTATTCCAAAAATGCGTTAAGAAATGATATTAACGACAATGGTCATCTGCTTTCCTGCTATTTTGATTCGGCAAAGTGGACCGATTATTGCTCCATGGCAAGTTCTAAATTGCGCAATGCTCAAATTCAGTTGGGAACGGATATGACCAGCCAATATAAGATTAACCAGGCAAAGTCGGCGATGGATACCGCCTACAACACCTTGCTTAGCGGAACCGCCAACGGAACCTACTGCTTAAACCACAATAAGCACACGGGCGATAAGAGTTCTGCAATTGCACAAACTTCGGTAGATTTCTACCTCTTTGAAACAGGCTCTTCCAATGTTTTGAGCTTTAACAGTGCCTTTGCCGAGAGCTGCAACAAGCATTCCGAATCTGCTATGCCTACCCTGACAACCAAGGGTACATATGAGCATACTTATGATTATTGGACCATTGATTTTTCAAAGTTAAATGCAGCGCTTGTGAATTATGATTCCGTCGCGGTAGACGGTCAGTTTGTCAATGTGGATGAAGCGTGCGGCAGTGAGCTGCTGGCAGCAAGGAAAGTGGACACTTCTTCTGTCACACCTGTTCCGGCGACTCAAGATGAAGTGGACAACATTGTCAATGCACTGAACACGGCAATGAGAAACCTGTGCTACACCTCCTTCAATATGTATGTGTACCACAAGATGCTTGACCCGACCGGTAAAACGGAAATCGATAACGACATTATTCATAATTACACCGAGACCTACAACAAGACAACCACCTATGGCGAAGTGTTGGACGGCACTGCCGATTTGCACGATGGTACTTACACTGTTAAGGGCGTGCACTTTGAACCGCAGCCCGACAGCACCTTTGCGGATTATGCCTCCAGACATTATTACCAGGGTATTTCTTCGGAATATCTCTGCGAGGAAGAAAAGAATATCACGATGGTTTACTATGCAAAGGCGATTCCCGACACCACCTTGATGGATACGATTGATGATGTCGAGGATTCGGTGTCTGAGTGGGATGGTGTCTACACCGAGCTTTCCATTGATGCCTTTGTGGAGTGGTTCGATGCCAAGTATGAATCCGGTGAATTAACCAAGACATATTCGATTTTTGAAGAAGAAGAGTATTATGCATTATTAGAAGAGTTTGAAGCCGAGATGGCAAAGCTTGACCCCATTGCCACCGCTGCACAGCTCGAAGATATTGAACAGTTTATCTTTAATTTCGAGACCTTGCAGGACTTTGGTGATGCTTTCTGTAATGCCAATGCATTGCTCGAACAGTATGCGGATTCTTATGAACAGGCAAATGAGCTGACTGCGCTTGCCGAAAACAATAATGCCGGCATGCACGCGGCAGAGGCTTTCCTGAGCAGTGTTGAGCAATTTGAGTTAACCCAGCATTTGGAAGGGGCACACAGGCTTTTGACTGCACCGAAGGACAGTATTGACGGCACCTATTGTGTGATGTGCTCCAACTGTGGTGATATTGTGGCTTCCGGAGCGCTGGCAAGCCCGCAGTTCAACCGCTATCAGGTCGACTATTACAGCTACAGCAACCGCGGCGCAGCGCTGAGAGTGAAGGACGAGGATGTCAGCAGCGATTATCAGGATGTGCGCTTCACGGCTTCGAGCAAAGTGCCGGAGGATGCGGAAGTAACGGATATCGGTTTTGTTTACACCCAAACAAAGTATCTCAACGGCGGCTTCGAGCCTACGGACAACACGCCGGTGAATGTTGACCAGCTGGTGGAAGGCGGTTTGTACGTGACCAAGTTCTCGATGATTAACGGTCAGTATTCCGTTCACAGCAATGAGCAGGGCGATACATATACCTATAACCTTGTGCTGAAGCTCAAGAAAGCCAACTGGGATACACACTATGCGGCAAGAAGCTATATCACCTATGTGATTAACGGCATAGAGGTTACGGTTTACGATAGTTCCTATTCTTCCAGAACCGTTAACTACATTGCACAGTGTGCAGCGGCGAATCCCAACGAGAGCCCGAGCACGAGAGATTACATTGCTCAAAAATTCGGTTTTTAATTCTTAACAAATCAACGCCGGGAGGGTGAAAACCTCCCGGCGCTTTTTTGTGGCGCAAGCATCCGGTTTGAAGGGGAGGCTGCGGGTGGCATCAGGAAAGCATATAAGTGTAATTAATTAATAAAGTTAATAAATGTATTGCTATTGATTATATATTTTTTTTGTTATATAATTAATTTAGATATAGGTTGAAATGGACTGCGTTTTGGTTCATTTGCCATAGCAAACACCTGATTAGGAGGCTTTAGTATGAAAAAAATGAGAAAAGCATTGTCACTGCTGTTGGCAGTTGTTCTGCTCACTTCCGGTATGGTATTTGCCATGCCTTCCACTGCTACTGCGGCAGAATATCCGAGCGGACTGTACAACGGCACACAGCCGGTCAGCTACACTGCTGCGGATGCGCTTAACGGCAAATATCTTGTAGAGATTGATGCGATTAAGTATCATCCGAACATTGCGCAGGACCCGCAGCCGATTCGCAGTGAAGCCGGTGATGTTATCATTACTTACAAGCCGAACAACGGCACGGCTCCCGAAGCGACCAAGCGCTATGAAGATGTGATTACCGCCAATGCGTTTAATTACACCGGCGAAGGCATCTTCACTTTCTACGCTGTTCTGGAAGGTTTCCCGCAGAAGGCAACCATTTCTGCCAAAAAGACCAATCCGGCGGATAATGAGAGTGGTATTTATGCCGGAATAAAGGTTTGGAATGTTGAAATCGGTGCGTTTGAAAATGTTTATGATTTTTCCAAGATTGAGCGCTCCAACGGTATTAGCACCAGCGACTTAATGTTTACCAACATCGCGCCTTTGTTGCAATACTATCCCTATGCAAAACAGGGAAGTGCCAGCGGCAGCAATTTAACCCTGCCCACAGGCTTAAATGCAACCACCGCGGTGCAGACCTTCTCGGTCACCGACCAGTGGGGCGTGACCATGATTGCGCCGAACATTGACTACACACCCGTGACCGGTTTAACCTTCTCGCAGGATAAAAATGTGATGACACTTAAAGGCACGGGCGATGCCAACACCCCCAACGGTTCTTCGCGCTCGGTCAGCTTAACCGCGACCTATGCCACGGAAAACACTTCCGTGAGCAACTCCTTCTCGGTGACCAAAAATGTCACGGTATATAACAGCTCAACCTTAACCTATGCGCCTACCTTTGACAACAGAGAAGTGGCGGGCTTAAATGTATCCTTTAAAACATCATCCTCTTCTTCCATTGAAAAGTTTGAGCTCAATGCCTCTTACAGAATGACCACCACCAATTATGTGGTCATTAAGAACAATGCTTCCAGAAAGGCTAGCATCAATATCGCCACCGGTTCAAGCGATAAAATTCGCATCAATCCTGCCATCGACACAATTGAAGCAGGCGCAACCAAAACCTACCAAATCATTGATTTGCAGACAGCTACCGCCAATTACTCCGCGGATATTACCGTGGAATACACCCTGGAGGGCTTGTATGATGCGGCAACCGGCACACTTGCCAAGCTGAGCGCCGCTTCCACCATTCCGTTTATCTACAACAAGTTAACGACACCCTTCCTCAATGTCTACGATAAACCCTGGAACCAGAGATTCGTTAATGTCGATGTGACAATGATCGGTAATAGCGGTGTAATATACAACCAAACCTCTTCCGCTTCCGCCGATGGCGATAAGTACACCGGTTGGGTTATCGATTGCTATGTGGACCGCGACCTCTACTCGACCTATAATGCCGCAGGCATGGGCTTTAAGTTCACTTCCAATTACGACAATCACTACCAGTTTAATAATGAAGACGGTTATGCCGGCTCCTATGTGCAAAATCCTTCGTACAACAGTGTCGGTACATTCGGCTTTACATCGGATGCGGGCGCGCACACTTCCCTCTATAAGGAAGTGCTCAGCGGCGACAATTGTGAAATCGGTTCGGGCTCCGGCGCGACAAAGAACCAATATTTCTACGGCACCATTTTCACCGGTTCCACAACCACGAACGACCCGGCACAGCTGTATTTCCAACAAATGCAAATTCACTGTCCGGACTGGATTGGTAACAGCGCATACTTCACTTTATCGCTGAATATCTATGCGCTTTCGAAAGCAAACCTGCGTTCACAGGTAAAAACCTGCAAAGGCTACAATTATCTTTCCTGCTATTTTAATTCTGCCAAGTGGTCGGCATATACCTCGATGGACTCTTCGGCAATGAAAACAGCACTGATTGAACTCGGCACCGACATGACCAATCAAAAGGCGGTAACGGGTGCCTACAGCTCGCTGTACACGGCAAACAACAACTTGAGGTCCGGCGCGGCGAACGGTACCTACAGCTTAATTCACAACAAGCACGTGGGCGACATTTCCACCGCGATTGAGGCTACCGCCGTGGATTTCTATGTCTTTGAAACCGGTTCTTCCAATGCGCTCAAATTCAAGCAGGAATATGCCGATAGTTGCAACAAGCACTCCGATGCCTATATGCCCACGATGGTGAGCAGCGGCACATTCGAGCATACCTTCGATTATTGGACCATTGACTTCAGCGGCTTAAATGCGTTGCTGGCAACCTATGAAGAAGTGGCACCGGAAGGGCAATTTATCAATGTCGATGAAGCGGTCGGCAGCGAGCTATTCACAGCAAGGTCGATTGATACTTCCTCTACCACAGCCAACCCCTCTACACAGAGCGAGGTCGATATCGCAGTCAACGCGCTCGCGAATGCAATGAGAAACTTGAAGTACAAATCCTACAACATGAGGTTGTACCACAAGATGCTCAACCCTGCCGGCACTGCGGAAATCGACAATGACTACATTCACAATTATACAGAGTCCTACAACAAAACCGCAACCTATGGTGAAGTGGTTGACGGCACCGCCGATTTGCACGACGGCACCTACACCGTCAAGGGCGTGCACTTTGACCCGCAGCCCGACAGCAACTTTGTCACCTATTCCTCAAGGTATTATTACCAGGGTATTTCTTCGGAATATCTCTGTGCCGAGGATAAGGATATCACCATCATTTACTATGCAAAGTCCATCACCGATTCCGAACTGAGTGATATGATTGATAACGTGGAAGATACGGTGGATGATTGGGATGGCGTGTACACGGACATTTCCATTGACGGCTTTGTGGATTGGTTCGATGTCAAGTATGACTCAGGTGCTTTAACCAAGATTTTCTCCATCTTTGATGTGGATGAATACAATGCTTTGGTAGCCGAGTTTAAGGCAGAGCTTGCCAAGCTTGACCCCATTGCAACGCAAGAGCAGCTCGAAGAAGTGGAGTCGTTTATTGCCAACTATGAAACGCTTCAAGACTTTGGCGGTGCTTTCTGTAATGCCGAGGTTCTGCTGGCAAACTATGAAGCGGCTTATAACAGTGCGAATGAGCTCATGGAGCTTTCTAATGAAGACAATGCCGGCAAGAACGCGGCAAACAGCCTGCTCAGCTCGGTAGAGAATTTCCAATTGATGCAGCATGAAGAAGGCGCACACCAGTTGCTCAACGCACCGAAGGACAGCATTGACGGCAGCTACTTTATCCTCTGCTCCAACTGCGGCGAAATTGTGGATTCCGGCGTGTTTACCAGCCCGCATTTCAACCAGTATAAGAATGAAGTGTATGACTACAGCCACCGCGGTGCGGCACTGAGAATCAAGGGCGAAAAGCTGACCAACGATTATCAGGACATTCGCTTCGCAGCCTCCTGCCTGGTTCCCGATGGCGCGGATGTAACCGACTTCGGTTTTGTTTACACCCAAACCAAGTATCTGAACGGCGGCATTGAGCCTACGGATAACACACCGGTGAATGTAAACCAGCTGGTGGAAGACGGTTTGTATGTGACCAAGTTCTCCATGTTTAGCGGTCAATACACAGTGCATGCATCGGAGGAAGGCGATGTCTATACCTTCAATTTGGTGCTCAAGCTCAGAAAGAACAATTGGGACACACACTATGCGGCGAGAAGCTACATTACCTATTCGCTTAATGGCGTGGAGGTGACCGTTTACGATGCTTCCTATGCTTCAAGAACGGCGCGCTATGTGGCGCAATGTGTGGCACAAAGCCCGTATGAGAGCCCCAGCACAAGAGCTTATGTTACCGAAAAATTCGGTCTGTAAGATTAACACAACAGCCGAGAGGTTTTCAAGCCTCTCGGCTTTTTTGTGTGTTCACCGTTTCAAACCCATATTTAAAAAACTTTGATTGAGCGATGATATTGAATAATGGATTAAAATATTATATAATTAAATATATTTATGTCTATTATTAGGAGAAACAGCTATGAGCAATGAGGCAAAAGAATACTATGAACAGTTAAAAGGCAAAAAGGTTGCCTTTTTGGGTATCGGTGTCAGCCACAAGCAGTTGATTCACAAGTTTGTGGCGTGCGGCGCGGAGGTCACTTTGTGCGATATGAGAGAAATGGATGAGTTTGACGAGGATATTGACGGCATTCGCGAGCTTGGCATTGCGTTCCAACTCGGCAAGCACCAATTTGAGCACTTAGAGCGCTTTGATATGGTCTTTCGCACCCCCGGCATCTATTATAATCGCCCGGAAATTCAGGAGGCGATTGCCGCCGGTGCCAATGTTACCAGCGAAATGGAAGAGTTTTTCAAGCTTTGCCCCTGCAAGATAATTGCCATTACGGGGGCAGACGGTAAGACGACAACCACAACCTTAATCAGTGAAATTTTAACAAAGCAGGGCTACACCGTGCACAAGGGCGGCAATATCGGCAGGGCGCTGCTCCCGATTGTGGATGAAATTGGCGCGGAGGATATCGCGGTGGTGGAGCTTTCCTCTTTCCAACTGCTTTCCATGAAGCAGGCAGGCGACATCACGGTGGTGACCAATGTCCAACCCAATCACCTGAATGTGCACAAGGACTACCAAGAGTATAAAGATGCCAAGAAAAATCTGATTATCTACCAAAAAGAAAACTCAAAAACCATTCTCAATTGGGATAACGAAGTCACCAGAGAAGAATATGCGCCCGCCGTGAAAGGGCAGCTTGTGTGGTTCTCGAAAACCAAAATGCCTGCGATAGGCTCTTTTTGGGACATGCAAAGCGGTAAAATCTACTATAACGACAACGGCGAAGTGCATGAAATCATGAACCGTGCGGATATTCGCTTAATCGGTGACCACAATGTGGAAAATTACCTCACCGCCATTGCCGCTACTTGGGGCTTGGCGGAGCGAGAGAGCGTGCTTGCCGTGGCGCAAAGCTTTGGCGGCGTGGAGCACCGCATGGAGTTTGTCAGAGAGGTTGCGGGAGTGCAGTATTATAATGATTCCATTGCTTCTTCTCCCGACAGAACGATTGCCGGTTTGAAGGCGAGAGAGGAAAAGGTCATCCTCCTTGCCGGCGGCAAAAACAAGGGCTTGGTGTATGATTCATTGGGTCCCGTGATTAATGAAAAAGTGAAAATTTTGATTGTGATGGGCGAAACTGCCGATGTCATTGAAGAAAGTGTCAAAAAAGCGGCAAACTATGATAGTGAGGCAATCACGATTCTCCATGCGCAGGATATGGAGCAGGCGGTTCAGTTGGCTGCGGCGCACGCCCGGGCAGGCGACATTGTTTCGCTTTCGCCCGCTTCTACCTCGTTCGATAAATATAAGAATTTTGAAAAGAGAGGGCAACACTATGAAAAGGTTGTAAACATCCTTTAGTTTTCAGTGTTCTGTTTTCAGTTTTCAGTTTTCGGTGTTTGATAGAAGGAAATTAAAATGGAAATGAAAGAAGTATTAAAGCGCTTTTGCCTGTGTCCGGCGCCTGCAGGTGCCGAGAGCGAGCTCTACCGCACCGCGCGGCAGGTGATGGAGCGCTTCGGCAGCTGCAAAACCGATAAGAGAGGCAATTTTATTTGCACCAAAGAGGGGAAGGGCATGCACTTTCTCTTGGATGCGCACATGGACCAAATCGGTTTGGCAGTAACGGCGATAGAAGAAGGCGGCTTTTTAAAAGTCGGCAAAGTCGGCGGGATGGATTGCCGCGTGGCGCCCGCAAGCGAAGTGCTGGTGCTCGGCAAAGAGCCGGTTTACGGCATTGTGAGTGCCAAACCGCCGCATTTGGTTGAAGAAAGCGAAAAAAACAAAGCGGCGAAGTGGGAAGACATGGCGATTGATACCGGGCTGACTTTTGAAGCTTTGCAGCAAAAGGTTTCCCTTGGCGACAAGGTTGTCTATCAACCCTACTTCGGTGAACTGTTAGGCGACAGGGTGAGCGCAACCGCGCTCGATGACAGAGCCGGCATGGCGATTATTGCCCGCGTGCTGGAGCTGCTGGAGCAGGCAGATTCTCAGGCAAAGGTGAGCGCTGTCTTTTCTGTCGGAGAAGAAGTTGCCGGCAAGGGCGCCGACAATGCGGCATTTGCCTCTCAGGCAGAGGAAGCGATTGTGGTTGATGTTTCTTTTGCTTCTCAAAAGGAAGTCGGCGGCAAGCACAAAAACAGCACCATGCCCTTAGGTGGCGGTGCATTTATCGGCGTGGCGCCGATTTTGTGCAGGCAGGTGAGCGATGGGCTCATTGACTGCGCCCGACAGCACGGGATAAATTATCAAATTGAAGTGATGAACGGCAGAACCGGCACCAATGCCGATGGCATTGCCTGTGCGAAGTACGGCACAAAAACGGCTATGGTTTCTCCGCCTATTCGCAATATGCATACTGCGGTGGAGGTTGCAAGCCTTGCCGATTTGGAAAGCTGCGCCGCTTTGATTGCGCACTATATTTTGAGTAAGGAGGGCAAATGATGCAACATTTTGAAACACTTTGCCTTCTTGGCGGCACTTCGGGTGCGGAAACGACAGTCAGAGAATATATTCTTTCCCAATTAGGGGAGTTGCCTTATATCGTCGACAACCTCGGCAATATCATTGTCGAAAAGAAAGGTAACAAAACACCTTCCAATCAACTGATGCTCAGCGCCCATATGGATGAAGTGGGCATGATTATTACCCATATTCACGAGGATGGTGTGCTGTCCTTTGCCACGGTCGGCGGAATCGATACCAAAGCCTTACTGGGTAAGCGCGTGCGCATCGGTGAGCGCTTAGGTGTTATCGGCACGGCGCCGATGCATTTGAGCGAGGATACAAGCCTGATGCCCAAAGAGGACGAGATGTATATTGACATCGGCGCAAAGGATAAGGCGCAAGCCGAGCAGTATGTGCGCCCGGGGGATACCGCAGTGTTTGAGAGCGCGTTTGTGCGCTTCGGCAGCGCAGCGGTCAAATCCAAGGCGATTGATGACCGCTTCGGTTGTGCCTTGCTGTTGGAACTGCTGGCAAGCGAGCTGCCCTATGATGTCACCCTTTGCTTTTGCACGATGGAAGAAATCGGCTTAAAGGGTGCAGGTGCGGCAGCAAGCCGGGTGCAGCCCGACATTGCGTTGGTGTTGGAAAGCACCACTGCCAATGATGTTTGCGGGGTGAGCGGTGCCGATACCGTTTGCAAATTGGGACAAGGCGCGGTGGTCTCTTTTATGGATAGAGGCACGGTGTATGACAGAGCACTGTACCAAAGCGCCATGCGCCTTGCCAAAGAGCAGGGGATTCAAGTGCAAACCAAAACCAAGATTGCCGGCGGGAACGATGCGGCAGCCATCCAAACAGCGGGAGAAGGCGCAAGGGTACTCGCGCTTTCATTGCCCACGCGCTATATTCACTCCGCAGTGAGCATGGCGCGCGAAGAGGATATGCACAGCTGCCTGCAGCTTGCCAAGGCGCTGATACAAGAATTCGGAGACAGTCAATGAATACTTTTTTTGAGATAGATGAAAACATCATCGCGCTCGGTGAAAAGGCGCTGGAACAGTGCAAAGAACAGTTCCGGCGTATCGAGAAAGTGACGGAATACAACCAAAACAAGGTGCTCAAAGCCTTTATTGATAACCGCATCGGTGAGCAGCATTTAGGCGGCACCACCGGCTACGGCTACGGCGATGCGGGCAGGGATGCGCTGGATAAAACCTTTGCCGCAGCCTTAGGGGCAGAGGCAGCTTTGGTGCGCCACAATTTCACCTGCGGCACGCATACTTTAGGCGTGGCGCTGTTTGGCATTTTGCGCCCGGGTGATACACTGTTGTGTGTCAGCGGCACACCCTATGACACCATTCAGCCGGTTATCGGTATGAGCGGTGAGGGGATGGGCTCGCTGAAAGACTTCGGGGTGCACTATGAGGAAGTGGCACTGCAAAACGGCAGGCTTGATTTTCCGGAGATTGAGCGCAAAATCAAAGCATGCAAGCAATTAAAAATGGTCTATGTGCAGCGCTCGAGAGGCTACGCGGCAAGACCGACTTTAACGACAGAAGAAATGCAAAGAATTGCAGAGATAACACATAAAAATTCACAGGCGATTGTGTTTGCGGATAACTGCTACGGTGAGTTTACGGATTTGCAAACTCCCACCGAAGTCGGCGTGGATTTAATGGCGGGTTCGCTCATTAAAAACCCGGGCGGCGGTATTGCCAGAACCGGCGGGTATATTGCCGGTAAAAAAGAACTTGTAGAGCTGTGCGCCTATCGCGCCACCGTGCCGGGTCTCGGTGCGGAGGTCGGCGCAAGCTTACATGAAAACCGCTCTATGTTTATGGGGCTCTTCCAGGCACCGCATGTGACCGGTGAGGCGCTCAAAACCGCAGTGTTTGCTGCGGCTGTATTTGAGCTGTTAGGCTACAGAGTCAGCCCCGAAAGCCATGAGGAGCGCTATGATATTATTCAGTGCATTCAGCTCGGCACCGGCAAGGCGTTGGAAGCTTTCTGCCGCGGTGTGCAAAGCGGTGCGCCGATTGATGCCTATGTGGTTCCGCAGGCGTGGGATATGCCCGGCTACGATGATAAGGTCATTATGGCGGCAGGCGCTTTTATTTCGGGTGCTTCCATCGAGTTTTCGGCAGACGGGCCGATGCGCGAGCCCTACTGTGTGTGGATGCAGGGCGGTTTGAATTTCCACTCCGCCAAAACGGGCATCTTACTCGCACTTCAAAAAATGAAGGAGGCAGGCGAAATTGAGTTATAATTTTACAGGCATTACAGCCGACACCATTATGCTGTTGGAAATGAACCGCTTTCATAACAATAAACCCTTCTACGAGGAACATAAAAAAGAGATTAATGAAGGTGCGCGGCAGCAGTTAGGTGCGCTGAGCTTGGATTTGGCAGAGGATTTGTATGCCATTGATGAAAACATAACGGTCAATCCGAAAAAAGTTTCGCGCATTCGCCGCGACACGCGATTTACTAAGGACAAAACACTGTACCGCGCCAATGTGTGGGTGATTTGGCACAGACCTATGGAGCAGGGCGATATGGCACCCGGGCTGTGGTGTGAGGTTTCGCCCCGCAGCGTGGACAACGGCATCGGCTTTTGGCAGGCTTCTCCTTCTTTCATGGCGTTTTTCAGAGAGGATTTGCGCGAAAATCCCAACCGCTTTTTGGAGGCTTTTGTGCCGCTGCTGGATGCGGGCTATGCCGTGTTGGGCGAGTGCTATAAGCGGGACAAGCCCGGTACCGACAGCCTGCCGCCGGCATTGCGCAAAATCTATAATTTAAGAGAGCTGTACTTTATCAATACGAGTACCGATTTGTCGCGCTGCGCGAGTGAAGCGTTTGTAGACGATATGAAAGAACAGCTGCGCCTGGTTACACCGATGTACCGCTATTTAGACGGGTTGTACGGGCGCTATCAGGCACTGACAAAATAACAAGCCGACAGGCTGAAAGGGTAGAAATATGGGAAAATATGATTATTTAAAGAGTGGCACCGATGTGCGCGGCATTGCCGTAGAGCATGAGGGCAAACCGGTCGAGCTGACCGATGAAGCGGTCTATGATATTGCGGCGGCGTTTGTTGCGTTTGTTGCCGAAAAAACCGGCAAGCAAGCCGAACAGTTGACCATCACGGTCGGGCACGATTCGCGCATTTCCGCCGAGCGCATTGCGGCAAGCGTGCTGCGGGCGATTCAAAACTGCGGTGCCAGGGCGCTGTACTTTGATTTGGCTTCCACCCCCGCCATGTTTATGAGCACGGTGGAATTGGGCGCGCAGGGCGCAATTCAAATCACTGCCTCTCACCATCCGTATTTTCGAAACGGCTTGAAGTTTTTTACGCGCGAAGGCGGTGCCGAGGGCAGCGATATTGTGCGGATTTTAGCGGATGCAGCCGCAAAGAATTATGATGACGGTAAAAACGGCAGTGTCGAAAACTACGACTTTATGCCGCGCTATGCCGAAATACTCAGAGACATTATCAAACAAGGTGTCAACGCTGCGGACTATGAGCACCCGCTCAAAGGCAAAAAAATCATTGTGGATGCCGGCAACGGCGTGGGCGGCTTCTATGCCGGGGAGGTGCTTGCACCGCTCGGTGCCGATACCGAAGGCAGCCAGTTTTTGGAGCCTGACGGGATGTTCCCCAACCACATTCCCAATCCCGAAAACGAGGAAGCCATGCGCAGCATTTGTGAGGCGACCGTGCGCCACCATGCCGACCTCGGCATCATCTTCGATACAGATGTTGACAGAGGCGGCGCCGTGGATGCCAACGGGGAAGAGCTTAATAAAAATAACCTGCTGGCGATTGCGGCATACATTGCCGCAGGCGGTGAAAAAGGCAAAACCATTGTAACCGACTCCATCACCTCCGATGGCTTCAAGCAGTTCATTGAAGAAGATATGGGCTGCATCCACCACCGCTTTGTGCGCGGCTATAAAAATGTTATCAACGAGGCAATTCGCCTCAACCGGGAGGGGATTGATACGCCGCTTGCCGGTGAAACGGCAGGGCACATTGCTTTCAGAGAAAACTACTTTTTGGATGACGGCGCGTATTTGATTACCCGCATTGTCATTGAAATGATGCTCTTGTCACAGCAGGGCAAAACCCTCAATTCCATTATTGAGAATATGCGCCAGCCTCAGGAAGCGGCAGAGCTGAGAATGGACATCCTCAAACCCGACTTTAAGGCTTACGGGCAGGCGGTGATTGACAGCGTGGAAGCCTATGCCGCGGCGCATGAGGGCTGGCTGCTTGCCGATGATTCGCGCGAGGGTGTCAGAGTGAATTTTGCCGGCGCGGAGGATGACGGCTGGTTTGTGCTGCGCCTCTCCGTGCATGACCCTGTGCTGCCGCTGAATGTGGAAAGCAATGTAGAGGGCGGCGTTAAAAACATTGTCTTGCATTTATACGAAGCGCTCAAGGATTTTGAAGGCTTGGAGTTGAGTGCCTTTGAACCGTATTTGGGATAGAAATTATGAAGCTTGAAATTGATTACGGACTTGCCGGCAGCGGCAAGTCCAAGTACATAAAAGAGCTTTTTGCCGCCAAGTTGGAGGCAGATGAAAAGCTGATGATATTGGTACCCGACCAACATTCCTTCATCACCGAACGCAGTGTGTTGGAGGATTTTGGCGCGCGCAGAGGTTCAAAAATAAAGGTGATTTGGTTCAATAACCTGGCGCGGGTGATTACCGAAACCTACGGCGGTGTTAAGCCTGAGGTGCTCGATAATGCCGGCAAAGCGGTGCTCATGAGCAAGGCGATTGAGCAATGCAGCGCGCAGTTGAGCTACTACAAAAAACAGGCAGCCCGCCCCGATTTTATTGCGGGCATGCTCAATTTCTCGACGGAGCTGAAGTATTCAAAAACCGACTTGAAAGCTTTGGCAAGCGCTGCCGATGCCTCCGGTTCGGCAGTGCTCAAGCAGAAAATCGAAGAGATTTCCATGATATCCCGCAGCTTTGATGCTTTGGTGGAGGAAACCTACCTCAATCCCGATGATATTTTGACTGATGTCAATGCGATTTTAGAACACGAATCCTTCTTTGAAGGTTATACCGTGGCGATTGACGGCTTCGGCTTTTTCGATAAACAGAAATTGGATATTATTGCCCAAATCATCCGGCAGAGTAAAGAAACCTACATCACCCTGTGCACGGACAGTTTGCAACTCGGGCAAATGGAAGGCGACAAATTCGAAGCGGTCAAGCGCACCGCGCACAAGCTCATTCTTGCGGCGCAGCAAATCGGTGCGCAGGTGCAAACCAGATGCTTTGAGGATTTATCCGCCATGCGCGCGCCGTTCCGCTATTTGAGCAGAGGCATTTACACCCCTTCTGCCGCACCCTTTGAGAAGGAATGCGGTGAGGTGCAGATTGCGCAGTGCGCCAATGTGCAGCGCGAGTGCGATTATGCGGCTTTGCAGATAAAAAAGCTGATTATGCACTGCGATTACCGCTACCGCGACATTGCCGTGATTGTGCGGGATGAAGAAAGCTATCTTCCGTATTTGAAGCGTTCCTTTGCCGCACAGCAAATCCCGTTTTTTAAAGATGCGCGGCGCTCGGTGATGCATGAGCCGCTGTTCCTGTTTTGCCACTATGCGCTCAAATGCTGCGCGGATAATTTCCGCTTAGAGGATGTGATGGCGTGCATCAAAAGCGCGGTAACGGGCATGGATACCCGCGAGATTTCCGATTTTGAAAACTACTGCATTATTTGGAATATCAACGGTAAGCGCAAGTGGAGCGGTGATTTTGCCTATAATCCCGCCGGTTTTACCGAGCGCATGCGGGAAGAGGATGAAGCCCTGCTTGAGCGCGTGAACGCAACCCGCAGAAAAACGGTGATTCCGCTTTTGCAGTTTGCCAACCGCATCAAGGGCGCTACCGTGGGAGAAACGGCGGCGGCGCTGTATGCGCTTTTAGAGCAGGTACAGGCGGCGAAAAACCTCAAACGCCTGGCACAAAGCGCTTTGCAAAGCGACAACGACATTCTCAAAGAGCAAAGTGAGGTTTGGGCATTGCTGATGCATTGCCTTGACCAGCTGGTGGCAACAAGAGGCGGCGAAGTGCTGCCGGCAAAAACCGTTTTGAACATTCTCGATTTGGCGGCGGCAAATTCCAATATCGGCGTGTTGCCGCAGCGCATTGATGAAATCCTGGTCGGTTCTGCCGAAAGAATTCGCACGGATTTACCTAAGGCGGCATTCTTACTCGGTGTGAACGAAGGGCTTTTTCCAAAAGGCTTCAGCGATGGCGGTATACTCAGTGATGCCGAGCGCACCCATCTGCTCAAACAGGGGGTGGAATTAGGCTCGGATTTTCGGGTGATGAGCCTGAATGAACGCTTTTTTGCCTACTGTGCCGCACTGGCACCGAGTGAGTATTTGTTCGTTTCCTATAACAGCAGCAATTTAGAGGGAGAGAGCCTTGCGGCATCTTCCCTGATAAAAGAAATAAGAAGGGTGTTACCGCTTTTAGAGGTGCAGCACGCCTCCGATACCGCAGCCGAGGATATTCTCAGCCCCGCACAGGGCTTTGATGTGATGGCAAGGCTGTGGCGGGAGGATAGCACCCTGCGCCAAACGCTGTATGAGATTTACAGCCAAAGCGATGCCTATGCCGCCAAAACTCAGCTGATTGAAAGCGGCGACACACAGGCGCCCAAGCAGATTGCACACCCCGATACGGCACTGCAACTGTTCGGCGAGGTAATGGCGATTTCGCCCACACAGCTCGAGAACTATTCCAAGTGCCCGTTTATGTATTTTTGCAAATACGGCTTAAAGGCAAGGCCGGCGGAGAAGGCGGCGCTGGATGCGCGCACCGGCGGCACGCTCATTCACTATGTTTTGGAGCATTTGGTGCGCGAGGAAGGCAAACAGGGTCTTATCGCCATGAGTGCTGCCGAGCGCAGAGCAGCGACGGACCGCTACATTGCACAGTATTTGGAAGTGTTGCACTTGCCGGAGGAATTTGTGACCGGCAGGTTCCGCTACATTGTGTCCAAAAACCGCAATATCATCCTTGCCACCTTAGAGCAGATGGCTGAGGAAATGCGCCAAAGCGATTTTGAACCGACCGATTTTGAGCTTAAAGTCGGCGGGAACGGCGCCGGCTACGAGGTGCCGCTTGCACAGGGAAAAGTGAGCCTGATGGGCATGGTGGACCGCGTGGATTCCATGCAGAAGGGCGACAATAAATATTTTAGAATTATTGATTATAAAACCGGTAATAAATCCTTCAAGCTCGGCGAGGTGCTGTACGGCATCAATGCCCAAATGCTCATTTACCTGCTTTCGCTTTCTGCCGAAGGCGGTGAAAAGTACAGCGGCAGTGTACCGGCAGGGCTGCTGTATATTGAAGCGAAGGATAAGTGCTTTAATGCTTCTCACGGCAATCCCGACGAAGTTGCCAAGAAAAAAGAGGAGCGCTACCAAATGAACGGAATGCTCTTAAAGGAGGAAGAAGTCATTTACGGTATGGAGCATGAGCCGAGCGGCAGGTTTATTCCGATTTCGTTTGACAAAAACGGCAACATCAAGGGCAATTTGGTCACCCGCCGGCAGATGGAGCAAATCCGCGAAAAGTTGGATGCCATCATTGCCGATATGGGCAATGCGCTGCACAGCGGCAGCATTGACGATATGCCGTTAAAAACCGCTTCCTCTCACGCCTGCGACTATTGTGATTACAAGGCGGTGTGCCGCAATCGCGACAAGTGTAAAGAGGTCAGCATTCCGAAATTTGAACAGGTTTTGGATGCTTTGGAAGAAGCGGAAGGGGGTGCCGAAAATGGGTGAGTTTCAATGGACTGATGCCCAGCGCTCCGCCATAGAAGCCAGAGGCGAGATTTTGGTCAGTGCCGCGGCAGGTTCGGGAAAAACCGCCGTGCTGGTGCAGAGAGTGATGGAAATGCTCGAGAGCGAGTGTGACATTGACCAAATGCTCATTGTTACCTTCACGCGCAGCGCCGCCGCGCAGATGAAAGAAAAGATTGCCGATGCGATTGCCGCGCGGCTGGAGAGCGACCCTTACAACAAGCGCTTTGCGCGGCAGCAATTGCTGCTGGAAAAGGCGCAGATTACCACGATTGATGCTTTTTGCGCCGATGTGGTCAAAAACAATTTTCAACATTTGAGCGATATCAATATCGCAATGAACTACCAAAATTTAGATGCTTCGGAGTTTGCCGTGCTCTCTGCCGATGTGCTTGATGAGGTGCTCGATGTCTTTTATGACAGCGGCAGTGAATCTTTTAAAGCGTTGATGGATGTTTTTACAAGCGGTAAAAATGATTTAAACATCTACACTGTCATTGATTTGCTGCATAACGACACCTCCGCTTACACGGACCGGATGGGCTGGATGCGCGAAAAAACACAGCAGTTTCGCGCAGAAGGAGTCAGCCGAAGCCCGTGGGGCAAGCTGCTGCTGGCGGATATGGAGGAAAAGCTGCTGCTTGCCGGCGATTATGTGCGCCGTGCACAGGAAATCGCGGCAGGCGATGAGGCGACCAACGATAAGCTTGCTCCCTTCCTGGCAAACGATGCGGCGCTGATTGAAAACACCCTGGCAGCCGTGCGCGCCGGAGAATGGGATTTGCTGCTGCAACTGCAGCCGCAAAAGTACCCGAGCTGGCCGGGCGCCCGCAAGGGCTTGGATATGGAGCTGAAGGCTGCCGCCAAGGTTTACCGCGATGCGGCAATCGCTGCGCTCAAATCCGCTTTTTCCGATTTGATTGAAGATGAAGAATCCTTCTTGCGAGACAATGCGCTCATTCTGCCGGTGGCAGAGGAACTGCAGCGCCTGTTTGAAGCCTACGAAACGAAGCTGTTCGAGAAAAAACTGGAGCGCCAGAGCTTCGAGTTTTCCGACATCGCGTATTTAACGCTGCGCATTTTGCTGCACGAAGGGGAACCGACACCCGCCGCTTTAGAGTACCGCAAACGCTACAAGGCAATTTTGGTGGATGAATACCAGGATACCAACGATGTGCAGAATTTGATTTTCTCCACAATATCCGACCAAAACCTGTTTGTGGTCGGTGATGTGAAGCAGTCGATTTACCGCTTCCGCCAAGCGATGCCGGAAATCTTTATCAATAAGCGCAAAGCAATGGAGCCTTATGCAAAAGGAAAGGACAGCGGGTATATCCTGCTCAAAAACAATTTCCGCTCCGAAAAGCCGGTGACTGACTTTGTCAATTTCGTTTTTGAAAAGATTATGAGCGAGTCGCTCGGCGATGTCGACTATAACGAGGATGAAGCGCTCATTCCCGGCATCAACAGCAGTGATGAGGGCGCAGCGGCGACAGAGCTGCACCTGCTGGATAATGTGGATGTGCCGGAGCGCGAGAAGATAAAAGATTATGTGTATGAAGCCAAGTATATCGCTACCTACATCAAGGAGCAGGTGGAAAGCGGTGAAGTGCTGAAAATCGGCAAAGAAACGCGCGCCACCGATTATGGCGATTACTGTGTGCTTGTGCGCAACAGAACGCACATGGCGGACTTGGTTCAGGCGTTGGAAGAACAGGGGATTCCCTGTGCCGGTGCGGTAGGGGAAAACCTCTTTGATATGCCGGAAATTATGCTGGTGATGAGCTTTTTGCGCGCGATAGATAACCCGCTCAGAGATGTGGATTTGCTCGCCGTTATGTATTCCGAAATCTTTGCGTTCACGGCAGAGGAATTGGCGCTCATTCGCATTGCAAAGCCGAAGGGGAGCCTTTATGAGGCAGTCAGGGTGCTTGCCGAGGCAGGCAATGAAAAGTGCAGCGCCTTTATGGAAAAGTTAGAGCTGTACAGAACCTTGGCGGCAACGCATGAACCGGCAGAGTTTCTGCGCGCTTTGTATGCCGAAACCTCCTTGCCGGAAATTGTCAGCGCCTCGGAAAACGGCGCGCTGAAAAAAGCCGATTTGTTTAAATTTGTGCGCTTGGCGGAAATGTATGCGGCAGGCGGCTACTACTCTTTGACCGGTTTGGTGCGCTTTTTGGAAAAGGTGCAGGCGCGCGGCAATGATATTACGGCTGCCTACGTGCCCGAAAGCGGTCAAAAGGTGCAGGTGATGACCGTGCACGGTTCCAAGGGTTTGGAGTTTCCCGTGGTCATTGTCGCCTACACCAACCACAACAATAACCACAGCGGCGCCAACATGGTGCTCAACCGCAGTTACGGCTTCGGCATCAAGCCGAAGTATGCGGCGGATAATGCGCGCTACAACACCATTTCCTACACCGCGGTGAACCTTGCCAATCTGCGCGGTGATATGGCAGAGGAAATTCGCACGCTGTATGTCGCGCTCACAAGAGCCAAAGCAAAGTTGGTCATTACCGGCACCTTTGGCGGAAAGTGCAAAAAAAGCGGGCTCACCCCGCGAGAGGATGCACTTGCCGGCATGGCACAGCTGGCGGCGGCTTCCGGCGGTGAAATCCGCAGAGGATGGCTGCGCGCCAATAACAATTATGTGTACTGGTTGGGCGCCTGCGCGCTCATGCATCCGCAGGCACAGGCACTGCGGGATGCGGCAGGCGTTCGCGGGCAGGCTGCGGACACCGCCGCGGCGGGAAAATTAGAGGTGGTTTTGCCCGATTTCTACCCGCAAGAGCAGCCGAAGGAGCAGCTGCAATTCACCGCTCAGGCGGATGAAAGCCTGAAGCAGGCATTGCTGCAGCGCTTTGCCTTCCGCTACCGCTATGAGGGTGCGCAGGCGATTGAGAGCAAAAAAACGCCCTCGGCTGTAGCGCATGCGGCAGCTTCTGTCGAAGAATATGCCTTTGAACCGCCGGCGTTTATGAGCGCACAAAAATTGGGCGCGGCGCAGCGCGGCACTGCCACGCACCGCTTTATGGAAAAGGTGCAGTGCTTTGCTCCGTTTGATTTTGAGGCGGAGAAAGCCGCGATGCTTGAAAAAGGCTTTTTGAGTCAGGCGCAAGCCGAGGTGCTGGACAAAAAGGCGATTACCGCCTTCTTTGACAGCGCGCTTGCCCGGCGCATGGCGCAGGCGGAGCGCCTGGTGCGCGAACACGCAATTTCCTATTTGGAGCGCGCCGATTTCTTTGACCCGGACCTGCCGGAGCCGCTTGGCGCAGAGCAGGTGTTTGTGGACGGAATGATTGATGCCGCCTTTGTCGAACAGGGTGCGGTACACATTGTGGACTACAAAACCGACAGGGTAGAGAGTGCGGCGGAACTGACAGCGCGCTATGAAAAGCAAATGCAGCTGTACGCCCGCGCGCTGGAAAGCATTTGGGGCATCCCGGTCAGGCAATGCCATTTGTATAGTTTTTATTTGAATGAGGATGTTGTTTTAGACAAATAAGGATTTGTCTCTGACAAATCCTTATTTGTCAGTTTTCAGTTTTCAGCTTTCAGTTTTCAGTTCCACCCACCGCGCGCTATGCGCGCACCGCCCTTGATAGGGCGGTTTCATAAAATGCAAGGCGTAGCCTTGCGACTGAACACTAAACACTGAACACTGA
>JAFRLX010000109.1 GCA_017430965.1 Clostridia bacterium | reverse complement strand
GTTTGGTTTTTGCGTTGTATTTTCATCCGCCTAAGTGATAAAATTTCCCTTGAATACGGCAAGTATGCAAGAAAAATTTTCTCCCTTATTCGAATAAAACTACTTAGCAAAAACTGCTATGCACCCTAAAATCGGCAGATTATTTGTCAGAATAAAGCAAAATAGTCGCTTAAGGCTGACGCCTAAGCGACTATTTTAATGCAATTATGGCGAAAAAGATGCGATTTGAGGGCTAACCTTCGTTACGGGGACTCACCTTAGGTGAAACCGCTCTTTTTCTTACGCCGTTACGATGCCTGCTGCTTTTTGCAGCCCTAATTTTTCAACGGCATCTTTGCGCATTTGGTATTTGAGAATTTTACCTGCCGCATTCATCGGGAAGGTATCCACAAAGTCCACATAGCGCGGCACCTTGTGGCGCGCCATGCTTGCGCCGACAAAGTCCTTCATTTCCTGCTCGGTCATGCTCTCGCCCTCTTTGAGAATGACACATGCCATGATTTCCTCGCCGTATTGCTCATCCGGCACACCAATCACCTGCACATCACTGACTTTCGGGTTGGTGTAAATAAACTCTTCTATCTCCTTCGGGTAAATATTTTCACCGCCGCGGATAATCATATCTTTCAGCCTGCCGGTGATTTTGTAGTTACCATCCGGTGTGCGGCAAGCCAAATCGCCGGTGTGGAGCCAACCGTCCTTATCAATCGCGGCGCTCGTTGCCTCGGGCATTTTGTAGTAACCCTTCATAATGTTGTAGCCTCTGGCTACAAATTCACCGGTCACATTATCCGGGCAGTCCTCCCCTGTTTCGGGGTCCACTATCTTGCACTCGATTTCGGGCATTGCCCTGCCGACAGTCGCCACTCTGACCTCGAGCGGGTCATCGGTGGAGCTCATCGTGCAGCCGGGAGAAGCCTCGGTTTGCCCGTAAACGATAACAATTTCCGTCATGTGCATTTTGTTGACCACATCCTGCATGGCACTGATGGGACAGGGGCTGCCCGCCATAATACCGGTGCGCATGTAGGAAAAGTCGGTTTTCGGGAAATCGGGGTGTTCGAGCATGGCAATAAACATGGTCGGCACGCCGTGGAACGCGGTAATGTGCTCATTGTGAATGCACGCAAGCGAGGGCTTGGGTGAGAAGTACGGAATCGGCAACAATGTACCGCCGTGGGTCATGGTCGAAGTCATTGCCAGCACCATGCCGAAGCAGTGGAACATGGGAACCTGTATCATCATCCTGTCGGCAGTGGAAAGGTCCATTCTGTCGCCGATACACTTGCCGTTATTGACAATGTTGTAGTGCGTGAGCATAACACCCTTCGGGAAGCCGGTGGTGCCGGAGGTGTACTGCATATTGCACACATCATCCGGTTTGACCGCTGCCGCCATGGAATACACCTGCTCCTTGTTTACGCGGGAGGCGCGCTCAAGCGCTTCCTTCCACTCTAAGCAGCCTTTTTGCTTGAAGCCGACGGTAATCACATTTCTCAAAAACGGCAGACGCTTGGCATGCAGCGGCTCGCCCGCTTTGGTGTGTTCCAATTCGGGGCAAAGCTCTGCCACAATCTCGCCGTAGCTGATATTCTTCGCGCCCTCGGTGATGACCAGGGTGTGCGTATCCGATTGCTTTAAAAGGTACTCCAGCTCGTGGATTTTGTAGGCGGTATTGACCGTGACAAGCACCGCACCGAGCTTCACGGTTGCCCAGAAGGTGATGAACCACTGCGGCACATTGGAAGCCCAGATTGCCACATGGCTGCCCGCCTTCACGCCCATGGAAATGAGCACTCTTGCAAACTCATCCACATCATCGCGAAATTCGCTGTAGGTGCGCGTGTAATCGAGCGTGGTATATTTAAAGGCATACTGGTCGGGAAATTCCTCAACCATTCTGTCAAGCACCTCGGAAAAGGTCTTTTCAATGAGCAAATCCTTTTTCCACACACAGCGCCCGGTATGCGTTCTGTTATAGTAAAGTGTCTTTTCTCTGCGCGCAGTGTCATTGAACTGCTTCATGTAACTGATGAAGTGGGAGAACACAATCTCCATATCGTCAATTTCCTCACACCAGCGCGGGTCCCAAACGAGGGAAATAAAACCGTCAAAATTAACAGAGCGCAGCGCCAACATCACATCTTTGAGCGGCAGCTCACCCTCGCCGATTAAGCAGTACTCCACGCCTTCGGGAGTTTTCCTCGTGTCGCTGATTTGCACGTGTTTGACATAGGCGCCCAGGTTTTTAATCACCTCATCAGGCTTTTCGCCCACGCTTTGGAAAGCGGCGGAAACATTCCACAGCGCCGCTAAATCATCGCTTGCAAAGTTTTCGAGCATGTCGCGCAGCACCGCCGTGTCGGCAAACAAGCCCTTGGTTTCAATGAGCACCACCACCTGCTTGCTTGCAGCAAGCGGCAAAATCTTTTCTAGCATGGTGCGCGCAAAGCGAAAGCTTTCTTCCTTATCATCGGTTTGGTGCGCACGCACTCTGACATAGGGAATTTTCAAGTCGCCCGCAATGTTCAGGCACTTTTCAATCTCCGCTAAGTTTTCGCTCTCGTGCGCCGCGTCCGCAATGTCGCAAATGGAATCCATGCACGGGATTTCCAGCTTTCTTTCATAGAGCTTGCGGCGCGTTGCCATCGCAGTGTATTCCTGGAATGCACCGTCCTTATCCGTAAACAAGCGGTTTTGCACATTATGTAATTCGATACCCTTAAAGCCCAAGTCCTCGGCAGCATCACAAAACTGCTCAAAGCTTAAGCCATACCAGCCTTTGGTGGAAAATGAGAGCTTCATGCGTTCTCCTCCTCATACACAATCTTATTGACCGCATTCAAGTAAGCGCGAATGCTTGCGCCGATAATGTCGGTAGAAATGCCCTTGCCCGAATACAGCTTGCTGCCGGAGCGCAGCTTCACGAGCGCCGAGCCCATTGCCTCTTTACCCTCGGTCACCGCCTGAATCTGGAAATCATCCAACTCATAGTGGCGCCCGATAATGGTATCAATCGTAATGAAGGAAGCATCAATCGGACCATCGCCGAGTTGGATTCCCTCAATAACCGCACCATCCTTTTCCAGCACAATGTGTGCGCTGGCGGTAATGATATTGCCGTTGTTGATAATGTAAGAAACCAATTTGTATGCCGAAGGCACCTGCAAAGCGGCGGAGGCAACAATCGCATCCAGCTCCTTGGCGCCCACATTTTTCTTGAGCGCTACGCGCAAAAACTCGTTGTAGACATGCTCGGCATCCTCTTCGGATAAATCGTAGCCGAGCTTGGTGACTGCCGCGAGCACGGTGGCTTTATCATCGTTCTTGTCCAGCTTGATGCCGGTCTGCTCCGCATTCACGGTCACACTGCTCTTGTCGTTCTTGGCATTGTCGGTAATCCAGTTAATCTGTCCCACAATGCGGTGCAGCTCGGTGTGGCGAATGTCCGCGCTGATTTGGTAATCGTTGCCGTAGTCTTTAATAATTGAACCGAAGGTGTCGAGGCTGACCGTGTCGCCGCCGACAGCGCACTTGACACAGTCGGCACCGGCGCGCACTGCCAAAATTGCCTGCGCTGCCGCCAAGCCTGCCTTATCGGAACACTGAATGCCGATGGGCACTCCCGTATTCTCGGAAATGGCTTTGACAAAGTTTGCAAAATCATCCGGCAACAAAGAACCGGCAGTATCGCAAATGGTGATTTTGTCCGCCCCCGCTTCGGTAGCGGTTTTAATGGCAGTATACAAATATTCTGTTTCGGCTCTGGTCGCATCTACCGCGCAAAACTCCACGCAAAAGCTGTACTCTTTTGCTTTTTTCACACAAGAGGCAATCCACTCAAGCATCTTTTCGGGCTTCTTGTGGCACCGGTATTCCATGCACACCGGAGAGACCGGCAGCTCAATGCGAATCGTGCCCTTGGCAGCGTTTTCGAGCGCTGCAGCGGCATCCTCAATGCTCTGCTCGCTCCTGCCTGCACCGACACTTAAACTGGCGGATTTGACAAACGCGGCAATCGTACGCACTAATAGGATATCGGTTCTGCTGTTGACAATTTCGGGCAGTTCTATCGTGTCCACATTTAGTTTTTCGAGCTGGCGCGCAATCTCAATCTTCTCTTTAAAACTGAAAGAGTTGTTTTCGCGGCACAAAGTGGTGTCTGCAATTTTAATCTGTTTCATCATAGCCTTTCCTTTCTTATGCGTACAATTTTTTCTGCTTTTCAAGCAAGAATAAACAACTATAAACTCGGGTGCGGGCAGCGCCCGCCCTCAATTAGCGCTGCAAGCAATTCACATTACAAAAAACTATTGTTCGCTTCAAGTGAACTGTTGCGAAAGAGCGCCATAGATTTGCGCTGCATTTTGTGCAAAAAAGTGCAGGAATACTTTGTGTATTGCAAGATTTTTGCGCTAAAAGACAGTGTGAAGATGTGGTGCAATTTCGTGATGGTGAACGCAAAAGCGAACAATCATACAAAAAGTCCCTGAGGCATTAGCCTCAGGGACGAAAATATCGCGGTACCACCCTGATTGATTTACACAAGTAAATCCACTCTGTGAAGTTCTGACAAACTTCCTGCCAAGGTAACGGGGCAAACCGTAGCGGCTTACTGGATTCTGCCGCTCAGCTCCGGAACGAGACTTGCTAACCGTTCGCACCGCCTTACACCAACCGGCGGCTCTCTTTGCCGAAGGGAAGTTAACAATTAATTCCTTCATCGCTTTTTTCAAGAATTATTCGCAATTTGGATTTAT
>JAFRLX010000108.1 GCA_017430965.1 Clostridia bacterium | reverse complement strand
TTGCCAATCGGTATTTGGAAATATGACGGTCTTCAATCATATGATTTATATCCATTTTGTTCACCTGCCTTTACTATATTATAACGGCTGACCGTTACAATGTCAACATGTGTTTTCAAAGGGTCTTAGGGAAAGCATTTCCCTAAAGTGATTGCCGCTTTTTTGGGGGCAATCGGTAAAAATATATATTTTTGCCCTGCTTGCTACGGTATGAGACAGGAAAACAAAGGATTTTACCTTCATTTTCTCTCTGCCTCATACCTATTCTTGTCTTTTGTCATAGTCTTTCAAAAGATATTTGTCTTTTCTGTTGTAAATGTGTATGCCGTCAATATGCCGTCAATCAATAGTATTCTGCCCTAAATGTGCCGTCATTCTGCCGTCATTCAAAGAGTTTGAGGTCTTCTAATATTTCCTGTTCTCTTTCTTTACTGTTTGCGGAAGAATCCGTGCAGGTCGTTTGGAAATTTATGCCTTGTAATTGCTTACCCATTTCTTCACGAAAAATGGAGCGAATATCGTCTAAATACCGTTCCTTTTTATCGGCATCCATAAAGGCGGCAATGGCTTCGATCACAAAATGATTGCGAGAGTTAAAGCCACTCTCATGAAATGACTTTAAATATTCGGCAAGGCGGCGTTCTCTTTCGTCATTTAAGTGAAAGCGAATGGTCAGTTTGTATTCATCCTTCATTATCCTGCTCCGCTTTCAAATACACTTGGGCAAGGTACTCATAACCCTTTTGCCGCTGCACAAATATCCTCCACAAATGTCACTTTGCTTTGGTTGATGTTCCCGAAGTGCTTGAGAAGGCATCCGCCGCCACCGGTGACAATGAGATGCATGGTGTTTTCATCATAGCCGTGTTCACGCAATCTTGCAAAGATTTCCTTTACATAGTTTTCGGCGATAGCGGTGATGATATGCAAATCGTCTTTCGGAATATCGGCTGTGCCGTTGCAGAGAATTTCATCAATGATAATCTCATTTAATTCCCGCCTTGTCTTCCGCATAAACCCTTCGCGAATCGCAAGAGTGCATTGGTGAGTACCGAATTTCTCCGTGAACATCTTGCCGCTTTGCGGTCTGCTGTTGGCAAGGTAAAGCGTGTTCATGGTGCCGTTGCCGATGTCTGCCAGCAGGCACAATCCTTTCAGTGAAGAAGCAAAGGGTGCCACAGCGGAGTATCCCTGCGGATATACCTTTACATCTGCAATATGGATGTGGTAGCGGATATTCTGATAGATAAACTCCACTTCATCCTTTTGGAGCAGGTATTCCCGAAAAGCTTTCTTTTGTCCGCTTGTCCAAGTCAAAGGCAACCCGGCGGCGATGATAATGTTCGCTTCGCTCAATCCGGCTGTTCTTAATTCTTTTGCAATGGCTACCAATGTCAGGCAATAGTAGTCATTATCGGCATCTTTTTCGGCAAGAAAGTCCTTGTGCTCTTCACCAATCAGGTAATACCTGCCGTCATAAATCAACATATTTCTGGTAAAGAGCGGCTCCTCATCAAATCCCGCAATGCCGGTTTTAAAGCAACAGTTTGCGGTTTTCATATTCCCGTACCCATGGTCAATGCCGATGATTTTAAAATCGTTAAATGTTTTCATGTTTTTAACCTCCTATTCTTTAATCATTTAAAATTTAGGTGTAGCAGTGCTACGATAAATAACCTCCTTTCCGTAAAGATATACTGCATTCCCTAAAAAATGTGGGAGCAGTATTCATAATTGGTTTTTGGCTGTTTTGCCGTGCTCCTCGAAAGCAGTTCCTGCACCCTTTTGGCTGCGTTTCGCTCGCTCCGCCTATAAGCACTGTGCTTAAAGCATCGTGGCAAGCATATCCTCTTTTGTACGGTCATTTAGTTTTCAAGGTTCAGTGAGAGAAAAAAGTCCCCTCAAGTGGTAGGCGGCGAGAAAGCCGATTTTACAACCCCAAATTCATAAAATTTTCAATTTCTATGTTTTGCACAAAAAATAGCCCTCAAAGAGTAGCCGGTGAAAACGGCTTTTTGGCAAAAGTTTTAGCAAACTTTTTTCAGAATGTGTAAAATTTTCACTGTTATTAATTACCCCCCTCACTATATGCAGAAAAAAGGGGTGTTTTATGGGGGTGTTTTTTGAAAAAAGCAAAAAGAAAAAGCCGAACAGAAAAACAGACGCATTGTCATGTTTTTCGCTCGGCTTCAAAGAGCTCGCAAAAGCGGGAATGTATTTAATTTCTTTCAATAATAGCTATAAACCAGATATGGTAGTAACTTTTATAGTTATTTGCAACTATCGAACATTTGTTCGATGTAATGATTATATATCATCCTTTTGAATTTGTCAACAACTTTTTTTCTTATTTCAAAAAGGAAGTATATAAAAATCATCCCGATAGAGTAATTTTCTATCGGGATGATTTTTAATTAAACTGCAGTTTTTACACCTTCATGCCATAGATTTCGTTACTAAGCAAAATGGAGACATCAGCCAAATCAATGACACCATCTTCATTAATATCGTATTTTTCATTTGCCGCAATAACGCTTTCACCTAAGTGCATAAGCAACAGCGAAATATCTAAAATATTAATGGATTTGTCTTGTTGGTAGTTATAGTAACTCAAATCACTCACGCCTGTGGTGATGTCTTTTTTGTAGTCACCATCACTGGTTTTCACCTTGCAGTAATAATAGCGGTAATTGTACTTTGAAGTATCTAAAGTCTCGCTTTTTTCACCGCTTAACGGCATACCGCCGTGATTGTCCTTGCGATTAGTACCATACCACTGTACTTGCTTATTGAATCCCAATACTTCGGCAGTAATTGTCCCGTCTGCATTAGCACCCATTTCCTCCGGCTCCGATTCTAAAATCGGTAATGCAAAGAACCTTAAATGATAAACTCTTGCATAGGACTCCGCATAGGTACCGGGGGTGCCATAGATATCCAACGGATACTTGTAATCATATTGTCTGTTTTCAAACTGATTCCAAGCCTGCCCTTCCCCTATAACATCTGTTCCTTCAAAAGCAGAAGAAAGAAACATTTTGTAATAGATGGTGTCCTCGTTAAAATCAGATTTTTCCATTTTATAGCCAAGCAAATCACCCGAATACTTTAGTTTTGGTGCATATAAACTTATGATTGAAGAACAATCAAACTGATCATGGCTTTTTTCTCGAATAATCTCTAAATTGACCAAATCCAGTTTAGTGATCTTTGCAAGATTGGCAAACGCATTTGTTTGGCAATTAATCTCTTTTACTTTTAGAATGTTCAGTTTTTCTAATTGACAACAACCTCTAAATGCTTGATCGCAATCAATAGTCTCTAAACTAGGCAAATTAATCTCTTGAATAGAATAGCAATTTTTAAAACCTTGACTCGTGCTCCAAAGTTGTGTGACAAGTGGAAAATCTGCTTTTATTAAATTCGGGCAATTGGCTAAAGATATAAAAGTTGCCTTTGGAGCATTCACTTCTCGAATTGGGGAATTATCATAAAAACCGACAGAAGTGAGATTTGGCATATCAATTTGCACTAAAGATTCAAATAACCCTTTTCCTGACACATGAAAGGATGTGATGCTGTTTGCTCTAAAAACTCTGATAGTTTCAGTTGATAGGTTATTATTATAATTCACTTGATTAGGATTATTTTTCAAGTCAATCCCTTCTATCCCATCTTCAAATGATATAGAAGTTAATTGAGTATTCGGAGTATTGATGAAACAACATTCCACATCATACCCTTTGCATTTATTTGGCACAATAATATTTTTTCTCGTGCCATTGTATGATTTATAATAATTACCATAAGACATATGCTTAAAGGTGTAGTCCTCCGGAGAAGTATGATATTCAAACCAATACTCTCTTGCCGAAAAATAGCTTGGCGCCTTGCCTTCCGAAAACGCTACAGCACGAAAAGATTGCAGCTCATCTAAATGGAGGCTGCCTTCTACCTTGGTGCCGTTTTCTTTAGAAGGGTACGATTCATCTTGCGTGTAGTAAATCTCTGTGCCGGGTGCAGCTGTAATCTCCAGCTCAAACTCTTCATCAATGTAATGACCGGAATCAATGGAAAAGTTAGGCTCTATTTCTCTCACAAAATCACCGCCAAACTCCACTGCCAAATCTACCTGTGGCATACCATTACCATAGTAGAGCATATCAGATGATGGAATATCTGTTTGACAATATAATATTTCATATGTATCCCTACCAGTTAAGCCTCTGTCTTCCGTAATCGGATGATAACCATCATGATATCTTAAATGCTCATATGGAATACATACTCTCTTTAATGCTTCACACACTGCATTGCAGTCATACTCCTGATAAACAGAAAGCAGTATTGCCGCTTCCGCTGCCACATAGGGCGCAGAAAATGAAGTGCCGTTGATTAAATCATCACTAAATGTACTTTCTAAATCGGCACCGGGTGCTACAAAGTCTACCGATTCACCGTAATTGGAAAAGTAGGCTTTATTGCCTGCTTTGTCAATCGCACCCACCACAATAGGTTCACTCATCTTCGCAGGGGTGTAATGTACGGTATCGAGTTTGGAATTACCTGCAGCGCAAATCACGGTAATACCACTCCTTATGGCATAGATAACGGCTTCACTTACCACTTCATTTTCAGCGCCACCGAGTGATAAATTAATCACATCTACCCCATCTTCAACCGCTTTTTCAATACCGGCGGCAACGGCAAGGTTGGTGCCGCTGCCACTTCTATTCATCACTTTGTAGCCGATAATAGATACATTATCGGCTGTATTATTAAACACAATCTCTGCCACACAAGAACCATGCCCTGCATCATCCTGTGCCGAGTTATCGATTCCCGAGCCGCTGACATTAAAACCAGAGTTCA
>JAFRLX010000002.1 GCA_017430965.1 Clostridia bacterium | reverse complement strand
GTTACAAAAAGAAATCAGCCAAACCACATTATCCTTGATTATTTTTATTCCCTGCCTCAGCGCAGAGATTGGCAAATTTCATCTCACTCTTTCAACATCTGTCAGCGTGTAGAAAAACAAGTTTTTCTACACGCTGAAAGGTTGGGCAGACAAAGCGTCTGCCCAACCTTTAAAACAGAGCATGAAAATCATAAAGGCTGAAAAGAAAAACAGGCAGTGCGGAGAAAACCCGGCTGTCTACCCAAAAGCAACTGTCGATTGTGCACAGAAATTGTGCCAAATTTCGATTGCATAATGCGGGCAAAATGGTATAATAGTATAAACATTTAACAAACTGCGTTAAGCAAAAACAGGTGATAGAATGATTTATGTATTCCGTTTTGCCACTTTCTTTATGATCGGCTCTGCCGGCGGGTGGGTGGTCGAACTCTTTTTCAGGCACTTTGTGCTGCTTTCCAAAGGCAAAAATCGCTGGGTCAACCCGGGCTTTTTGGCAGGTCCCTGCCTGCCGATTTACGGCTTCGGGCTTTCGATTCTCTACTTTATGTCGTATTTCGGCGATATGCTGCCGATTGAAAACACTGCGCTCAAAGCGCTTGTCATTGTGCTCAGTGAAGCGGTGATTATGACCCTGGTTGAGCTCATTGCCGGTGAAATCTTTATCCTTCGCATGAAAATCAGGCTTTGGGACTACAGCCGCCGCAAGTGGAATTACAAAGGCATAATTTGCCCGCTGTTTTCCGCTATTTGGGGCTTGGTCGGCGCAAGCTATTACTTTTTATTTCACTCCTGGTTACCCGATGTTGTCGATTATTTGATTTCGCAAAACTATATCCTCTTTGTTTTCGGCGTGTTTTACGGCATCTTTTTTGTGGACTATGCCTACTCCATGCAAATGGTCAAAAAAGTCAAACAATTTGCCGAGGAAAACGGTATTATTATCTTTTATGATGACTTGAAAGAAGACATTACCGCCTCGCGCGAGCAGAAAAAAGAGAAAACCGAGTTTACTTTTGTGTTCCGCGGCAACATGCAAGAGCACTTAAAGCACTACTATGAAAAGCTGAAGGGTTCTGCCGAAACAGCAGCACAAAAAATGCAGGAGCATACCGAAGCGCTCAAGGTGCAGCTGCAGGAAAACACTGAGCAAATCAAAGAAAAAATGCAGGAAAACACCGACGCTTTTAAAGAAAAAGTGCAGGAGAACACGGAGCAATTTAAAGAAAAAATAGGGATTAAAAAGTAAAAAAATCGCCTACCGTCTGTAGGCGATTTTTTTATTTTTTCAATCGAAACAGTCTGTCGTAGCCCTTTGCCCAGCGCTGGACATTGTACCTGCCGTAGACTTTCGGCATGGTGGCGCAAATTGCCGCCGCTCTGCCGATATCTCTGCCGAGTTTAATCACGAGGGTGGTCAATTCCCTATCCTGAAACAGGTTCTTTGCTTTGCCGAACAGCGAGGGGTCAAAGCTGAGCATGGAGCCCAGAGAGGTGCTGTCTGCCGAGATGGTCAGTTCATCCGCACCCAAAATGCCGTTATCAAACAGGTAGTCGAGCTGTTCGGGAGTGATTTTGGCGAGCAGGAGCTTGACCAGTGCGAGCGGCGCCATGCCGCTGCCGAGCTCTTTAAAGTACTTGACCTGGTAATCCCACAGGGTTTCCGCGCTGTAGGTTTCGCTCTTGTCGGCGATGATGGTGTCCGAGAGCATTTTGGAAGCTTTAAAGGAGTTTGCCAAACCGGAGCCGATGACCGGAACGGTCATAAATGCGCTGTCGCCGATGGCGGCGTAGCCGTCTGCCACCATAATGGAAAGCGGCTGCCTGACAGGGATTTCCACCATGTAACCGCCGCGCAGCACCTTGTCGCCTAAAATCGGGTTATCTTTTCTGAAAAACTCTGCCTTTTGTTCGGCTTCTTCGACTGTGAAAGGCTCAAATTCGCCGATAAGCAAGTCGGAGTAATCTTCTTCGGAAGCCACCCAGCCGATACCCATTCTGCCGTTGGGCAGCATATACACTTTATAAGGGTCTGCGGGTTCTTCGGCATCGACTTTATTGTAGAAAGCGCGGTACACATAGAACTTTTCAAAGGCACCCGCATGCTTTTGAATGCCGCAAACAGCGGGCAAAGAAGCGCGCAAAACGCTCTCACAGCCGCAGGCATCGATGACCATATCGCCGTAAACATCACCTTTTTCGGTTTGGATGCCAATCACTCTGTCGCCTGCCAAGAGTGCGCCGGTCACCGCTTGCGAGAAGAAAAACTTTACTCCGTTTTTTTCGGCATGGTTAATGATTAAATCATAAATATCCTTGCGCTCCATCTTGATTTCGAGCTCATTTTCCGGCACATCCTGTTTTACCGGGGTTCTGCCTGCGGGCGGAATAAAGGTCATGTTGGTTTTGTATTCATACTTTTCTTTGGGGGGCATGGGCAGGTGCGCTGCGCGCAGAGATTTCGGGTCAAAAATATCGGTCCAATCGTAGCCCATATGCGCTCTGTCGTTCTTTTCGTAAACCTCTACCTCATAGCCTGCTGCTGCTAACTGCGCTGCGCAGGCAATACCGCCGTGGCCGCCGCCGGCAACAATGATTTTTTTTGCCATAATAACTCCTTTTGCTTAGCGGAGCGCTGTTGCTCCGCTTGCCTGACGGATGTCGGGCTAAGCAGTGTAAATTTGAAAAACCGACCGGTTTTTTCTCTTACCTTTTATTATAGAATAAAGGCGGGATAAAAGTCAAATAAAATTGTGCTGTGCAAAAAAACGGAAAAGTAATGAAAAATTGAGTAAAAACACATAGGGTTTGTAAAGAGTTTGTTATTGAATTGCTTCTATATAATATAGTATAATTATAAGTAGCGAATCATTGCGCGTTTTTTTGCGCTATCCGAATACAAAACAGCGACATAGTTACTAAAAAAGGAATGAATGCTATGAAAAAATTCAAATTACCGCTTTCATGGTTGCTTGCGGCAGTGATGCTCGCGAGCTGTTTGTGCGCTGCGCCTTTGAGCAGCGCGGCAGGGGTGTACCGGGAAACGCCGCAGGGCAACAGTGTCAACGCGGCAAGCGCCTCGCAGGCAGCGGAGGATGAGCTGATTGTCACTTTCAAAAAGAGTGTGAGTGACAGTAAGATTGAAAACACCGTCGAAGCGGAGGATGCCGAGGTGGAGACAATCGAAAAAATCGGTTCTCTCAAACTTGCGCAGGTTTCCACGGAGGATATGCAGCAAACCGCGCAGGCGCTGGCGGAAAACACCTGCGTGGAAGCGGTGCAGCCGAATTATCAGTACCATTTTATCGGCGCGAAGGACCCGCTGATTGATGAAAGCGACACTGCCTTAAATCAATACCAATTTAAAGCGACCAATGCTTTTGCGGCATGGGATTTGCTTGAAAGCGGCAGCCACGGCACAACCGTTGTCACGGCGATTGACACAGGCATGGATATTCACCATGAGGATTTAATGGAAAACCAGGTGCCTGCTGTTAAGAAAGCCGGCAACTACACCCAGTATGCTTATGGAGAGAAAAATGTCATTGACGACGATACGGATGACAGCGATGGTCACGGCACGCATGTCAACGGCATTATCGGCGCCACCTATAACAACGGTTTGGGCGGCAGCGGTATTGCTTCCGGTCACAATAACGATTTGGTACGGCTGCTGCCTGTCAGTGCCAGTGCCGATGGCTACAGCCTGTTTACCATAGACATTATTAAGGCAATCGATTATGCGGTGGAAAACGGCGCTAAGGTTGTGAACATGAGCTTTGGCGGCGACAATCGCGACCTTTTAATGGATAATGCCATTAAGAGCGCTTATTATAACAAAGGGGTGGTATTTGTTGCCGCTTCCGGCAACGACGACACCGATGATTATACCACACCGAGCGACTTGAAAGAGGTCATTTCCGTCAATGCTGCCGACAGCACAGGGGAACCGACCTATTTCTCTAACTTCGGTATAGAAAAAGACATCACCGCGCCCGGGCAAGATGTGATGAGCACGCTCCCCGGAGATGATTATAACATTTTAAGCGGCACCTCTATGGCGAGCCCCGTGGTGGCAGCCGTTGCGGCGCTTGTGTTGGATGCCAACCCGAACCTAACACCGGCACAGGTTTACAATATTCTTTGTGCAAGCGCCAAACAGCCGGCAAGGATTACTACCCGTTTTAATATTGACACAGGCTACGGCAATGTAGATGCCGAGGCGGCTGTGCGCGCTGCCAAGGCGGCAAAGGCGACCACGGCGGTGGAAGACATTCAACTGAAAAACTATGAGGTCGTGCTCAGTGTCGGCGGAGAATACGGAGCGGAAATTCTCATTCAGCCGGCAACTGCGCTCGCTGTGCCGCAGTGGAGCATTGAGGACACATCCATTGCCACGGTGGATGCCAAAACCGGTATTATCCGCGGGCTGAAAGCAGGCACAACCACATTAACCGTCACGGCGGGCGGCAAAACAATCACCCAGAGTGTGCGGGTCAAAAAGACTGTTGAGCTCAGCGACATAAGAGTTAAAAATATGCCGCATAACAATGTAATGGCAACCGGTGAAATCGCTGTGCCCAATTTGGTACCGGTGCCCTACAATGCCACCTTTAGAGATATTTATGTAAAATCCGACAATACGGAAGTGATTACAACCTCCGATGGCGTTTTGATTGCCAAGCACCCCGGCACGGCAACCATTACGGTGCAGAGCTGGAACGGCAAAATTTCCAAGCAATATAAAATTACAGTCAAAAACGGCGCCACGCAGGTTTCTTTTACCAAACAGCCGAAATGGGTTATGATGGGCGCCACAACGCGCTTTACGGCGGAAGCTTATGACAAAAACGGTTTTGGCGGTGTCGTTGCAAAGATTCGCTATAAATCCGGCAACCAAAAGGTCTTAAAAGTCAACGCCGAAACCGGTGTGGTGACGCCTGTAGCGGTCGGCAAGACCTATGTGACTGCAACCGAGGAATATTCCGGCGACTTTGAAGCGGCACAGATTCAGGTGGTAAAGAATGCTTACGGCGGTGCGGACTACGGTATCAAGCAAACCGCAAAAACCAAAGACTCCATTACCTTGAGCTGGAACAAGATTCCGGTAGCGCAAAAGTATTTGATTGAGCGCAAGGACTCTGCCAACGGTGCATGGAGAAAAGTGACCACTGTCGGCAGCGGTACCACTACCTACAGGCAGAGTAAGCTGCTTGCAGGCAAGGTGTATTATTACAGAGTCACCGCGCAGAGCACTGTTTATAAGGGCAAGCTGAAGCCTTCGGCGGCGCCGGCAATGCGCACCGTGCCCGACTATAAGCTCAAGCAGAGCGCAAAAACCAAAACAACCATAACACTCAAATGGAATAAAGCCTATGATGCAACCGGTTACTATATCCAGTACCGGGTGAGTAAAACGGCAAAGTGGAAAACCTTGAAATTTGTCAATGCCAAAACACTCAGTTTCAGGCACATGAAACTGAAAGCAGGCAGAATCGTGTATTACCGCATTATCGGCACATATAAGGTCGGCACCTCTGTGAGGATGTTTGACCCCTCCGCTGCGATTTCGGCGAGAACTTCGCAGTAGAGAAAGGAGCAGAGCCATGAAAAAATTGATTGCGATACTTCTCTGCGCCGGCATGCTTTGCTCTGTTCTCCCCGCTGCTTTTGCAGCCAACATCGGAGCGACCACCGAGCACCTCAAACGCAACGAGGGCAAAGTGATTTTCCATGTGGAGGATGATGTCATCGGCTACCGCCAGTCTTTGATAGAAATGTTGGATTTGTATGCACAACCGTTTCACAAAACCATTTTGTATTACAGCGCTGTTTCCCGAGAGGCGGTCGCACTTTACCGCGCGGAGCGGGCACGCATTGAAGGCCTGACCGACCTTGATGACTTGGTACAGGAGGATATGTACGGAGACATTGGGGCAAATGAGACAACGCTCGATGTTTGCGGGAAACTTTACCTGCTGTCCACAATGGACAAAACCCAAATTCAAACAGCTGCGGATTTTGCAAGACTGCAAAAGAAAACACTGGCAGATATCAACACTCAAATCAAAGAAAACTTTCAGCGGGCAGATTACAATGACTATTATTGGGATTTGCTGGTCGAAAGCAAGCGCCGGGCAACAAAGCAAATCAACGGGGCAAAAACTTATTTGGAGTTGGCAGAGGCCATTGAAACCTGGACAGACTATTTTGTTCCTGCCGAAACGGACGAAGAAGAGATTTTTTATGTCGATTCCGAAAGCCCGTTTTTTGATAAAGAGACATTGGAGTGGTATGCCGAAGGCTTGGAAGAAGAGCTGCAAAAGGGCTATGACAGGCTGAAAACCGAGGGGTACAAAGCCAAAAAAGCCACCATTGATGAAATTATTGAGCAATTCCATCAGCAGGCTGCCAAAGCAGTCTATGTCGAAAAAATCTTTAAGATTTATGATGCCTGTTGGGATAAAATCTGTGAAGCGGCAAATGCGAAAGCGCAGACAAGAAAAGCCGCTACAACATCGGTAATCAAAAAAGCGCTGGCGCGGCTTGACAAAATGTATTTAAACCTCCGCCGGGCAAATTACAGTGAGGCGGCATGGGACGAGATAGCGGAAATCTATGATGATGCCTACTGGAACATCGGAAGTGCAGATTTTGCCGATGAAATAGGGAACAAATATTTTGAGGAAATTGCAAAGAAATTTGCTGCCGTCAAAACCCTTGCGCAACAGCTCAAAGCGGATAAGGCAGCTGCCGTTACCGTGCTCAGAGCATATGTCGGCAACAAAAAGTTCAACCAAAGCAAAGTAAAAGCCTATTATCTTGCCGGTGTCAAAAAAATTTTGGCGGCAACGACCTCCGAGCAAGTGGCGACCATTTGCAGCAAGTTTGTTGCAGCGCTTAACAAAACGATTTACACCTATAGAATCATTGTCAGGAAAGCCGGCAGCGGCGCAGTAAGCAAAAGCACTATTGTCAAGTGCGGCGCCTCCTACACGGTAAAAATGATCCCGACAGCCGGCTACAAAATCAAATGCATTGTTGTGGACGGTAAGAAGGTGCGGCTCACCAATGCCTACACATTCAAAAACGTTCACAAAGCACATGTCATAAAAGTGTTCTTCAGTAAATAAAATGGCAAAAAAGATAAAAGGGGCGATGAAGCCCCTTTTATTCTTTTGCGGTTGTTTGCGCGGCTTACCGGTGCACATTATAGTCTCAAGCGTGAACGAAGCAGACCGATGTCGCAGCACTAACGCCCGGAAAAGAAAAAAGGGCTGTCTCAACCAAGGTGTTGAGACAGCCGCTTTACGAAATCCTAACGACTAAATTCTAAATTCAAATTTTTCATCAGCCAAGGTAATCTTAGCACCGTTAAAGATTCTGATTTCAACATTCGGGGAAATCATACTGCCGTTGACATAGGTGTGGTTGGTGGTCGCATTATCAATCAGGTAATACTGATTGCCCTTTGTCACAATAGAAGCGTGGAAGCGGGAAACGGCAGGATTCTTCACACAGTAGTCCACTCTGCTTGCATCCTTACCAATCTTAAAGTAAGGCTTTGTAATCGCAACTCTTTCATTGGTCGAAAGGTTGATTAAGCAAGCGCCACTGTTTGCCACCGTGTTCATATTGCCGCTTAAGAGCGTGGTGCCTTCGGAGCCTGCAGGCGGTCTGCTGACAGCACCGCCTTGCTGTGCAGGACTTGCTGCGGGAGCGTTGGAAGATTTGCCCTTCTTGGAGAGCACAACAATCACGACCACAACAGCAGCTGCAGCGACAACCACGGCAGCTACGATGCCGATAATCGCAGCGGTGGAAAGCTTGGACTCGTCGTTCTTTTTTTTGTTATCATCGGGTGTGGGAGCCTTTGTTGTTGTCACAACCTTGTCCGCATCATCATATTCAATGCCGTTTCTCTTGAGCAAAGTGATGGCAGTATCAATATTAATCGCATAGTTAACTTCTTCAACGTCGCCGTTGGAGGAATCGGTTGTTCCCCAAGTGTTGATGCCGATAACGTTGCTGGTTTCGGTCATTAAGGGACCGCCGGAATTACCGTGCTTAATATCACAGTCAATTTGAATGTTTCTGGTACCGGTACCTTCCGTTGTCAGCAGTCTGCTGATAGCGCCTTTGGTAACGGTTGCATCGGTTGCAGACCACATGCTCGTGGAGTCGGCAAAGGTGTTTTCACTCAAACCCGGGAAGCCGACGGCATAACAGGTGGAACCGACCATATCTTCTTTCGGAGATTGCAGAGTAAGCGGCTTTCTTTTGGAAGTGGGCTTGTCTAATTTGAAAACTGCCACATCATCGGTCTTGTTGACTTCAACCGGATATGCTTCATCATAAGTTTTTGAATCATAGTAAACGCGCATTTTTGCTCTACCGTAGGCATAAACTTCCTCACCGTTGAGCGTGAAGGTGTACCAGCCGAGTTTGCCGGCACCGCTTTCATAGTAGTCTGAAACAACATGGAAGTTGGTAATCAGATACTGCGGGTCTTTTCCTTTTTCACCAACAAAGAAGCAGGTGCCCCAAGCAAACATTTCTTCAAATTCGTTGGTTTGCTTTTTGCCGGATTTTCCCTGGAACCATAACTGGATAATGGCGACACCCTCTCTGGAAGAGGCATCAAATGCAAATACGGGAATGATATTTGCAAAAATGAGTACGACTGCAATGACTAATGCAAGCAGCTTTTTTGTTTTCTTCATTTCATAATCTCCTTTTAATGAAATATTAAACAAATGCAAGGCACATTTGCATATATGAACACCGTTTGACCGGAGTTTTTACGATTCGTTTGCAGCAAAAGCGACAAAGAAATGCAAAACTTGACAATCCATATAGTTATCATAGCATAAAAAACAGGGAATAGCAATATTTTAAAGCTAAAATAAACCAAGAAAAACCAAGAAAAATCAAGAAGTCGGTTAAAACCGTTTGCACAAAAGTGCGCTTGCTGACTACGCTATGCATTATAGCACAGAAAAAATGTTTTGGTTAAAAAATGTCAAAACTTGCAGTTTTATTGTCATTTTTGGTAGTTTTTCGGCTGGATGAATAGGAAAACAGGCAAAAAACGGCACTGCCGAATAAAAAAGCAGACATAAAAACAGCCGCTTTAGGCACCGAGCCTGAAGCAGCTATTTTGCTTTATTCTGACAAAAAGTCTGTGGTTTCAGGGCGCACAGTCGTTTTTGCTCAATCATTTAATCACTTAGGCGGATGAAACTGCAACGCAAAAACACTCTGCGAAAAGAGCATTACCGCTTTTCCAAAGGAATATAGTCTCGGCGCGGCAACACCGCTTTATAGGCGGGGCGAATGATTTTATTGCCGTTGATGAGCTCTTCCATGCGGTGGGCACTCCAGCCGGAAATGCGGGAAATGGCAAAGAGCGGAGTAAACAACTCTTCGGGAATTCCCAGCATTTGGTATACAAAACCGCTGTAAAAGTCCACATTTGCGCTCACGCCCTTAAACATATTGCGCTCCTTTGCTATCACAACCGGAGCAAGGCGCTCAACCGAGGCGTAAAGAGCATATTCTTCCTTTTTCCCTTTTTCGGCGGCAAGCCGTTCTACGAAGCTTTTGAAAATTTCCGCTCTCGGGTCGGATTTGGAATAAATCGCATGCCCGATACCATAAATCAAACCGGAATGGTCAAAGGCTTCTTTGTGTAAGAGTTTTGTTAAATAGGCACAGACCTCGTCATCATCTCGCCAATCCTTAACCTGTTGCTTCATATCTTCGAACATATGGCAAACGCGAATATTTGCACCGCCGTGCTTTGGTCCTTTTAAAGAACCTAATGCAGCAGCAATGGCAGAATAGGTATCCGTGCCGGAGGAGGTTACCACATGGGTGGTAAAAGAGGAGTTATTACCACCGCCGTGCTCGGCATGGATGAGAAGAGACAAATCTAAAATGCGCGCTTCCAAGTCACTGTATTCACCGTTTTGCCTGAGCATATATAATACATTTTCGGCAGTAGAAAGTTCCGGTAAGGGGTGGTGAATAAAGAAGGCATTTTTTTCTTTGATATAGTAATCGTACGCTTGGTAGGAATTGAGCGCCAATTGCGGAAAGAGGGTGATTAACTGCAGGCACTGGCGCATGACATTGTCCAAAGAAGTATCATCCGCATTGGTATCATAAGAATATAAGGTCAATACGGAGCGCGCCATACTGTTCATAATGTCTCGGCTGGGTGCCTTCATGATAATATCGCGCACAAAGGAGTTAGGAAGCTTGCGGAAGCGAGCCAGCAGCTGTTGAAAATCGCTCAGCTCCTGTTTGTTCGGTAATTCGCCAAACAGCAACAGGAAGGTGATTTCTTCAAAGCCGAAGCGTTTGTCTTCAATCAAACCGGCAGCCAGTTCTTTGACATTATAGCCGCGGTAGAACAGCTGACCGTCTACCGGGTTGCCGTCTTCATCCTTCGCACAAACTTCACTGATTTCGGTTAAGCCGGTTAAAACGCCCACACCGTTTTCATCACGCAAGCCGCGATTGACTTTGTAGCGGGAATACAATTCTTTTTCGATTGTATTGACGCCAAGGGATTTTTTTACAAGCATTTTGACTTGTTCCGGAACTACAGAATAGTCTTCTTTCACAATTGTCACCTCTTTTGCGGGTTAATGAGAATACTATCATAACAGAAAAAAACTGAAAAGTACATAAAAAAATGCAAAAACATGCAACTTTTTCTCCATTCTTTCGCTGTTTTTGCGGTGGTTTGATACAAAAACGGCAGCTTTTTCCTCGAAAAGCTTGCTTTTTTTACGGTTTTGATATAATATAATCCACAACACCTATTACACTTTATCATATGGTGAAAAAATGTAATGGATGAAAAAGAAGGATTAATAGATATGGATAACAAAAAGTATGAGGCATTATTGCTTTCGGTGGAGTTAGGCTCTTTTTCCAAAGCGGCGGATAAGCTCGGGATTACACAATCCGGGCTGACACATATGATGAACAGCCTTGAAAAGGAAATCGGTTTTTCGGTTTTGAGCCGCAATTTTAACGGCGTGCAGCTTACACCGAAGGGAGAAAAGCTGTTAGAAGACATAAAGAATCTCGTGGAAAGCAGTCGCCGCCTGCAAAATAAAATTAATTACATTAAAGAAAGCTCAAAGAAAACCATTACCATCGGTTCCAGCACATCGGTTTCCATTGCGTGGGTGCTGCCGATTATCAAAGAGTTTAACCGAGAGTATCCGGATATTAATGTGGAAATTCGCGGAGGAACGATAGAGCAAAACTATTCTTGGGTGAAAGACGGTTTGGTGGATTTCGCCTTTGCCAGCAATCAGCAGGATGCGCAGACCGCATTCATTCATTTAAATGACGACCCGCTGGTGGCAGTCTTACCCGAAGAGTATGAAAACAGCGCAGAGCACTTTGACATTCAACTCTTTGAGGGAGAAAAAGTAATTATGCCCTGTTTCGGTTTTGAAAAGGACATTATGCGGGCGCTCAGCCAATACGGCATTGAGCCGATACTGCGCCCGACCGCTGTGGATGATGAAGTGATTTTAAAAATGGTTGAGGCGGGATTGGGCATCAGCATCCTTTCTTCTCTTGTCATAAAGAATAAAAACTACCATTTTATTGCCAAGCCTATTAATCCGCCGCTTTCCAGAGACCTCGGTATCATCCTCAAAAGCTATGACAATTTGCGCGATTTTGAAAAAATATTCATAGAATATGCGAAAAAATATACAAAACAGTCGTAAAAATCGCATAAAAATGCAATTTTTTGAAAAAATTTATGAATAATGCTTGCATTTTTATTCATTGTGTGCTATGATACCCTCACAATCTAAAAACAATTCTAATTTTTAGGAGGAAAAGGTTTATGAAAAAGTTTTTATGTATTGCACTTGCAGTAGTACTCACTTTGAGTATGGTTGCAGCGTTTGCAGCCTGCTCGAAGGATGACAGCAAAGAAACCACCACTGCAGCAACAGAAGCCACCACAACAGAAAAAGAAACACTCGTTATGGCAACCAACGCGGAATTCCCGCCGTATGAGTTCCACCAGGGCGACAAGATTGTCGGTATCGATGCAGAGATTGCACAGGCCATTGCAGACAAGCTCGGCATGGAACTGAAGATTGAAGATGTGCAGTTTGACTCCATCATCCCCGGCGTACAGGCTAAGAAGTACGATATGGGTATGGCAGGCATGACCGTCACCGATGAGAGGAAAGAGAGCGTAGACTTCTCCACTTCTTATGCAAAGGGCGTACAGGTTATTATCGTTAAGGAAGGCTCTGACATTAAGAGCAAGGATGACCTCAAGGGCAAGAAGATTGGTGTGCAGACTTCTACTACCGGCGACATTTATGCTTCAGGCGATTTCGGTGAAGAGAACATCACAAAGTTTGACAACGGCGCAATGGCAACACAGGCACTCGTAGCCGGTAAAGTGGATTGCGTTGTTATCGACAACGAGCCCGCAAAGAACTATGTCAAAGCTAACGCAGGCCTTAAGATTTTGGAAACCTCTTATATTGAAGAAGAGTATGCAATCTGCTTCAATAAAGAAAATCCGGAATTGACAAAGAAGGTCAACACCGCATTGGAAGAACTCATTGCCGATGGCACTGTTAAGACCATTATTGACAAATATATTAAGGCTGACTAATTAAAAAAGAAGCAAACCAATTGTTAGGGCGGAGTTCATCCGCCCTAATTTGTGTGAAAGGAAAGAGATGAATTTTTCGGATTTATGGATTGTTAATGAACTAAAGCGCACGTTGTTGACGGATGACCGGTACATGATGTATATTACCGGTTTTATCAACACCTTAAAAATCACCGGCGGCGCTTTGGTTGTCGGTTTAATTATCGGTATCATCATTGCCGCTATCAGAACCTCCTTTGACAAAAACAAAGAAACCATGCAGTTAAAAGGTGGCATCGGGTATGTCATTTTATCCGTTGTCAACTGGATTTGCAAGGTGTATTTGACTGTCATCAGAGGCACACCGGTTGTGGTACAGTTGATGATTATGTATTTTGTCGTGTTTGCTTCCTCGAGCAACGGCGTTTTGGTCGGTATTGTGGCATTCGGTATTAATTCCGCTGCCTATGTTGCCGAAATCTTCAGAGCCGGCATTATGTCGGTTGACCAGGGGCAGTTTGAAGCCGGCAGAAGCATCGGTTTCAATTACTTCCAGACCATGCGTTATATCATTATCCCGCAGATGTTTAAGGCGGTTTTGCCGACACTGCTCAATGAGTTTATTGCGCTCTTAAAAGAAACCTCCGTCGCCGGTTATGTCGGTGTAATTGAGTTGACCAAAACAGGTAATATCATCGGCGGAAGAATTTATGAATACTTCATCCCCTTGGGAATCGTTGCGATTATTTACCTCATTACCGTATTGATTTTGACCGCACTTGTCGGAAAAGTGGAGAGGAGGTTGCGCAAGAGTGAACGCTAATTGTTTGATTGATGTAAAAGGCTTAAAGAAATACTATAAGGGCGAAGAAGTCAAAGCGCTTGACGGCATTGATTTGGAAATCGACAAGGGCGAAGTGGTGGTTATCATCGGCCCCTCCGGTTCCGGCAAATCGACTATGCTGCGCTCTCTCAACCTGTTGGAAATCCCGACTGCCGGCAGCATTATTTTTGACGGCGAGGATTTAGCCAACCCGAAAATTGACATAAATAAGCATCGCCAAAAAATGGGCATGGTGTTCCAGCATTTCAATTTGTTCCCGAATATGAATGTGCTCAAAAACCTGACCATTGCACCCATCAAGTTGTTGGGCAAAAAGAAGGAAGAGGCAGAAGCCTATGCCATGGAGATGCTCGAAAGAGTCGACCTCGGTGACAGGGCGGATGCTTACCCGAGCCAGCTTTCCGGCGGTCAAAAGCAGAGGGTCGCAATCGTGCGCGCGCTGTGCATGGACCCGGAAGTGATGCTCTTTGATGAACCGACTTCGGCACTTGACCCGGAAATGGTCGGCGAAGTGCTCGATGTTATGAAGAAACTTGCCCAAAAAGGCATGACCATGGTCGTGGTGACCCACGAAATGGGCTTTGCCCGCGAAGTGGCGACAAGAGTGGTCTTTATGGATGGCGGCAAGGTGCTCGAACAGGGCACCCCCGAGCAGATTTTTGACCATCCGCAGGACCCAAGATTACAAGACTTTTTGTCAAAAGTATTATAAAGTATTATAAAAACAAAGCCTTATCGGAGCACTCCAATAAGGCTTTACTTTTTTTGCGTGTTATCACTGAAAACCGAAAACGGAACACGGAACACTAACGAATAAGAAAAAGGACCCTTTTCTTTATTCGTATAAGATATACTCACCGTCAAGTGACTTTGCCTGCTTGGCATAGCGCTCATAGTCCTTATCAAATTCTTGAATATAGTCCGTGAGCAGCTTTGCCCTTTCCTCAGTTTCGGCATATTCTTCGTAGTGCACGATAACGGCTTTGCCGCTTTCACAGTATACCAAGAGAAGAAAGTGTTGTGTGCCTTCTGCATTTGTGGTGCCGGTGGTATCATAAATGCGGAAGCCCTCATACACCTTGAGCAGGTCAAAGTTTTTCATTTTCAGCTCGGGAGAAGCTTCCTTTGCTTTGTTGAAGAAACAGGCTTTGACTTTGCTGTCCGGCTCGCCTTTAATGCCGGAAGAGGCAATGGATTGGTATTCCTCTTTGTAAGCGTCTTTGACATATTCAATGCCCTTGGCATCCTCTTGAGAAACCGTGGTGCTGCTTGCATTAGTATCTTTGTCGGCTTGGGAAGCGTTTGCCGAACTTGCAGTAGAGGTGGTTGCCTGCTTAGAGCGGTTTTTCATTAAGAGGGCAGCGGTAATACTGCCGGCTGCCAGCACCAGGCAAACCACTAAGGCGATGATAAGGATTTTTTTCTTTTTCTCCATCTTACAGCTCCCGTACTTTTAAAATACCTTCACCGGTCACGGCAACCTTACCCTCGAGGGCGATGTAGCAATAGCCGCCCTTTGCGCCTTCGCCGAGCACTTTGCCGGCGTTGCGGACTGCTTTTGCAGCGCTTTCTTTACAGAACACGCAGGTTTTTTGACCTTTTTCCAAAGCAACCGGGCTCATATTCACACTGTTCTTAATAGAACCGGTTTCCAACAAGTCAATCAACTGGTCGGCTGCCATTGCGGCGCAGTTTTCTTCGCTTTCCGCACTGGAGGCACCCAAGTGAGGAATGGCAATCACGCCCTCCACGCCTAAAATAGAATCATCCGGGAAGTCAATCACATAAGCGCTCACTTTACCGGAAGCAAGTGCGGCAATCAGCGCATCGCTATCCACAATACCGCCGCGCGCAAAGTTGAGCAGTTTCACGCTCTGCTTGCAGCGCGCAAACACATCGGCATTGATCATGCCTTTGGTGGAATCATTGAGCGGGAGGTGTAAAGAAATGTAATCACTCTTTTCATAGAGTTCATTGACATCCTTGACAATTTCCACGCCGTCAATCTCTGTTCCTTCGGGGAGGAAGGAATCAAAGCCGATTACCTTCATGCCTAAGGCGTAGGCGGCTTCGGCAACTTTTCTGCCAATCGCGCCCAAGCCGATTAAGCCCAAGGTTTTGCCTAAAATCTCATTGCCGGCAAATTGGCTCTTGCCTTTTTCGACCAGCTTGCCGACTTCGTCGCCTTTCCCCTTTAAAGTTTGTGCCCAGGCAGCGCCCTGCACAATTTTTCGGGAAGAAAGAAATAAGCCGCAAATGACAAGCTCTTTGACTGCGTTCGCATTCGCACCGGGGGTGTTGAAGACCACAATGCCTTGCTCGGAGCAGCGCTCAATCGGAATATTATTGGTGCCGGCACCGGCTCTTGCAATGCCTGCAACCGAAGCGGGAATATCCATCTCGTGCATGGAAGCGGAGCGCACAATAATGGCATCCGGCTGCTCCACATCGCCGCAGACATAGTCGTTTTTATCAAATCGGTTTAAGCCGACAGGTGAAATTTTGTTGAGTGTTAAAATGTGCTTCATAATGAATAACTCCTAATAAAAATGTTATTAATTATTATATTATTGTGTTATTCATTTGTCAAGGCAAAACAGCTGTGCACAAAAAGCCGCCTGATAGGGAGAGGCGGCTTTTGCGGTTTTGTGAGTTTGCTTGTGCTTATTTTGCAAACACGTGGTTGCCGATGACGGTTATCACCGGTCGCGTGCGAATCCATTGGTTGCTGGTTTTAGCGGGGTTGTAATAGTAAATGGCACCGCCGCTCGGGTCCCAGCCGTTAATGGCATCCTGCGCCGCGCGCTTGGCGCTGGCGGTTACTGCGGCAGACCAGTTGGAATCCGTGACTGCCGAAAAAGCTCCCGATTGGTAGACAACACCGGAAACCGAGTTGGGAAAAGAAGGGTGAGCAACTCTGTTGAGAACGACTGCGCCGACGGCAACCTGCCCCTCATAGGGTTCCCCTCTCGCTTCCGCGGAGATTACTTTTGCCAGCAGTGCCACATCACCGGAGGAGTATTTACCGCTTGCGGAAGAGCTGCTGCCCGTATCCAAACCCAAGTACAGCAGTGTCACCGGACCGCATATGCCGTCCTGTGTCAGCCCGCAATCGCGTTGAAAGCGGGTAACGGCGCTCTTTGTGGCAGAACCGTAGATGCCGTCGACCGAGCCGGTATAATAGCCGAGCCGCTTGAGCACATTTTGAATGTTTTTCACTTCCGTACCTGTAGAACCGTAGCGGGAGAGTGTCGGAACACTTTTTCTGGCGCTGACAATCGGCAAGGCGGCAAGAGCAATAATCAGGATAACCGCCGCCGCGGCAAAAATCTTTTTGTAATTTGCTTGCATTTGTATCACCTTTCGTTTCATTTCAAATATATTTTGCCAAAATCAGGTTGAAATATGCGCCGATTATCACTATAATAGGAATAACAAAAAAAGGAATGAAGTTTGCATGAAAAAAAGATACATTTTTACAGGTTTATTTGCTGTGATTGCAGTCATTCTCATTGTTGTCGGGATGCGCGTGCTTTCAAAGCGGGACCGAGAACAAACGACCGCACCGCAACCCACCGATGCGTATACATTCATTGATGATGCGTATTGGCAGCAGGCTGCGCAAATCCGGCAAAAGCTTTACAGTACACATATCGACGGGCTGTTTTATTCCCTGTCGCCGACCAAGTATTATTATGTCGATAAAGACAAATGTGAAGAACAGCAGCCGGTTGAAACCCTGCAACTGAACCCGACAGTTGCCGGCACTTCCGTGCAGCTCGAAATACCGGTGGTGGAAATCGGAAAGACCCGTTTTGGCGTGGGCATTTGGCATGCGGATGATGGAGTTTATAACGATGTGTTCGCCCTGTTATCGGACATGCCGGAAGCCGGGATTTCCTCTGCCCCGTATTTGTTGGCGCTGGATACGGCGCAAAATGATAAAAATGCCGATGAACGCCTGTATTCTGAGCTGTTTGCCGTAAGCGAATCCGGCGGGTGCGAATACCTGTTTGACCAAGGCAATCGCATGACGGAGCAGAGCGGCAAACTGCGCACGGACTGGGCTTGCGCCACAGCGACAATGATGTTTTCTCAAAGCGAGGGCATGCTCACCCTGAGCGGGAAGAAGTACAACCGCACCGCAAGCGCACAGCTGTTTGATTTGTTGTGCACACGAAATGGGCAAACAACCACCGTGGCAGAGAAAGTCTCGGCGCATTACGCCGCATATGAAAACGGTGTTTCTTGGCAGATTAAAGACAAAAAAAGCGCGTGGGAATTGCTCTGCACGCAGGAAAGCCAAACCAAGAGCCTCGGAACTTTTGAAGGCAGTTTCGCGAGCGATTATCGACTTTTGGGCGACTATGCCCTCAAGAAGAGCGATGGTTCATTAATCTATTTGAAAAGCGCCAAGCAGTACAATCCGCCCGGAGACTTTAAAAAGTTGTATGCCGTGGATGTTGCGGGCGACAGCATTGTCTATATCGGTAAAGAGCCCAACAAAGAGGGAAAAGACTATAAGGTGCAGAAAATTGTTGTCACGGACACCAAGGGCAAGCAGACCGCCGTGTTTTACGGCAATGACATTATGGATGAAAACTCCTCTCTTTTTGCTTGCCGGAGCGGCATTATCACCCAAAAAGAGGGAAAAAGTGTGTTTATTTCTTACAAGGCTCTTGCAAGAGTCGCGCAAGATGTGGTAAAATGAGGGCAATAAAAAAACAGAGGTGTGTATGAATTACGATATCAATAAAGTCATTGTTTTGTGTGATGATGCCGGCAATGAAATTGAAATAGAATATATTGATTCCGCGACCTTTGAAGGCAAGGAGTATGCGCTGTTTTTGCCCCTGGAAAATGACGATGACGAAGTCATTATTATGCAGTATGACAATGTCAGTAAAGAATATGATTCGTTTGTTCCGGTCAGTGACAGCCGCATCTTGGAAGGGGTGTATGAAACACTTAGAAAGAAATACGCCCCGCAATTAGAACAGTTGGATGAACAGTTAGGAGAATAATCTTGAGTTGGAAATGTGATAAGTGTAAAAACACCTATTCAAACGATGTTGAGCCCACGAAGGTGGCAGGTTTTCAGTTTTGCCCGCACTGTTTAGGTGTGGAGGATGATGTGCAGCCGATTAAAAAGCGCGCGGATGTCAAAAAAATAGTGATTGCGATTATGGTAGCGGCACTCATCGTTTTGGTGGGAGCGGCTGTTTCGGCTGTGATGTTGTTTATTTCCAATCAAATCCCCGCTGCTATTACGGCAGCCACGTGCGGTTTTGTAGCGGTGGTGATATTAACATCGGTTTCCGACAGTGTCAGGAAACGCAATCGCGATGTTTTCGGAGATGACAAAAAAGGTAAAAAACGCAAATGAGTTTAGCATATAATATGGTTTTAATATTATAATATATATTTATAGTAAAAGCTGTCCTGAGGAATCCCTCAGGGCAGCTTTTATTACGTGAAGGGGTAAAGCGGCAATTGCAGGCAAAGAGCGCATAATCGTTTCAGAACAGACTATACTCTATTAAGAAGGGGCAAGTCCACTCCGGCAGCGCAAAGCAAAAAAGAAGGACATCGGCATGCAAAACGGCGAAAAAGCAGGCAAAAAGGTTACAAAAGCGGCGTTTTTACAAATCGCGCCAATACAGGAACAACGCCAATCAGTTACAAAAAAGTTACAAATGATTGTAACCTTGTAACTTTTCTGCAATTTTTACCAAAAGTTTTGACCATATTTGGGGGATGAGATTTTTTTGAATTGCCTATTTTGTGGCACAAAGCATTGTTTATTGTGCAATCTGCACAAAAATCGGCACAATCTTTGATTTGATTTTACTCATTCATTCCGCTATAATGTGTGCGAAACGAAATAGGCATCCGAGGGAACCAACCCTCAATTCACAAAAGGAGAGCTTATGGATAACAAACAAAACGGAACATCGCGCAAAAGCAAAAAGAGCAAAAGAATTGTTGTTTTTGTTTTGGCAGCCCTGATTGCCGTTGCGGCATTGGCTGTGTTTGCCGTTGCGAACATTCCGAAAGAGGTCACGATTTTAGATGGTTCCACTTCCTTAAAAGTGACAACCAATGAAAAAGACCCGAAAAAGATAATCGAAGACAACGGATTTACGCTCGGTCAGTACGACGTGTTGGATTCTTCCCAATTTTCCAAAGAGAATGCCGTGCTGGTGATTAAGAGAGAAATGAGTGTAATTTTCAGCGATGCCGGGAAAGATGCATGGCGCGTCACCCTGCCTGCCAGAACTGTCGGCGATGTGTTGCAGTATTTAGGCAAGCAGCTGGAAGATGGCGATGTGGTGGAGCCGGCAGATTTTGAAATTGTCAAAGACGGAGACAGAATCACTTTGTTTAAAGCCGGAAACGGAACACTCGTGGTCGGCGGCAAAAGTGTCAAAATTAAGACCAGCAACAAAACAGTGGCACAGTTGCTGAAGGAAAATCAGGTCACACTCGGCAAGCACGATACCGTGAAGCCGGCGTTGAAAACCGTTTTGGCAAACGGCGGAACCATCGAAGTGACCCGCGTTACTTTCAAAGAGCAAAAAGAAAAGCAAACCGTTTCCTTCCAGGTCAAAACCAAAAAAGATGCTTCTCTTTCAAAAGGCACCAAAAAAGTGGTTAGCGAGGGGAAAGACGGTGAAGCGGAAGTTACCTACAAAGTGCGTTATGAAAACGGCAAAGCAGTCAGCAAAGAGCTTGTGGACAAAACAATCGTTAAAGCGCCGGTAGACCAGGTAGTAAAGGTCGGCACGAAGGGAACCGCTGCAAAAGAAAAAACGCCCGCTAAAAGTAAAAGCAAAAGCAAATCCAAGGCCAAGAAAAATGATGACTTGGATTTCGAATACACGGAAAAGTATGAAGGCGAGGCATCGGCTTATTATGAGCCGCCCGGAAGCCTGACTGCCAGCGGCATGACTGTGGGTGTCGGCAGAATCGGCGTGAACCCCAGTGTGATTCCGTACGGCACAAAGCTTTATGTAACAGGCTATGGCTACTGTGTGGCAGCAGATTGCGGCTGGGGAACCACCGGCATGGGCAGAATCGCCGATTTGTATATGAACAGTGAAGAAGAGTGTGAAGCCTGGGGCGTGAGAAACGTCACAATCTATGTGCTTGCGTAGCTTCTTCGGAACCATAAAGATTCAGATAACCGCAAAGGACATTCTTTGCGGTTATTTTTTTGTAAATTATTAAAAAAATCTATTTGGAAAAACAATAACAATATATAGGGACAAAAGAGAGCCAAACACTGTATGTTGTTAACGAAAAAACAGAGCGTCGAGAAGAAACACACGGCGCCGTGTAAAGAATGGCGAAAAAAATCAAAAAAGTTGTTGACATTTGCTTTCATTGTGATATAATAGTCAAGCACTCTTACGAAAGGGGTCTGCCCTTTTGAGTGTACATGGACCTTGAAAATTAAACAGTGACAAGAAAAAAGGAACCTGAAATTTTTTTAAGTTTTAGCAAACTTTAATCGTACAGTAAATTGTACAACGGTCAGTCAGCAGACTGAAATGAGCGAATGAAACGCTAAAAAAGATATCACACCAGTTCACGCGCCCCTGAGTGGCGTAAGTGCCGGACGCTACGCGCCAATCTACGCAGAACGCCGTCGTGCGCGAAGTGCTGATGAACAGCGGCACGCGAACCACCTCGTCCTTCTCGTTCGCCACCGCAGCCGCAGGCAAGGTCGCCGTCCCGAGATTGGAGAATGTCGCATAGCGGACGGCGCAGTTCCTGTCGCTGTAAGTGCCGCCGGGTATGATGTCAACCGAATAGTCGCCGTACTGCGGCTCTTTCTCTCGCTTGTCCGTGTCGCCGCCGATGGTGTCATCCGCAACCGCCGTGTACACGACCGGAGAGTCGACCGTCCCCTCGACCAAGAGCCGTCCGCCGGACTCGACCTTAAATCCGGTGAACTCCGCGAACTTCACCACCGTTCCTGCGGCGATGGAGAGCGTCATCCCGTTCGGCACGACCACCCAGTTGCGAACGACATGAACCTTGTCGTTCGCCCAGCTGGCTGTGTAGTTCCAATTCGTCACATCAACGCCATTCGAGTTCACGACCTCGTAGGACGGGAACAGCCGCCCGCCTTCAACGGCAACGGAAGGATCATTCAAGACCATCAAACCATCCTGCCACCCATCGGCAACCTTCGTCGTGTCCCATTCCTCGGCCCGCGTTTCGCCGTCCACACTCTTCCATTCGGTACCGAAGCAGAGCGCCTTGCCGAACGTATCGTCCGCACGATTTTCGAAACGGACCGCCGCACTCGACTCCGACTCAGCGCAGACCGCCAACGGCGTCGTGTTGCGGAATACAGTGACCTCGGACGCCTTTGCCGCGCCGTCGATGTTGATGCCCCGGCTCTCGCACAGCTCGAAAGAGAACTTCTCGGAGCAGTCGGCGACATCAAGCGTGACCCACTTCGTCCCCTCGCTGGTTTTGCCCCAAATCAGTTGTCCCGTGAGGCCGTCGGACGTCTTCCAGTCAACGGAGAACTGCGTCATGCGCGAACCGTTGACGAACACGGGGATGCGTATCTTGCCCTCCGTCGCATCCACCACGGTCTTGGCGTTCACGCTGGCATAGCCAAACAAGCCGACAGTCGTGCCGCGAATGACGGAGTTTATGTCCGTGAATGTGCCGCCGGAAACAACCGAAATCAAATAGGTTGACGCGCCTTCCGCCCACACGCGATCCTCGTCCTTGTCCGTATCGCCGCCAACCGTGTCGTCGTTCGCCAGCGTCATGTAAACGTTCTCGTCAAGCGATCCAAGCAACTCAAAGCGTCCGCCAGCCTCAACCTTGACGCCCGTGTTCTCGCAGAACTTCACC
>JAFRLX010000107.1 GCA_017430965.1 Clostridia bacterium | reverse complement strand
TATTTGAGTGTTCAGTGTTCAGTGTTTAGTGTTCAGTCGCAAGGCTACGCCTTGCATTTTATGAAACCGCCCTATCAAGGGCGGTGCGCGCATAGCGCGCGGTGGGTGAAACTGAAAACTGAAAGCTGAAAACTGAAAACTAACAAATAAGGTTTGGCGAGCAAACAGCTCGCCAAATCCTTATTTGTCGAACTGCCGCAAGACACTTCGTTTTTTTTATCTATTTTTTCCATTGCATTTCATTTTACAAATTATTATAATTAGAATGAAATAGTCTGAATAATTTAACCCAAGCCTTTGCGGCACAGAAAGGGTGAGAGATATGAAAAAAGCTGTATCCCTGTTTTTATGTATATTGATGCTGTTATCTGCTGTGAACTTAACGGCATTTCCCGCTTTTGCCGATACCAGTCCGGATGGCAAGTATGAATACTATATTTCCGGCGGCAAGGCGACACTTGTGGAATACAAGAAAAAATCGGACACGGGCAGTTTTACCGTGCCCTCTAAAATCGGTGCGTATCCTGTCACACAAATTGAGGATGTTTGTTTTTCGCAATGTTCGCTTTCGAGCGTGGTCATTCCCAACTCTGTGACAAGAGTGGGCGATATTGCCTTTGAAAAATGTTCCAAGCTGACCAGTGTTACCTTTGGGTCGGGTTTAAAGGAATTCGGCACCAATGTCTTTAGTGAAACACCGAAGCTTGCGAGCATCAATGTTTCCAACTCGAACCCGTATTTTAAGAGCGTGAACGGTGTGCTCTACAGTAAAGACGGCACCGTGATTTATTCTTACCCCGTTGCCAAAACCGACACCTCCTTTGTTGTGCCCAACTCTGTCAAGAGTGTGGAACACTATGCGTTTGACGGCGCTATCAACCTCAAAAGCATCACGGTCGGTACCGGCATGGTGGCAATCAGCGATTTGGCATTTATCGGTGCCTTTAATGTGGAAACCATTAAAATTCTCGGTGCGGTCACCTATATCGGCAACAACGCCTTTGGTAACATTAATAAGCTCAAAACCATCAACATTCCCGACACCGTCACCTATATCGGCAAAGAAGCTTTTCAGGATGATAAGGCACTGACAAGCCTGATTATTCCGAAATCCGTCACCTATATCGGTGTGGATGCCTTTGAAGCGACAGCACCGAATTTCGTGGCGTACTGCTATTCCGATTCTTATGCGGTGACCTATTGCGAAACCTATAATATCGAATATGAATTGATGGACAGCACGCTGTCAAGCGTTGTCATCACCGCACCTCCGGCTAAAACCGAGTACTGCTTAGGTACTTCCTTAGATTCGGCAGGTTTGGTGGTAAGCGCTCTGTATTCCAACGGCATTACCAAAACCCTGACAAGCGGCTACAAGCTTTCCGCGCTGGATTCTTCTTCGCTCGGCACCAAAACCATTACCGCATCGTATACCGACAGCGGTATCACGCGCTCCGCTACATTTACGGTCGAAGTGGTAGACCACCGCTTTGAATTCGCCGGTTATGTACCGGGGCAGGAGCCGGATTGCACAGTCGGCGGAGAAGCGCTTTATACCTGTGTCGTTTGTTCGCAGGAGAGAACCGAAAGCGTGGGACCGCTGGGGCACAAACCGGTTGATGATGTTTGGGAAGAACCCACCTGCACCGACATCGGCTACAAGGATATTATCTGCGACCGCTGCGGCGAGTTAATCGATATGGATGTGGAAATTCCGGCGCTCGGGCACACCAGCGACTCCTACACCAAATACACCGAACCCACCTGTACCGAACCCGGTGAAGCTGCCGGTATTTGCACGCGCTGCGGGGAAGAATTTGATGAAGTGTTGCCGGCTTTGGGGCACAATTATCAAGAAAGAGAAATTGCTTCTTCCTGCGTTGCGGGCGGAGCGTTCATTACCTACTGCACGCGCTGTGAGGAGATACTGAAGGCGCGCTTTACCCCTGCGTTGGGGCACGAGTATAAAAGCACTGTTAAAGAGAGAACCTGCACGCAGGAAGGCTACACCACCAATGTGTGTTCCCGCTGCGGCAACACCTATATCAGCGACCGGCTGCCGGCATACGGGCATCAGTATGACACCATTGTGCACGCGGCAACCTGCACCGTTTCAGGCTACACCTATTACAAGTGTGCGCGCTGCAGTGATGTGTATTACGGGATGTTCCAGACTGCCAAAGGGCATCAGTACACCAAGAAGGTGGTTTCACCCACTTCCGTGAAAATCGGCTATACCAAATACACTTGTAAAAACTGTAATTATGCCTATTTCGGCAGCATTAAGCAGCCGACAGGTCCCACCTCGATTGAGGCAAGCTGTTCGGACTATGTCCAGGTCGGCAAAACCATAAAAATCACGACAACGCTCACACCCAGCGGTATAGTGGACAGGGTATACTTTAAATGCTCTAACCCGAAAATTGCCACTGTTTCCGCACAGGGCGTGGTGACCGGCAAGAGTGTCGGCACGGTGAAAATCAAGTGCTATTTAAGCAATGGCAAATATAAGATGCTTACCGTGAAGGTCAAAACACCTGCCACGCAAATCAGCAAGCTGATTACCGTAACCAAAGGCAGACTGAAAATTATTTGGAGCCAGGTCAATTACAGCGACGGGTATTGTATCCAGTACAGCACCGATAAGAACTTTAAAAAGAACCGCGTGACCAAATGGATTGCGGGGAGAAAGAACACTTCGGTCATTTACAGGAACCTCGCATCCGGCAGGCGCTACTATGTGCGCGTAGCGGCATACAAAACCGTGGGCAAACAAAAGAGCTACAGTAATTGGTCGAAGGTGAAGTATATCACAGTAAAATAATGTTGACATCATTATCTTAAAGTGTTAGTATTATTATAATGTTTTAAAAGCGATGGGTTTTTATTGTAAAACCCAAAACGAGAAAAGGCACGGCTGTTGCATTTACAGAGAGCACCTGTCAGCTGAAAGGGTGCAGTGCGGCTACCGGTGGCAAAGCGTTGTTTCGCTGCGTTGCCACAGCTACCATTCTCCGAGTGCATATTGAAAAGATATGCCGGGCGGCTTCCGTTAAAGAGTCATTTGAGTGGTACAGAGGCGCTGCCCGCTGTACAATTCGGGTGGAACCGTGGAGGAAACTTCATCCCGAGGCATCAGCCTCGGGATTTTTATTTGCCTGCGCAAATAAAAATCCGGACTCCGGAATTAAAGGTGGCGAAGCGGCGCTTCGCATTATTATAGTGGTTCGGTTTTCCGAACTTGCTACTGTTGACTGTAGGCTGTTGCCTGTTGGCTGTTCGCGCAGCGAACCGTGCTTCACTCTCCACTCTCCAAACTGCACACTCACTATAAACTTATAACTAAATAACTCTTAACTCAAAGAAGGGGGAAATGAATATGGTAAACATTACGCTCAAAGGCGGTGTTGTCAAAGAATATGAAAACGGCATCACACCGCTCGAGATTGCCAAAGAGCTCGGTATGGGGCTTTACAAAGCTGCGTGCGCTGCCAGCATTGATGGGGAAAATTGCGATTTGCGCACCCCGATTGAGAAGGACTGCGCGCTGAGCATCTTAACTTTTGAAGATGAATTCGGTGCCTACACCTTCCGCCACACGGCTTCGCACATTATGGCGCAGGCAGTTAAGCGCCTGTTCCCGCAGGCAAAGCTTGCCATCGGCCCCGCGATTGCGGACGGCTTCTATTACGATTTCGATTTAGAGCACAACTTCACGCCGGAAGACCTCGAGAATATCGAGAAAGAAATGAAGAAAATTGTCAAAGAGAATCTTCCGCTTGAGCGCTTTGAAATGGAGCCGCAGGAAGCGGTGAAATACTATCAGGACTTGGGCGAAATCTATAAGGTGGAGCTGACCGAAGAACACGCCGGCAAGGGCGAAAAAATTTCGTTCTACAAGCAGGGCGAGTTTACCGAGCTGTGCGCAGGTCCCCACCTGCCCGACACTTCGCGCGTGAAAGCTTTTAAGCTCACCTCCGCCACCGGCGCTTACTGGCGCGGCGATGAGCACAACAAGATGCTCCAGAGAATTTACGGCACGGCGTTTGATAAAGCCTCGAAGCTGGAGGCGCACCTGCAGGCGCTGGAAGAAGCCAAAAAGCGTGACCACAACAAGCTCGGCAGAGAAATGGAATTCTTTACTACCAGCGATATTATCGGACAGGGCTTGCCGATTTTGCTGCCTAAGGGCGCCAAGGTTATCCAAACCCTGCAGCGCTTTGTAGAGGATGAAGAGTATAAGAGAGGCTGGCAGCTGACCAAGACACCTTATATGGCAAAGAGCGATTTGTACAAGCTCTCCGGTCACTGGCAGCACTACCGCGACGGTATGTTTGTCATGGGTGACCCCGAGAGTGAGGACGAAGTCTTTGCTTTGCGCCCGATGACCTGCCCCTTCCAATACCAGGCATACCTCAACCGCGGCAGGTCCTACAGAGATTTACCGCTGCGCTACAATGAGTTTTCCACCCTTTTCAGAAACGAAGCTTCGGGTGAAATGCACGGTTTAATCCGCGTGCGCCAGTTCACCATCAGTGAAGGACACTTGATGTGCACCCCCGAGCAGTTAGAAGAAGAGTTTAAAGCCTGCACCGAGCTTGCGATTTATATGCTCAAAACCTTGGGACTTTATGAAGATGTTTCCTACCGCTTCTCGCAGTGGGACCCGGAGGACACGGAGAAATACATCGGCACTCCCGAACAGTGGGAGGAAGCTCAGGGCACAATGAAGAAAATCCTCGACCACTTGGGGCTCGAGTACAAAGTGGGTATCGGTGAAGCGGCGTTCTACGGTCCGAAGCTTGACATCCAGATTAAAAATGTGTTCGGCAAAGAGGATACCCTCATCACCATTCAAATCGACCAAATGCTTGCCAAGAACTTCGGCATGGAATATGTGGATAAAGACGGTGTAAAGAAAAACCCCTACATCATCCACAGAACCTCTATCGGCTGCTACGAGAGAACGCTTGCGCTCTTAATTGAAAAATATGCCGGAGCATTCCCGACTTGGCTGGCGCCCACGCAGGTCAAAATCCTGCCGATTGCCGACAGGCATCAGGACTACTGCGATGACATCAAGAAGCAGCTGATTGCCGAAGGCATTCGCTGCGAGGTCGACTACAGAAGTGAAAAAATCGGCTACAAAATCCGCGAAGCGCAGCTGGAAAAAATCCCTTACATGCTCTTAGTCGGCGACAAGGATATTGAGGCGGGCACCGTCTCCGTGCGCTCGAGAAAAGAAGGCGACAAGGGCGCGTTTGCATTAAAGGACTTTATCGCGCTCATTCAAGAAAAAGTCGAGACCAAAGAGCTTGACTACTAAGGGAGGAGAAGATGGAACAAACAGCACTCGATTATTCCGTATTAAGTAAGCGGCGTAATGATTTGTTCGGCATTTCGATTGTTTCGATTGTCATTTTCCACTACTGCCTGCTCAGCAAGTTTGCAGCGGCGAAGATTTATATCGCCCTTGTGGGCAGCGTGGGCGTGCCGGTCTTTTTGATGCTCTCGGGGATGGGCTTGTTCTTCTCCATGAGCAAAAACGCCGCCATCGGGCAGTTTTACAAAAAGCGCCTGGTGCGCGTGGTCATTCCCTACCTTATTGTGGCAAGCGTGCATTTTTTGGTGCGCTACATTCTCATTGACGGCAAGGGCTTTATTGACTGGCTGCGCGGTGTGTTTTTTGTGGACTTTATCACCAAAGGCAATTCGCAGTTTTGGTTTATCGCGTTTATTTTGGTGATGTACCTGCTGTTCCCGCTGTTTTTTAAACTCTTTAAGAGCGGGAAACTCAATTTCTTGAAATTACTCATTTTGTGCGCCATTGTGGTGGCGGCAAACTTTGCGCTGAGCAAGCTGACACCTGCACTTTACAAAAATATTGAAGTGATGCTCACCAGAACCCCCGCCTTTCTGATCGGCGTGTATCTCGGTGAGAAGGTCTACAACAAGCGCCCGGTGCAGCTGCCGTTTTGGCTTATCGGCGTTTTGGGCGGCGCAGCGTTTATCTACATCGGGATTATGCGCAGTGTGGTCGGCGAAAAGTTCTCGATGTATATCGTGCGCTACGGCGAAACGATTTATGCACTGCTTTTGACAATGGTGCTTTCCATTGTGCTTGAAGCGATTCACAGCGGCGGTTTTTCCAAAATTTGCGCTTTCTTCGGCGGTATGAGCTTGGAACTTTACATGGTGCATGTGTCGCTGCGCAGCATTATGGGTGAAATCGGTTTTCCCGGCAGCAACATTCTCTACTATGTCATTATGGTGGTCATTGCCATCGGCATCAGTTTTGCGCTGCAGAAGTTTGACGGCTTTGCGGCCAAAAAGCTGACTGCGCCAAAAGCGGCAAAAAGCAAAACTTGAAAAAGCACATAAAAAGATGTAGAATAAAACAATACTGAGTAATAGGAGATACATAGTATGAACAGATTACAGACAGCATATTGCAGAGCTTACCAAAAAGTAATGAAAGCGGGTTCCGACTTGATTTTTACTTGGAAAGAACCCGAAATTATCGGCGGCGCCGGTGCAGTGAAGAATTTGGCAAAAATCATTAAAGAAAAAGGTTTTTCCAAGCCCTTAATCGTAACCGACCCCGGTTTGATGAAGTTAAACCTCTTAGCAGGCTTATTTGAATCCATAGAAGCAGAGGGCTACAGCTACGCGCTGTATGACCAAGTGGTTCCGAACCCGACGATTGAAAACATTGAAGCAGCGCTGAAAGTTTATAATGACAACGCCTGCGACTGTGTGATTGCTTTTGGCGGCGGTTCTTCGATGGACTGCGCAAAAATTGCAGCAGCCAGAGCGGCACATCCCGATAAGTCTGTAGAAAAAATGCGCGGTATGCTCAAAGTGGGCAAAGGCTTGCCGACAATCTTTGCCGTTCCCACCACCGCCGGTACCGGCTCGGAAACGACAATTGCCGCAGTTATCACCGGCGCGAACCATACAAAGGTGACCATTTTAGACCCGGCAATTCGCCCGCCTTATGCAGTGCTTGACCCCGAACTGACCCTCGGCTTGCCGCCCTTTATCACGGCACCGACCGGTTTGGATGCGCTCACCCATGCGGTTGAGGCATATATTGGTAAGTCCAATACCAAAAACACAGAGGCAAAAGCCCGCCAGGCAGTCAATATGATTTACAAGTACCTGCCGGTGGTGTATGAAGACGGCAAGAATATTGAAGCAAGAGAGCAGATGCTCCTCGCTTCCTACTATGCCGGTGTGGCGTTTACCCAGGCATATGTCGGCTATGTGCACGCGTTTGCGCACGCCATTGGCGGCATGTACGGCATTGCGCACGGCTCCGCCTGCGCGACCATCTTGCCCGAAATGCTCAAGTACTACGGTTACACCTGCTCTAAGCAGTTGGCAGACCTTGCCGATGAAGCCGGTATTCAGGGTAAAGACGAAACTTGCAAGGCAAAGAAATTTATTAAGTCAATTCAGGATTTGAATGCAAGCATGGGTATTCCCGCGCGCTTCGAGCAGCTTGAAGAAAAAGACTTTAACGAGCTTGCCGACCGCATTTTGGCAGAAGCCAACCCGCTCTACCCCGTTCCGAAGGAAATGGACAGAAACGATGTTCTGCGCATGCTCAAGCACTTAAAAGCGTAACCGAATCAGACAAACAGTAAAACGGCTTAGCCCACCGGGGCTAAGCCGTTTTTAAAAGCATTTTGTGTATTATTTTTTTTCATCCTTTTCGGGTTCTTCCTCATCCCACAGCTTTTTGACAGTCGAGTCATCTTTCCAAAGGACATCCATCGTTTCCGCATCAAAGTCCAAGAGGTTGGAAATGATTGCCGCCATTAATACTGTTAAGAGGATTTCCGGAATCATGTAAGAAAGGTTGTAGTAAAGAGAATACATCACAGCGGTTCTGTCGGCTGCATATTCGCTCCAAACCGTTACACCGGAAATGAAGTGGCACACAAAGCGCAGCACACCGGTCACCGCAATTCCCGTGGCAATCACAATAGAGCTTGTGGTTGCTTTTTTTTGCAGCAGCAGTGCCACAATGGTGAGAGCAATGATGACACCCGCTTCCAGTGCAATAATCCACCAGCGGCTTTTGAGCTCAGCAATCATGTCCGCATCATTTGAGGAGAGCAGTGCCACAGTGAAGAGCACCACGGTGCAGAGTATGAGTCCGGCTGCGCTGAGGATAGCGGGAGTGCGCTTAACCTTTTTAAACATGCCGGAAAAACCGAGCACACCGAAGGCTAAGATGTAGTCAAAAACGGCTACCATAATGTAGCTGCCCATTCCATTGACATAGGAAAAGTTTTTTAAGCCGATGAGCATTTGAGCGATACCGTAGAGCAAGGCAACCACCAATGCCTGCGGGGTTCTGTAGCGGTAGGCGTAAATGGCAATCGGCAGCATGGCAAACAGAGTGACACCGCCGCCAAAGGGCATTTTAAAAATAGTCACCAAGCTTAAAATGATGGCAAGCGCGAGCATCAATCCGCCTTCTGCCAGCGCGCGAATTTTTTGTGATCTGTTCATATTTCCTCCGAAAAACAAAAAAATTGCCAAAAGAAACACTTGGCAAAAAAAAGAATGATAGATTCCTACGCAAGCATTACCTTGATCAGGTGAGGGAAAAAAGCGCAAGCCTTTTACCCGCGGTCTGCGGCAGTTTCAGCCGCACTCTCAGCCGGTTACTCCAGCTCCCTATTCTTTTGACGAAACTATCTTACACCTTTTGTGCAAAAAAGTCAAATAAGGATTTGGCGATGCCAAACCCTTATTAAATGAATAGTGAATAATGAATAATTAAGGGCGACACATTCGCACTTGATTTTATTCCCCTCTGTCGGCTCTGCCGACATCTCCCCCTTAGGGGAGAAAAGTAGCGCAGTTTCAGTAAAAATCATTAAAATAATGAATTACTCATTCTTTTCTAATCGGGTGAGGGTGTCCCTCCTTCAACTATTCACTATTCATTATTCATCATTCATTACAAATAAGGTTGGCGCGCTCAAAGAGCGCGCCAACCCTTATTTGTCACATTAGAATATACATCAATGCCAGCATCAGCAGCGGGTCGCTTTGCTCGCTTTTTAAAATAAAAAACAATGTCAAAATCAAGCTGAAATCGGAGGAGGCAAGCAAATCGGAGCGCAACAGGTTGCCGCCCAACAGCCCGCTGAGCAACCCGCCTTCCTGTTTGGGAGGGCGAACTGTCGGCGGCGGTGCCGCACAGCGTGGTTTTTCGGGTGCCGGCGGCGGGCGGTGAAAGCTTTGTGCCGCGTGGCGCTCGGCATCGCGAATGCTCCTGGCGCGGCGAATTGCCTCGTTTTCTCTGTGGGAAAGCTCTTCGTAAAAATCCATGTCAATCCTATCCTAAAAATTGGTCTAACAGCCCGCTTTCTTTGAGCTGCGGCAGGAGGGCAACCAGTTGCAGCAGCTTCACCGCCCGGTCGGCTCTTTCCTGCCGCTCGCTGCCGAGCATGGGCTTTAGCGCCTTGATGAGGCGGGTGCGTTCATCCTCCTTGGGTATTGCCAAAGAGGAGAGAGCGGCAACATTGAGCTTGGAGAGGTCAAATGCCGGTTCCTCCGCCGCGGCGTTTTGACTGTTCTGCTCATTTCCGAACAGCTCTTGCGCCATTGTGCTCAGCTTTTGCACGTCTTCCTCACTGAGCGAGGAAAGCATATCGGCAATATTATCCATGCTGATGCCCCTTTAGCTTTTTCATCAACTCCTGCGCCTGAGGCGAATTGAGGAGAGAATCGAGCTTGCTTTTATCGTTTAGGATTTCTTGCAACTTCTGTTGTTTTTTTGCGCTCAGGTGCGTTTTTGCATACTGCTCTAAATTCTTTTCATTTAAATCTTGCAGGAGGGCATCAAAATCTTTTTGGTCTTTCATTGCATTCTTTCTCCAATCGGTATATAATATGTCTAATAAATTCTATGAAAGAGAATGCGACAATATGAAACTACTTGTGATATCCGATATTCACGGCTTGGCGACATATGCAGAGGAAATGATTGCGCGCGAACAGCCCGATGAGGTTGTTTTTTTGGGTGATGGTTTGCGCTACATCAAAGAGAGTGCCGGGCGCTTCGGAAATGTGCATTTTCATTTTGTGCAGGGAAACTGCGATTTCGGCGGCGAGCCGGAGGAACAATGCCTGCGCATGGGCGGGCAAACGGTCTTTTTTACCCATGGGCATCACTACAATGTGAAGTGGGAAAAAGAGCTTGCCTATGTGACCCTGCGCGCGAAAGCGGCGGAAGTCGGTGCGGATATTGTGCTTTTCGGCCATACACACCAGCCGGATTTGGTGTATCGAGACGGCAGAATTATCATGAATCCCGGTGCGGTAATGGCGCGCCAATACGGCGTGATGACTTGGGAGGGTGATACTGTCAAACCGCAGCTGAAAAAACTGTAATCAGGAAAATAACTTATTGAAATAGTTTTCCTTTTTTATTATCCAAAATAAAAGCGGCAAAGCTCATCACCAGCACGGCGGAGAGCGGTGCCGAAACAGAAAACGCCTGCACCTGCACCCCGGCGGCAAGGGTGGCAACGCTTTGCGGAAAGCACCAGAGCAGCAAGCGAAAAATGCCATAGCCGAGTGCGCCGCTGATAAGGCGAAAGAGTAAAAACGCACTTGCTTTTGTACCTGCAATTTGCAGGTATTTTTTTATTTGGAAAAATACACTGAACCCGCCAAAACCGATGATAAAAGCTAACGCCGGAACCCGGTCGGCAAAGGCGGCGCAGCCTGTGGTCACCTCTAACAGCGCGCCGATACCACGCACAAGCGATTGCGGTAGCGGCAAGAGGGAAAACAGCTGCAAGAGCACCGAAAACAGCAGCACATAGGCACACACAGACAGCATAGCGCTAATGCTCTGCTCCACAGCTTCACAGAAGGCGGCGGAAAAGGCTTTGTTTTCTGCGTAAAGGTTATCTGCTTTACAGATAGGCTCTTTGCGGTATCGCAGACCGATTGCGCAGCCGAGCAGCACTTGAGCAAGCACATTGGAGAGGTATAGAAAAACACCAATGCTTTTGCTGTGGCACATGCCTTCTCCGACTGCCAGAATACAAAAGGCGGGGCCTGCGGCACAGGCAAACAAGCTCAGGCGCCGGGCTTGCTGCTGCGGTAATCGGCCGCTGTCGACAGCGCGCGCACACATCAAAGCACCCATCGGGTAGCCGCCCGCGAGGGAGAGCAAAAACAGCATCGCCGTGTTTGCGGGCAGGTGAAAGAGCTTTGTGTAGCACCGGGCAAGCAAGCGGGGCGGCTGTCGGCAGTAGGCGAGCGCCAAGTGGCACAGGCAAAAAAAGAGAAAAAGAGAAGGTATCAGCGTTTCGCCGCAGAGCTGCAAGCCGGCGGCAATGCCGGTTTTGACCTGAGGCGAAAAGGCAATGAGGACACCTGCCGCCGCACAAACGGCGAGCAGGGGAATGTGCTTTGCCCATGCTTTCTTTTTCATGATTGCGCCACCTCGGGTTCAAAAATACAGTACTGTATCATATGCTTAATAGTGGTGATGATATGAAGAATAAATTGTTTGAGCATTTTCCCGTTCCGATGGAGCAGGCGGATTTGCCGCATTTTGAAATAAACGGTTCCGGGCAGTTTTTGGCAGACGGTTGCCAGGGCGTTTTGCATTATGATGAAAGTAAGGTCATTCTTCACTGTGAGAGCGAAGTGGTGGAAATTTGCGGTTGCGGCTTATCCCTCAACCGCTTAGGGGACAGCGAAGCGGAGGTGAAGGGGCGCATTTGCAGCGTGAAATTTCAATGAGTAAGGTATTATTGTTTATTTTCGGTTCTATTTGCTTTCAGGCGCAGGGAGGATTTCCCGAGCGCTTTTTGAATCTGTGCCATGTCAAGGGTGTAAAGCTATATCACTTGACAGAGAAAAACGGTGCACTTTTTGCAGCCACCTCTCTTTCCTCTTTTCGCAAAATTCGCCTGTGCGCCTCGAGAAGCGGAATGCGCGTAAGAATCACGGAAAAAAGGGGACTGCCGTTTATTTATGCGCGCTTTGCCAAGCGCACGGGGCTGTTTGTCGGCATTGCGCTTGCCGGTTTTTTGCTCTTTTTTTATGCGCGCTCCGTTTGGCTGATTGAAGTTAGTGGAAATGAGCGCATTTCGGTACAGCAGGTAAAAGCCGTGTTGGCAAAAAACGGGGTGCGCGAGGGAACACTCAAAAAAGATATAGATTATGACAGGATTTCGTTTGAACTCTATGATGCACTCGGCGACATTGCGTGGTTGAATGTGGGAATTGACGGTTCCCGCCTGTGTGTGGATTTGCGCGAACGCGTGCAAAAGCCTGCCAATGAGGATAATAAAGAGTATGCCAATGTTGTTGCCGCCAAAGCAGGAGTGATTGATACACTGCGTGTGTATGAGGGCGAAGGTGTGGTGCTGGAGGGTGACGGCGTCATCGAAGGGCAGCTGCTCGTTTCGGGCGTGGTCTACCATGAGCAGAGCAAGAAAAACACCTTTCACTGCTCCAGAGCCGAAATCTTTGCCTATACCAAAGAGACCGTGCATTTTACCATTCCTAAGGTCTATCGCAAAACCGCCTTTACCGGCAGAAGTCGGCAGTATGCGGTCCTGCAGCTGTTTCGCTTGAAGCTGCCGCTTTATTTATTCAGCGCACAGTATCGCGAGCAGGAGGTAAGTGAACTCAAACAGCCGCTTTTCGTGCGCGGCAAAGAGCTGCCGATTGCTTTGTACCACTATGAACTCAGAGAGCAAAAGAGCGAGCGCTGCAAAGCAGACCGCAAAACAGCGGCAGTGTTTGCCAGAACCAAGCGCAAAGCATATGAATCTAAACTCAAAAAAGGCACCAAAATCCTTTCCTGCAAAGAGAAAGTGACAGAAAAAGCGGACTGTTTTGTGTTTGAGTATCACTATAATTTTTATGAAAATATTGCTAAAACTGCGCCGATTGCGATTGAAAACAAGCAAAAAACCCCATAAAATGTGCATAATACTATGGAAAAGACTGTCGGATAATGCTATAATATATTAAATATACTTTGATTTCTTAATATTAAATAGAAAAATACCGTTACAAATAAAGAAAGTTTAAAGGGGAACAAATGGCGCAAAAAATAATTGAAATTGAAAAAAGCGAACAGGCATTGAGCCTGTTCGGGAATTTTGATGAAAATATTAAGCTCATTGAAAAGGAATACGGCGTGCAGGTAATCTGCCGCGGAAACGAAGTGAAAATTGTCGGAGAGGAAGCTGCTGTCGAACAGGCAGACAGAGCGGTCAATTCTTTGCTGAGCATTATTTCTACCGGAGAGGTTTTGAACAAACAAAACATTCGCTATACCATGGATTTGGTCGGGGAGCACCGGGAGAGCACACTGCGAAAGTTGACAGGGGATTGCATTTGCATCACGGCTGCCGGCAAGCCGGTCAAACCCAAAACCGTCGGGCAAAAGGATTACACGGACTCTATCGAAAACAACACAATTGTGTTGGGTGTCGGCCCTGCCGGAACCGGTAAAACCTATTTGGCGGTGGCAATGGCGGTTAAGGCGTTTAAAGAAAAGCAGGTCAGCCGCATTATTCTCACCCGCCCCGCCGTGGAAGCCGGTGAAAAGCTCGGGTTCCTGCCCGGCGATTTGCAGCAGAAGGTTGACCCGTATCTGCGCCCGCTGTATGATGCTCTTTTTGAAATGCTCGGTGCGGAGAATTTCCAAAAATACCAGGAGCGCGGCAATATTGAAGTGGCGCCCCTTGCCTATATGCGCGGCAGAACCCTTGATGATTCCTTTATTATTTTGGATGAAGCGCAAAACACCACCCCCGAGCAGATGAAGATGTTTTTAACCAGGCTCGGCTTCGGTTCCAAAATTGTGGTAACGGGCGATATTACACAAGTGGATTTGCCCGATGGAAAAAAGAGCGGTCTCATTCAAGCGATGAAAATTCTCAAAAATGTTGAAGATATTTCCATCAATCGCTTTACCGAAAAAGATGTTGTCCGGCACAGACTGGTGCAGGATATCATCAAAGCTTATGAGAGAGCGGAGTCCAAGAAACGATGACAGAACTGATTATGGATTATGAGAACACACAGCAGGCGGTGCCTATTCCCGAAGCGCTGTGCGCTGCCATGCGCGCTGCCATTGTCAGCGTGCTCGAAGGCGAAGGAATGGTGCATAAGTGTGAGGTCTCGCTGAGCATTGTGGACAAGCCCTCCATGCGCGCACTCAACGCCGCGCACCGCAATATCGATAAAGTCACGGATGTATTGTCCTTCCCGTTAGGAGAAGGCGGTGAGTACCCCGAAAACCGCGACACCGGTGCACTGCTGCTGGGCGATATTGTTATTTGTGCCGAGCAAGCGATGGAGCAGGCGCAGGCATACGGGCACTCAAACGAGCGCGAGTTTGCATTTCTTTGTGCGCACTCTACGCTGCATTTGCTGGGCTATGACCATGTGGGCAGTCAGGCAGAAGCGCAAGAGATGGAGCAAAAGCAGGAAGCGGCTCTGCAAACAATTGGATTAACGCGGTAACAGCGGCGAAAGCCGAGGAAAGAGGATACAATGATAAAATCATTTTTACGCTTTTTAAGAAGCTTTAAGTATGCATTCAAGGGCATATTCTATGCATTGCACACTCAAAAGAATATGCGCTTTCACGCTTCAATTATGGCATTTATGTTTTTCTTTTTGCTGCGCTACGATTTCTTTGAAATTTCGCGCGGACAGTTTGCCATTTTGGCACTTACCTGCGGCATTGTGCTTTCGCTCGAATTTGTCAATTCCTCCATTGAAGCGATTGTGGATTTGGTTTCACCGGGGTATCATAAGCTTGCCGGTATTGCCAAGGATACGGCGGCAGGCGCTGTATTAATGAGTGCGATTGCCGCGATTGTCGTTGGTTTGATTATTATGCTGCAGCCGAAAGCCTTTGTGGCAATGGGACAGTTTTATGCCACCCATACAGGGGAACTGATTGCCGTGATTGCGGCGATTATTCTCGACATTTTGTGGATATTCTTCCCGCGCCCCGATGTCAAAGATGCGGCAAAAAGTAAGAAGGATAAAAAATGAAAAAATCAGCATTTATTTCCATTATCGGCATTCCAAATGTCGGAAAGAGCTCATTACTGAACCGCCTTTTGGGAACAAAGGTAGCGATTATTTCACCGAAACCGCAAACCACGCGCACCAAGATTACCGGCATCCTTACCGAGGGTGAGGTGCAAACCGTTTTTATTGATACACCCGGCTTTCACCTGCCCAAGAATAAATTGGGGCAGCAGATGATGCGCGCTGTCGGCGGCAGCCTCGGAGGGATAGACGGCGCCATTTTTGTTGCGGATGCGGCGGCAAAGCAAATCAAAGCAGAAGAACTGCAGCTCATTGAAAAGCTGAAGGCGCAGAAAATCAAAACCATTTTGGTGCTCAATAAGATTGATACCTTGCCCTCAAAAGAGGTGCTGCTTGAAAGAATGGCGCAGTTCTCCGCACTGTATGATTTTGAGGCAATTCTTCCCATGAGTGCCCTCAAGGGAGAGAATATAGAGGATTTAAAAGCGGAAATTCAAAAGCTTGCACAAGAAGGTCCGTTTTTCTTCCCGGAAGATGCTTTGACCGACCAGCCCGAGCGCGTGCTGGCAAGTGAAATGGTGCGCGAAAAAATGCTCAAGCTCCTTTCACAGGAGGTGCCGCACGGTGCCGCTGTGAGCATCGAAAGTATGCGCATGCGCCAAAGCGGTGATATCATGGATGTGGAAGCGGTCATTTACTGCGAGAGAGAATCGCACAAAGGCATTATTATCGGTAAAAAAGGCGCTATGCTCAAGCGCATTTCCACACAGGCGAGAACCGATATGGAGCGCTTTTTCGGCTGCAAGGTGAACCTTTCCACTTGGGTAAAGGTCAAGGAGGATTGGCGCAACCGCGAGGGCTTGATTCACCATTTCGGTCTGGATTATCAAGAGGATTAACAACAGCGTTTGCCGCTGCAGGCTCGCCGGAAAAGGGCGAGCGGCAGCTGCCGCGCTTAAAGATAGAAAAATTTACCTTGTGTATTCTTTAAATGCGTGCCAATACTACCATTGAGGTGGTCGTATGGAGCGCGAGGAAAACAGGCTGTGGGAACATTTTCGGTCCACAGGCAGTATCAAGGCTTATTTGGAATTTTGCGCAAAACGCAAGGAAAATGCAATTAAGGATGTTAGTACAGACAAAAGCGATCGTCATTAAGGAAAACGAAGTCGGCGAGACAGACAGACTCGTCACGCTGCTGACCGAAAAGGCAGGCGTGATTCGAGCTTTTGCAAGAGGGGCTCGCAATGTCAAGAGTAAAGCTCTTTCGGCCACCCGCCTCTTTTGTTATGCCGAGATGAGTATTTGGGCATCGAGCGATAAATATGTCATTCGCGATGCCGCACCGATTGAGGTGTTTTTCGGACTGCGCGAGGATATGACCAAAATTGCATTGGCAAGTTATTTTTCGCAACTGCTTTTAGAGTTGGCGCCCAGCGAGGAAAATGCGGCGGATTATTTAAAGCTTATGCTCAACTGCCTGCATTTTTTGCAAACCGGTGCAAAACCTCCCGCACAGCTCAAAAGCATTTTTGAACTGCGCCTGCTTTCCATGGCAGGTTACATGCCGGCAGTCGAGGCGTGTGCCGGGTGCGGAAAATTTGAGAGCAAGCAGATGTATTTTTTGCCGCAAACAGGGGAACTGTTTTGCGAGGCTTGCCACAAGCGCGGTACGGCTGTGAGCATCAGCGTGGTGAGCGCCATGCGTTACATATTATACAGTGAATTAAAAAAAGCATTTTCTTTTGAGCTGACAGACACGGCGCTGTCGGCTTTAGAGGCGGTCAGTGAACAGTATGTGATTGCCCAAACAGAAAAACGTTTTTCCACATTGGAGTTTTATCATACAATCGAATAAGGATTTTAAGGTGCAAAATCTTTATTTGTCAAACACAGTGAGGACAACATGAACAGACATTTAAAAGCGATTGAATTGGACAAGGTTTTGGACATGCTCGGGCAGGAATGCCAGTGCGAGGAAAGTCCGGCGCGCGCGGCAGCTTTGCGCCCTTCCGGCAACAAAGAGTATGTGCAAATTTTATTGGCGCAGACATTGGATGCTTACACCTTGATAGCCAAATTCGGCGGACCGAATTTTCGAGGCATTAACGATGTCAACGCCTTCCTTTCTCGGGCAACTGCCGGCGGTGCGCTCAATATGCGGGAACTGCTCAGAACGGCGCAAATGCTGCGCGGTGTGCGCCTGCTCAAAGAGTGGCGCAGCCATTGTGAGGGTGTCAAAACAAGCTTAGATAAATACTTCGGCGGCTTATACGCTAACCACTATTTGGAGGAAAAAATATTTTCCTGCATTCTTTCCGAGGATGAAATGGCGGATAATGCCTCGTCCGAACTGTACGCCATTCGCCGCAAAAAGCGGGAGGCATCGGCGAAAATCAGAAATCATCTCGACCATATGATTCGTTCCGGTGCCTATTCCAAATACTTGCAGGATAGTGTGGTAACCTTCAGGGGCGGCAGGTTTGTGGTGCCGGTAAAGAGTGAGTACCGCTCCGAAGTTCCCGGCATGGTGCACGACACTTCCTCAACGGGCGCGACTCTCTTTATTGAGCCGGCAAGTGTGGTGAACTTGAATAACGATATCAAAGTGCTCGAGGGAAAAGAGCGCGATGAGATTGACCGCATTTTGATGGAGCTTTCCGCGGAAACGGCGGCGTTTGCCGAGCATATGCGCTCCTCTTTTAAAAATGCACTGGAGCTGGATTTGATATTTGCCAAAGCGCAGTTAGCTTTTAAAATGCGCGCATCCATGCCGGTGATGAACGATGCGGGCGTTATCGATATCGGTAGGGCGCGCCACCCGCTGATTGGCAAAGAGGCAGTGGTACCGATTAATGTCAAACTCGGAAAAGATTTTACCACCTTGGTGATTACGGGACCGAACACCGGCGGCAAAACGGTTTCGATTAAAACCATCGGGCTGTTTTGCGCGATGGCAATGTGCGGGCTGATGCTGCCTTGTGCGGATGAGAGCCGTGTTTCCGTGTTCGATAAGATTTTGGTGGATATCGGAGATGAACAGTCCATTGAACAATCTCTCTCCACTTTTTCCGGTCACATGACCAATATTATAGATATTTTAAAGCAGGCGGATGAAAAAAGCCTGGTGCTCATTGATGAATTGGGTGCCGGTACCGACCCTGTAGAGGGCGCGGCACTGGCGGAGGCAATCTTAGAGCAGCTGCGCATGCAGGGCGCGAAAATCGCGGCAACCACACACTATGCGGAAATTAAGCAGTATGCTTTGGAAACCGCGGGAGTGGAAAACGCCAGCTGTGAATTTGATGTGGATTCTCTCCAGCCGACCTATAAGCTGATTTTGGGCATTCCCGGCAGGAGTAATGCGTTTGCCATATCACAGCGCCTGGGCATTGAGCCCTCCGTGATTGAAAAGGCGGAGAGCCTGATTAGCAAAGAAAACCGCCGCTTTGAAAATGTGGTGGAAAAGGTTGAAAAGAGCCGCCTGGAATTTGAGGCAAAAACCAAAGAGGCGGCACTGCTTTCCGCGCAGGCGAAGCGCGATTCCGAGCAGGCAAAGAAGCTCAAAGAGGATGTGCAGTCTCTGCGCGAAAGAGAGCTTGAAAAAGCGAAGAATGAGGCGCGGCGCATTACCGAGAAAGCAAAGCGCGAATCGCAGGCGCTGTTGGAGGAGCTCAACCAATTAAAGCGGGAAGAACGCTCGGCGCAGGAGAAAGCGCGCCTTGCCAAGCAGAAAATGAATAAGAGCTTAGATGCGCTGGAAGAACTGTCGGCAGATGAATTTGCTCTGATTGATGATGCCTATCAGGATTATACGCTGCCGCGCGATGTCAAAGCGGGCGATGCGGTTTTCTCCAAAAGCTTTCATCAGGCGGGCACCGTTATCAGCCCGAAGAACGCCAAGGGTATGGTAGAGGTGCAAATGGGCGCTTTGAAGTCTCGCCTCAAGCAGGAAGATTTGGTGCTGCTGGATAAGAAACCGCAGCAAAAGCCTGCGAGAAGAACGATATCCCCGCGCACGGACTCTTTTGAACAAAAAGTCAATTCCGCCGTTAATAACCGCTGTGATTTGCGCGGTAAAACTGCGGAGGAAGCGCGAGAGGCACTGGATTTGTTTGTGGATAGAGCGATTATGGACGGTCTTGCGGAGGCTACCATTATCCACGGCAAGGGCTCCGGTGTACTTAGGAGTATGGTACAGCAGTACTTAAGAAAGAACAAACGCATAAAATCTTTCCGCCTCGGCGTGTATGGAGAAGGTGAAGATGGTGTGACCATCGTGGAGTTTAAATAGCAAAGAAAATGAGAACAAAAGATTATTTACAATTACATAGCAATTTACAAAACCAAAGCATTGACAGCGTTTCGGATTGGCTGTCAGAGCAGCTTTCCGTGCTGCGCACGGAAAAAGGAGCACTCCTCAGAATTCGGCTGCTTGTGGAAGAAATACTGTTGCGCCTGCAAGAGTATTACGGGGAAGAAACCGAGCTGGAAATCTACTTGGACCACCCCAAAACCAGACCTGTCCTGAAACTGGAACTGGAAGGCAAATCCTTTAACCCGCTCAGCGAGACCAATGCCGAGCTCGGCGATTGGAACAGTTCGCTGCAAACGGCGGTCGGGCTGACGCCGAAGTATACATATTCCTGGGGCAAAAACACGCTCAAGTTAAAGATTCCGACCAAAAAGTTTAATGCGGTTTTAAAAATATTTTTGGCGCTGCTGGTGGGCGTGGCCTTAGGTATCATCGGGCACACGCTGTTGCCGGTGTCCATACAGGACAAGGTGGTGCAGTATTTTCTTGACCCCGCGTATGATTTGTGGCTGCGCGCGCTCAATGCAATTTCCGGACCGATTATTTTCTTCACGGTTATTACCACCATGCTCAACACCAAGCGCATTGACTATCAGGGCGGTGACAGTTCCAATGTGGTGCTGCGTTATTTTAATTTCAGCTTTTTGATTTCAGCGTCTACCGTGGTGCTTACCCTGCCGTTTTGGTTGTGGAAGCATTTGGCGGGCGGCGCGAGCTCAAGTGTGATTTCGCGCCTGCATGAATACTACAAGTCACTCGTTCCCCAAAGCATCTTGGAGGCGTTTTCGGAATCCAACACGCCGCAGCTGTTGCTGATTGCGTTTGTGCTGGGCGCGGCGCTCATCATATTGGGCAATCAGGTGGCGGAAGTCAAAACCATTGTGCGGCAAATCAATATGGTAGGCTTAAAGCTTGCCGAGTGGGTCAGCCTGCTGGTTCCTTTCTTCGCCGGCATATTCTTGTGCTTGGAAATTGTCGAAGGGCGAACCCATGTGATACAGGGGGCATGGAAACCGCTTGCCTTGTCGCTTGCCGTTTCTGTCTTTATACTGGTGGCGGGGCTGTTCTATGTTGCGTGGCGCGTGAAAACAAAGCCGCACATTATCGGCCAAAAGGTGCGCAAGCCCTTCTTAACCGCATTGAAAACAGGCGGGTTGGATGCTGCTTTTGAGCAAGCTAAGTATTCGTGCATCCACCTCTTGGGGGTGGATAAGCACTACACTGCCATTTCTCTCCCGCAGGGCTTGGTGCTGTATATGCCCGTCAGCGCTATCGGCACGCTGATTTTTACCATGTATTCCGCTCATGTTTACCAAGTTAAAATTGACTGGTTCTGGCTCGTTTCGGGCATTATTTTTGCCGTGCTGCTCTTTGTCGCCACACCGCCCGTGCCGGGCGCCAACCTTTTGGCATATGTGGTGTTTTTCCAGTGGTTGGGGATACCGAGTGAGGCATTGATGGATGCAATGATTTTTGACATTGTGTTCGGTATTTTTGCCGGCGCCGGCAACCAATTCCTGTTGCAAATAGAGATGGTGCTGCAGGCGCGCAAGATCGGTATTTTAGATTACGAGAAACTGCGAAAGCCTGTACCGAAAAAGAAAAAGGCAAAGAAGAAGCTCAAAGTTTAACAGCAAAACGGTTGTTGATAAGAGGCATCCGCATCCCGAATTGTATTGCGGGCATCACTTTGCGGGGCAGTTGTCATTGCACGCCTTCGGCAATGCTGCCCGCCACTCGGGAAAAACCGGCACAAGCAGAGCTTTGCAAAGCCGGTGAGTGCAGCTGACTTTTATCATGCTTTTGTGTAGACAAATGACTTTGTCTACAAGCTAAAGCAGCTTTTGCAAGGGCAAAAGCTGCTTTTTTTTACAAAAAAATAGCTTTTTTTTACATTTTGCTTTTTTTGAGCGCACATTGTGTTATGCTGTTGCTTGTCAGAGGAATGAAAGAAATGAGGTTAAGGAAATGAAATGTCAAAAATGCGGAAAAGACACCCCTTCAAAAAATGAAAAGTGTATTCATTGCGGACATCATTTACACAGAAGCAGCAGCACCAAAAGCGCACACCATAAAAAACACAGGGATGCGGTGCCGAAGGTAAACCCCTATGCTAAGCCCGGTTCCAAGGACAATCCTTATGCCAAACCGCATTTGGGGAAACCGGCAAATCAGACCACGGTGATTCCCGCACAGCCGGCAGTGCGCTATGAGCCGGTATCGTATCCGCCTGAGCCGGCGGAGCCGGAGAATACTCAAAGCAATCTCGGATTGATTATAGGGCTGACCATCGGCGGTGCCGTGTTGCTGATTGGCATTATTCTGGCGCTGGTCTTCGGGCTCGGTTCCGGCAGTGACCATAATGAAATCACAAAGTCTGTCGGCAGCATACAGCAGCAAACAACCACGCGCTCTTACAAATCTTCCTCCGGAAACAGCAATGCCGATATGGGCAAAACCGATTCGGGCTTTAAGAAAACCCCTGCCACCAGCGCTTTGGCAAAAAAAGCCGCTTCCCAAACCTGGCATTTGCTGGAAGTGGAAAACTGCGACTCTTACAGGGATATTGTGTTTGATACGGATGGAACAGGCTATACCTCCGATTTATCGCTGACAGGAGAAGAAGCAAAAATCTATTTTGAATATACCGATAAAAGCGATAAACTGATTTGCAGACCTGTTGACGGTAGCGGGGACAGCTTTGAAATCTACGAATCGAATTCGGATAAAACATTGTTGTACTCTTTCGGCACTTATAAAAGCTTATTGGCGAAGAAGGACACTGTGGATCAGGACTCTCTATATACCAGATTCTATTTGACAAAATGGAAAGCCGACGGTTATGAGGATATCGAGTTTTACGATGAAGAAAAATCTTATCCCGGAATGATTGACGGTTGTATCGGCAACAGCAGTTTCAGCGCTGTAGCCATGGAATCCAAAATTTTGCGCTTTACTTGTAACGGCAATTGCTATTTTGTTGAAGATATCGACACGAAATTTGCCGCCAATCTATATGTATTCCCGCAGTCGGGCAGTTCCGGCACGGATATTGATAATTATTGTACAAGCCTGACAGGGTATAGAGATTAGCTTTTGAACGCGGCAGAGCGCGACCAAAAAATTCTGTTCATTCACCGAGCGGTGAAATAGTGAAAAAAGTTGTGCGCGGAGGCGATGCTTCCGCGCGCATTTTACCGGTGCTTTTGCGGCTTTTTTTGGAGTATATCGGGCAATGTATTGATTATTTTCTATATTGTGGTAAAATAATACATAAGTTACCATATAATAGGAGTGTTTGATGAATAAGTACTGTCAATTCTGTTTAGCGGAGATTCCGGATACAGCCCCGGGCTGTCCGCATTGCGGAAAAATACAAAACTACGTTACGCCGGCTCATCAGTTGCGTGTTGGCAGTATACTCAACAAGAAGTATGTTGTCGGACAGGCAATTGGGGAAGGCGGCTTTGGGATTACCTATGTCGGTAAGGATAGAACCCTGGATATGCGCGTGGCAATCAAGGAGTTTTATCCGAGCGGGCTGGTAAATCGAAGCAATACCATTTCCAACACAGTCAGCACCAGCACGGATACCGAGCGCAGAGAGAGCTTTATCAGCGGTAGAGACAAGTTTTTGCAAGAGGCGAGAATGCTTGCAAAATTCTCGGCACAAAACGGTGTGGTAGATGTGCGCGATTTTTTTGTAGAGAATAACACAGCGTACATCATTATGGAGTATCTCGATGGTATCACGCTGGAAAACTACCTGATAAAAAACGGTGTGATGAAAGATAGGGAAATTCTGCGCCTCTTAACACCGGTTATGGAAGCGCTGATTAAAATCCATGCACAAGGTTTGATTCATCGCGATATCAGCCCGGAAAACATTATGGTCAACTCCAATAGTGTCAAGCTGTTGGATTTCGGCGCCGCAAGAGAAATGACCGGCTTGGCAAGCAAGGGGCTTTCGGTTGTCTTAAAACCGGGTTATGCACCCGAGGAGCAGTACCGCACCAAAGGGGATCAAGGCCCGTGGAGCGATGTCTATGCGCTGTGTGCCACGATGTACAGGTGCATCACGGGGCAAAGGCCGACCGATTCCATGCAGCGCGCTTATGAGGATGATTTACTGAAGCCTTCGGAAATGGGTATTGCCATCAATGCGCAGTTTGAAAATGTTTTGTGGAAAGGGTTGAGCATTCACAAGGAGCAAAGAATACAAAGCGTTGACCGCTTGCTGGTTCTGTTTAATCAGGCGCTTGGTATTCCTACCGCACCGGATGTGGTCAACGGTGCTCTTTCCAACAAAAAGAAAACGGTGCCTCCCACAAAAACAGTGTATGAAAGAACCGGTTCTCGTTCCTCTCAAAATATAGCAGAAGCGCCAAAGAAAAATAATAAAAAAGTGATTATTATTGCCGTTTGCGCTGCCGTGGCGGTGGCGCTTGGTGTGGTGATAGCGGTGCTCCTTCTGACAGGTAAACAAGAGGATACAACGACCAAAGCCGAAACCACACAGCAGTCGACAGAGCAAACGACGGCGACACCGCAGAATTTGCAATTAGCGGCATTCGGTGATGTGGAGGAAGCGAATGACGGTGCACAGCTGGATATGGGTCCGTTTTGGCTCACCAACAGCGATGAAATGCAGCAGATGAGAGACAAACATCTCTATTCCATTACCGTGAACACCTATGTGCCCGGTTCATTCTCCATTCTGGCGTATGATGAAGAGATTGATAAGGACAGCGATCCCGATGCGCTCTATGATGCTGCCGTGCAGGCAGATGCCGGCGCAAAGGTGATTGCAAAGGTTGAACTCAAAAGCGGCATTCAGACCTATTATTTTGACGGCAGCGACAGCAGTGTCACAATTTTAGATAAAGCGGCAATCAATGCTTGTCCGGCCACACTCGGTTTTGTCAATAAGGACGACACGGGCTTGCCGCGCTACAATAGAGATATGGAATCATTGGGGTATCACAGCTTCTGCTTTTCAACCGAAAGCACTTATCCGGATACCACAAGTTTAGCATTTGAAATTCAATACTATGAATAAAAGTTAGGAGAAAGAATCATGAAAATTTGTAACCATTGCGGTGCGCAGCTTCCCGATAATGCAAGCGTTTGCTTTCGTTGTAAAGCCAGCTTGACCGGCGCAGCCAATCCGCAGCAAGCACAGGTCAATCCGCAGCAAGCACAGGTCAATCCGCAGCAGGCACAAGTGAACCCGCAGCAGGCACCCGCCGGACAAAACCCTTACGGCAAACCTCCGGTAAGACCGCAGGCACCCGCCGGGCAAAATGCCTACGCAAGGCCTCCTATGGGGCAGCAGGCACCCGCAGGGCAAAACCCTTATATGCAGCAGCCAGCTTCGCAGCAGCCCGTGAACCAACCCGGGGCATATGCGCAGCCGGTTTCTCCCGCTAACTTCGGTGATGCGCAAATGCCGCCGGAGAAAAAGGGCTTGTCAAAGGGCGCGTTAATCGGTATTATTGCCGGTGCAGTTGCAGTGGTGGCAATTATTGTGGTCGTTTTTGTGCTGTTGGGCGGCAAAAAGAAGCAGGAGAACATGCCCGCAAAAGGTCCTTCTCAGCAAACCACTCAGGCAGCAGACACGGATTACAGCGCGTTACCGAACAAATTGACCGCGAAAAAGATCGGTACTGCCAAGAAAAACATTAATGTCGGCAAAGGCGGCATCTATTATGAAGATGAAAGCGGCAAATTTGGCATTATGAGTTTTGACGGCAAATCGGACACCGGCGCAAAATATGCAAAGTGTGAAGATGAGGGCAGTTATTTTGTGGTTAGCGCAACAAGCAATATGGATGAAAACGATTTAAGCACCATCAATGTTAAGGGCTTAACCGATGTGAGCGGAAAAGAACTGATTCCGCAGAAATATGCTTTTATCAAAGTGTTGGATGAGAGGTATGCGGAAGTGCTGACAGCTTCTGCATTAACAGATAGTAAAGATGACTGTATCTTCTATCTTCACGAAGGATATGTGTCTTTTTCACCGAGTGACGATGATATTATGTTTAAAGGCACCTGGGAATTGTTTGACATCAAGGCAGGCGATTTTGTCCCCGGTGTCAGTGGTACCATTGCGACCAACATCACCACCTACGGCAGCTTTGTTCGTTACCATGGGGATGATGGGGAATATCATTTTGTAGACAGCAAGGGGCAACCGGTTTCCGATTCTTGGGAAGTCTTGTCCGACGGCTCTTATTATGTAAAAGATGGCACTACGGCGACTATGTACGATCCGCAAGGTAATAAACTCTTTAGCTTTAACCCGGACACCGACTATAATCCGCAGGCTCCCGAAAGTGATTATTATGTAGCCAGAAAGTCAACAGAAGGGAGCACGACGTATGCGTGCATAGATCAAAAGGGTAAGATTATCAGTAAGGAGTTTGAAGAATCCTTTACGGCTTCCGGTAAGTTGATTCTCTTGGAGGGCTGTGTGTACAACTTTAAGGGTGAAAAGCTCATTGACGGCGACTACTCCACCCTGCGCCAAGATGAAACCTTTACCTCTGTTTACTATTTGAGCAGTTCTAACCATGAAAAAGTGATTGATGAAAACGGCAAGGTTATTTTATCCGATGATGATGGCGCGGAATTGGAGGCTTCTTATTATGTTGCTTATAAAGAAGCAAACGAGGAAAGGACCTATTATTGCGTGAATAAACAAGCCTTTACCATCAGCGGCAGCTACGCCACTGCAGAGTGGCTGATTGAGCAAAAAGCCGGTGGCGATGATTACTCCAATTATAACTTGGTAGATACTTTGTCCGGCAATGCAATCATTAAAGGTTATGTCTCTTTTGCAGCACAGAGAGATGCAAACGGATTACTGTATGTGTATGCGAAAAACGCCAATAGCGGAACCTATGATATTTACACGGTAGAGTAAAACAAAACGCGGAAGTCACCTTACTGACTTCCGCGTTTTTACATGCTGTTTAGGGAGGAGAGAAATATTCGGCAGCCGTTCGATGTGTAAAGTTTTAAAACTTTACAAAACCCAAAAGAAAGGAAAGCGGCTTTGTAAGCACAATCATAGAAAACAGCCATTCGAGTTCTTTATATAAAGAATGTCTGCCTGCCGCAGACGGCACAGTTGGAAAAAATCAAAAAAAGCGTTTCACAATCTGATAAATCCCTATGTTGCACGCCCTTTTGTAAAGGCTTTTTTCTTTACACTCACTCTTTTTTACGCTTACTTGAAAACATCCTCATTGCTTTGCGAATAGGGGTTTTTGTTGGCTTTTGGCGGGGCATTCTCGGCGGAACGCGCGCCCCATCTGCCAAAGCGAATGAGACTGTAGCGAATGATTCCTGCCAGCAGCCATACCGCAAGTGTTGCCCAAAACCACCAAAGTGAAAGCCCGATAACAAAGTGCAGAATTAAGGTAATCCACATCGGCAGTGAGCACAGCCAGGAGCTGATGCGGAAAAATAAAAACACAAAGAAGGCAAACAGTTCTTCCAAAATGCGGTTTTTCATGGCGGGCTCTCCTTTGCAAGATTAGGATACTATTATTGTATAGGAGACGAGCGCTAAAGTCAATTAACATTGACAAATGTATAGCCACCCTATATAATATAGATATATTTATAAGAAGGAGAAGGCTATGAAAGAAAAGTTTAAGGCGTTTACCGAAAAACACGCGCAGATTTGGGAATTTATTAAATTTGTGTTCACCGCATGCAGCACCACCATTTTGTATTACATCATTTTCTGGGTGGTGGATGCCATTTTGGAAAAACCCCTCGCCGGTATTGAGGTGAACAGTGCGATTTTGCATTTTTTGGGAATTGATTCGAATTTAGGTTTGGCGATTGCTTACTTGAGCGCTTCGTTCTTGAGCTATGTTGCTTCCTACATTATGAACCGAAAAGTGACGTTCAAATCCAACTCCAACATTTTGCTCTCGACCATTTTGTTTGCACTGATGGTGGTTATGACCACTGCGTTTACTTCGTGGTTCGGCACCTTTGCGACCGAATGGGCTGCGGCAAAGGGCGGCTTCTGGGCAAGCGGCTTTATGAAGAGCATCGTGATTCCGACCGTGGCAATGCTTATCCCCTTTGTGTGGACCTTCCCCTTCCAGAAGTTTGTCATTTACCGCAACAAGAAAGAGCCTGAAGCGGAAGAAGCGGCAGAAGCAGCAGAAGCGGTTCAAGAGGCAGAAGTTGCAGAAACAGCAAACGCAGCCGAAGCGGTTGAGGCACCGGCAGAAGCAGCAAGCGAAGAATAAGTGTTTTATATTTGAATCTGATAAAAGTATGGATAAAAGCGAGTTCGTTTTAGCGAACTCGCTTCAGCGTGTAGAAAAACTTGTTTTTCTACACGCTGACAGATGTTGAAAGAGTGAGATGAAATTTGCCAATCTCTGCGCTGAGCTGTACGATGGTACCGCAAGCAGAGATTGGCAAAAACGCAAAATCGCCGTATTTACGG
>JAFRLX010000106.1 GCA_017430965.1 Clostridia bacterium | reverse complement strand
TCAGTGTTCAGTGTTTAGTGTTCAGTCGCAAGGCTACGCCTTGCATTTTATGAAACCGCCCTATCAAGGGCGGTGCGCGCATAGCGCGCGGTGGGTGGAACTGAAAACTGAAAGCTGAAAACTGAAAACTGACAAATAAGGTTTGGCGAGCAAACAGCTCGGCAAATCCTTATTTGTCGAAAGGAGATACCATGACCAAGATTGAATATACCCACACCCCGCACTATTTTGCCATTACTTTTCGCGGGCATGCAGGCTACGCGCCGGTCGGCAGGGACATTGTGTGCGCCGCCGTTTCCATTTTGGCAAGCGAGCTGCTCTATGCCTGCGAGCAGGCAGCCGCCGCGGGGGAAATCACGGACTATGCTCACAGCGAAGGCAGCGCCTTTGCGGATGTGCGCTTTTATTACCGCCGCACGGGGAGCATGCGGCAGATTGTCAAGCTCATTCTTGTCAGTTTAAAAATGCTCGAAGCCGAGTACGGCGACTATGTGCAGCTCAAAGAAGCGCAGGCGCCATCGACTTTGAGCAATTCCAATAAAAAGTCAAAGAGAGCCGGTCTACAATAGAGGTGAAACAACCGCGCAAAACGAGTTTGGCGGCGTTTCAACCACAGCATGAGAAAGGATACACCACTATGTTTTTACCATTGATGTGTTTCGGCGGTGAGAGTACGGCACCGGCGCAAACAACAGCAGCCGAGGCGGAGAGTACAGCCGCCGAAACAGGGGTAGGCACCCGCGAGACCGCCGCAAGCGGCGGTGAACAGCCGCAGCAGGCGCAACCGGCGCCTGCCGGCGAACGCTCGGAGCAAGAGCAACCCAGCTACCGCAGTTTCAAGGAGCAATTTAAAGAGCAGTACCAGGCGGACCTGCAGCGCGTGATTGACAAGCGCTTCAAAAACGCCAAAAAGGTGGAGGCGCAGCGCGATGCGCTGCAAAGCGAAAAAGAGCAGTATCGTTCACTGCTCGGTGCGCTCGAGCAAAAGTACGGCACAAGCGACTTGGAAGAGCTGTGTGGCAAGATTGCGGAGGATGGCAATGCAGCCGGCGAAGCCGACCGGGAAGAAGGCGGCGCACAGCCGGATGCCGAACCGGAAGAAGGCGAGAGCCGGCAGGCACAGAGCGAGCAGGTGCAGCAGCTCATTGAGCAGTGGCAGCAGGAGGCGGAGGAGCTGACAACGCTTTACCCTTCGTTTTCGCTCGAGCAAGAGGTCGAAAACGAAACCTTTGCCCGCGCCCTGCAGAGCGGAATGTGCATGCGCGATGCCTACCAGGCAGCGCATTTTGATGAAATTCTCGGCGGTGTGATTGCGTACACGGCGCAGAATGTCAAAAGCGAGGTGGCAGGCAACCGCGCCATGCGCGCGGCACGGCCCGCGGAAAACGGTACGCACGCCGGGGCGGCGGCAATTGTCAAATCCGATGTGAGCAAATTGAGCAAACAGGAAATGGAAGAGATTGACAAACGCGTATTGCGAGGAGAAAAAATCAGCTTTTAGTCTCCTTGCGGGAAGGAGAAACATGAAACAGTTTTTATTCAACTTACAGAGGTTTGCGGAGATTGCGCATACCTACACCAACAAGACCACCGATGCGGCAACGACTGTGGAAGGTGTCACCACCGGCAACGACCTCTCGGCGGAAAACAAAACCTATTATGAAAAGAGGCTCATCACCCTCGCCGAGCCGGAGCTGGTCTTTGACCAGTTTGCCGACAAATACCCGATTCCCAAAAACGGCGGCAAGACCATCGAGTTTAGAAAATTCGAGCCGCTGGTAGCGGATTTGAGCGCCACCGAGCTGAGCGAAGGCGTGACCCCCGAGGGGCAGAAGCTCAGTGTGGGCACTGTCACTGCCGAGGTGCACCAGAAGGGCGACTTTGTCGAACTCAGCGACATGATTGAACTGACTGCCATTGACCCGATGGTGGTGCAGACCATCGGCATTATCGGTTCGCAGGCGGGCAGAGTGCTCAACAAGGTGACGCGCCAGGCAATCACCGGCGGCACCAATGTGGTGTATGCGCCGAAGTCCAACGGCACGGCTGTCACTTCGAGAGCCAACCTCGACACCACTTGCGGCATCACCCTCAAGCTCATCAAGAAGTGCGCCAACATCCTCAAGCGCAACAACGCGCCGAGGATTGACGGCTCCTACATCTGCATTGTCCACCCGGACATCGGCACGGACTTGACCAACCTCGAAGGCTGGATTGATGTGCAGAAGTACAAGAACCCCGAGAAGGTTTACGAGGGCGAAATCGGCTCCTACGGCGGCGTGCGCTTTATCGAAAACACCGAGTGCAAAATCTGGAAGGGCACCGATGAAGCCAACGGCTGCGCGGCGGATACCGCGGTGTACGCCTGCTACTTTATCGGCAAGGGCGCTTACGCGACCACCGAGGTCACCGGCGGCGGTTTGCAGACCATTGTCAAGCCCCTCGGCTCCGGTGAGGACCCGCTCAACCAGCGCAGCACTGTCGGCTGGAAAGCAACCAAAACCAGCGAGATTTTGGTGCAGGATTACCTGGTGCGCCTGGAAGTGTGCTCTGCCGAGAGCAACGCGCTGGCAAACGCGAACTAAGCAGCGCGCGCAGACTGCTGAATGATGTTTGCCTGCGGCAAATGATGTTTGTGCTGCGCACAAGTTGAGGGCGAGGCACTCGCACTTGTTCCGCTTCGCTCTATATGGCGGTTCGGTAAGCCCGACGGGAGTCGAACCCAAACAGGTTTCTATCGCCTGTTTTGTGTTAATACTGCGTTAAAATGCCTCACAATACGACAGTATTCTTTCACCATTTTGCCTTGTCTTAACAAAAACCAGGCAGATAT
>JAFRLX010000017.1 GCA_017430965.1 Clostridia bacterium | reverse complement strand
GGGAAATAATGAAATCAGCATGAATTATTATGGTAATCTATTTACAGGTAATTAGATAAGTAGGCAAAAAACAGGCAGCCGCACGCGGCTGCCTAAAGTCATGAAGTGTCAATTTTACCGAGCCTTTTTTGGGGCTCAGCCTGTAGGCGGCCCTTATAGGGCCTGTGCAAACCACCGGTTGGGGCGGTTATGATTTTTAAAAACTACCCAAACGGGTGATTGTCTGAAAGCAAGAATGCGTGTATAATACTTCTATAACGCATGCGTTTTAAAAGGAGTATTGTGATGGATTTTGTTGTCATTTTTCTCATAGCCGTTCTCTATGCAGGGGTTGTTTTTTGCATTTGCTACTTTAAAAAACTGCGTGAGCTGCTTTCCAATCTCATTTCGCGCAAGGACATTCGCTTTCTGCGCGAAAACAGTTTTGACCCGCCGGTGGGCGGTAATGAGGTAGACCCCGCGGTAAAGGATGCGGTCAACCCCATCCTCCTTTCCTGGCGCCTGGCGCAGGAAAATCAGCTGCCCGACAGAATGGACAAAACCTTTTTGGAGCGCATGCAAACCATTATCCGCAGCCTGCAAGTGCACGGCGTGCGCCGCGATTTGCGGCTGTTCGGCACCATCAGCACAATAGAGGGCGGCAAAAAGCAGGGCTTCAAAAAGTGGAATGAAGGCGGCAGAGAGTGGAGAGAGGGCACCCTTTCCTCCACCCTGCTCGACACATATATTGACCCGCACAGTGGCAAGATTGTGCAGGACAGGTACTTTCCGAATGTCAAAATTTCGGTGGTGCAAAGCCGGCACATCCGCTATGAGGATGCCAAACAGCAAGCCGCAAACCAAAAGGACAAATTCGGCTACATGAAAAAACAAACGCCCGAAGCGCCTCTGTATGCGCAGAGCAAGAGAATTATCTGCAAATCCTGCGGTGCCGAGGTGGAAATCAACACCCAGCAGGTGACCTGCCCCTATTGCGGCGGTCAGCTTTTCTCGCAATTTCACGATTGGCAAACCGAGCATTTCTCAGTCGAGCCCATTGCGGAATACCCGCTCAGCCGTGTCTTTGTCTGCACGGGGATGGCGTTTGCCTCAAGCTTTTTGACACTCATAATCAAGCGCATACTCAGCGGGAATACCGACTTTTCGCTACTTGCACTTTTGGTGATGATTGCCGTCACTGTCGGCGCAATCCTCAGCTTCAACGCGATTTTAAACGCCATTCAAAAAAAGCGCAAGCAACAAATCGTGCGCTTTTCCGAGCACCAATTTAAGCGCTGTGACTACGAAGAACTGTGGCAGCAGTTGCAGCACAAGGATATTTTGGATTTCTTTTTGGGAGATGTGAGCATTCTTAATGTCAAAAACACGGAGCAGACCACGGAGCTTTCCATCCGCGTGCCTCTATTTACCCAAAGCTACCGCAGCGGTGCGGTTGTGTTTGAAAAAACCAAGTGGGAAGGCAGCTTTACCCGCGCCCGGTATCCGGAGCGCCTGAAGTCCACCGGTGCGATTGTCGAAGAAAGAGAATGCCCCTCCTGCGGCGGCAACTTTACGCCGGATTCCAACGGCTGCTGCGCCTACTGCGGCTACGGCTTAAAGACAAGCAACGCAAAGTGGAAGCTCAAAAGGTAGAAAATGACGATTACACCTATAACAGTAAAGAAGCGGTTTGCAAAGTTGCGCAAACCGCTTTTAATGATAACTGCTCAAAAGCAGTGTTAAATTCTTGTACTCTTTGATGCTGATTAAAGAATGCTAACCCCCAAACTCTATAATGTTTAGAAATATATTGATAAAACATTATTTAATAATTATATTATAATTATTATGCGGAGGTGTGTTAAAATGAGAGAAGAATACGATATTCAAAATCTGAATCCGAGAAAAAACCCATATACAAAGAAACTTAAGAAACAAATCACAATTAATATTGACAGTGATACGATTGCCTATTTCAAAGCCCTTTCCGAGCAAACGGGTATACCCTATCAAACACTTATGAATCTGTATTTAAGCGATTGTGCCAAGAATCATAAAGAGCCCAAAATCGCCTGGTCATAACAGAAAACCACGTCAATTGAGAATGCTCTCAATTGACGTGGTTTTTACTTTCTTTTATTTCTTGCTCTTCCAATCGAGCATCACTGCGGGGTTTTCGAAGATTTCATCGAGCTTTTTGATAAAGGGAACGATGTCGCCGAAATCCAGGGCGCGGTGGTCAAACTCAATCGTGAACGGCACAATTTGCCGAATGGCAATTTCTTTTTCGCCCTTGTCGTTGGTGACCACAATCGGCTTATCCTGAATGGCGCCGAAGGCGATTGCCGACACCTGCGGCGGGATAATCTCAATCAAAGTCGCCGTGCCGCTGCGCCCGCGGTAGACAGAGCCGACATTGGAAACGGTGATAGAGCCCTGCTCAATATCGCGCTTGGTCAGGCGGTCCTTCTTGGGAATGGCCTCATACGCCTGCTTTTCTTTGCCTTTAAGCGTTCGAATTTTGTGTTTACCGGTCTTGGCGCCGATGAGGCGGCGCACGGTCTTTTTGACCTTACCCTGCTTCAAAGCGGTCATCGTGTCATCAAAAGAGACCTCATACATCACCTCGTTTAAATCGGTGTTTGCCACGCGGCGCCGCACATCATTGATGTAGGCGGTCATTTGGTCGAGATTCTTGCGCTCGAAGTTGCGCAAGTTAATCGTCATCATTTCACCCGTGGGCAGCACCATCGGCATTGAGATATTAATCTCGGAAAGGGTGTGGATAACACCCTTGACATACTTGCGGTCAAACTCGATGTGCGCATTCATGGCGGGGCACGCTTTGAGCCCTTCGACAATGACTTTGAGCATCAGTGTGTTGACCGTGATTTTGTTTTCGGGGCTGACACCCTCATTGAGTGTGCGGTACTTCTCCATAAACGCAGTCACATCCGGCTCATAGGTATAGGTGACGTGCGGAATGTTGCGCCAGCTTTCGGTGGTCATGTTCGCCACAATCTTGCGCTGAATACCGAAGTGTTCGGTTTTTCTGATGTGTAATTTTTTCTTTGCCAATTGTTTTTCCTCTTTCTTATATTTCACCCTGTCGCTTGCGCGCAGGTTGTTATTACTTATGAAAAATCTGCCGCGGTTAGCCCGACGGGAGTCGAACCCGAACAGCCTCTCGCTTGAACTTTTTGGCTAATTCTACCGCATTTTCGTTGTGGGCAATAATGCTACCGCACAAACACGCTTTCAATACTTTATTAAAGCGCATTTCGGCGTTTTCAATCTTGATTGGCGTTAGC
>JAFRLX010000105.1 GCA_017430965.1 Clostridia bacterium | reverse complement strand
TGACAGGGGACGGTTCTGTGTCTTGCTCTGCCGAGACACAGAACCGTCCCCTGTCACCTGCCGTCCCCTGTCACCCCTTGGTGAAGGTGGAGCCGTACCTCGGCTTTGCTTACATTGTGAAGGCGGACAAAAAGGCACTCACCCCGCAGGAGAAGGACTACATTTGGTTGAAGTGAGAACCACGGTAATGCGGAATGCGCAACGGCAGCGACAATAAAACAGCGGTTCGGCAAACCGAATGCGCTGCCGAACACTTAAAACGAAACACTCAAGTATTACAACCAATCCGGCAAGCGATTGGTTGTAATACTTTTGTTATGAATTGTTAACAGTTTATTTATTGCATTCTTTTCCATCTTTTTATATAATGTCAACTGTATTATTTTATCAAGAACAATAAAAGCAAAGGACAGAAGAATGAAAAAAGTTTCAATTGTATGCATAACGGTTGCACTGCTGCTCGCCGTGCTGGCAGGCGTGGGCATCAGCGCTTCGGCGCTTGAGAGCAAAGCGCAGGGCGGCTACACCGTTGAGCAGAGTTCAAGCGACACCGAGCAGGAAAAGATTGCTACCTACGGCTTTTCCATTGCTTTAACACAGAACAGCTTTTCCTATTCCGGCAAGGCGATTAAGCCGCTTGCCGTGGTCAAGGATGATGCAGGCAAGGAAGTCAGCAAAAAGTTCTACACGTTAAGCTATGATGCCACGCCGGGTGCAGTCGGCGCGCACTATGTGAAGCTGCAGTTTTTGGCGCCCTATGTCGGCAGCAAAAACCTGAAGTACATCGTTGCGCCCAAGCTCAAAGGCTCCACTGTCACCAATGCGGGCATCAAATCCAAGGTCTATGTGTATGCCTATGACCAGGTTAAAAAGAAAACGGTCTATTTCAACGATGTGAGCGGTTTCTCCAGCAGTGACCACAGTGTGGCGCTCATCAGCCGCAACGGCACCATTTTGGGTATGGGCACGGGCAAAACCACCATCACCATCAACACCAACGGCTGTGTATTCCGCTACACGCTGAAAGTGTATAACCCGCCAATCAGCACCATCGGCGCCAAGCAAAGCAGCGCAAGCGCCAAAAACGGCGTGCCTGCGGGAGCCGATTTCACCTACATAGAGCTGGCGTACCAAGGCGGTGCGCAGCCGGAGGCGAAGTATTTCTTCGGCAGAAAGATTGTTGCCGCAAAGCAGCAGGTGGCGTTTTCCGGCTACACCTTCCGCTCGGCGAACAAAAACATTGTTAAGGTCGATGCCGACGGCACACTCTATGCCGGCACACAGGCGGGCACCACAACGGTCACGGTCGGCGCCATTTACGAAGGCAGAACCTATTACAAGACAGTCTATGTGCTTGTCAAAGCCAACCGCACCGCGCCGCGCTATTACTACAAGCAGGGGAATTATTCCGACATTGCTTATGACAACCCCTCCACCTCGCGCAAAGAGAACATCGCCTCCTCCGGCTGCGGTGTCTGCTCCACGGCAATGGTGGTCAACAACATGGCAAACCAACAGTTGTGCACGGTTGCCTCCCTGGCGCGCTTCAGCATTGCCAACAAGGCAAGGGATAACTCCGGCACCAATTTGTTTACACTTTTAGAGGCGGTGTGCAGTGCCAATTCGCACTTCTCCTACCGCGTAACCAGCAGCAAACAGGAGCTGTTAAACCACCTCAAATCCGGCAAGATGGCGATTCTCAACCAAGGTGAAAGCTATCGCGTGTTCAGCAGCGGCGGCCACTTTGTGGTGGCGTATAAAGCGGTCGGCAACAACATTGAAGTGTTTGACCCGGCTGCCTATGAAGGCAAGTATTCCACCAGCCGCACCATCGCCGAAACCAGCAGAGGCTGCATTGTCTCTATCGATGAAGTGGCAAAAGCCACGCAGGACAGAAGCCCCGCTTACTACCTGGTTTCTTACAGCAAAACACCGCTGAACAATTCACCCATCCGTCCGCTGGATGCCAAGGTGCAGTCCACGGCAAAGAACTATTCGAGCCCTGTCACAATGTATTGCACCACCACCGGCGGTCTGCGCTTCAGAAAGTCGGCTTCGACCGATAGCGCTCTGGTGCAGGGTGCAGGCGGCGCCTCCATCATCGGCCACCGCGATGCGGTGTCGGTCATCGGCGTGCTCAGCAACTCCCAGGGCAAGTGGTATAAGGTCAAATACAGCGGCTATACCGGCTATGTTTCGGCGGACTACCTCTCCACCTCGCGCCCCGCGGCAAAGACCATGACAGTTAAAAAGGGCAGAAACCTGCGCGCCGGCGTGGGCACAAATGCCAAGGTGCTTGCCATCACCAAGCGCGATTACAAAGCGGAAGTTTTGGTCGACGGCTACTGGACGGCAAACGGCTATACCTGGTCGCGCATCCGCATCGGCGGCAAACGGTATTACCTTGCACTGACATAAGAAAAAAGGAAGGCGTTGCTTCCTTTTTTGTGTTCAGTTTTCAGTTTTCAGTGTTCAGTGGCGAGTTCGCAAAAGCGAACTCTCCGGCTAATTAGCCGATTTCCGATTGCCGACTGCCGAAAAGAGGAAGGCGCTGCCTTAGGTGAGTCCCCGTAACGAAGTTTGGTTTTTGCGTTGTATTTTCATCCGCCTAAGTGATAAAATTTCCCTTGAATACGGCAAGTATGCAAGAAAAATTTTCTCCCTTATTCGAATAAAACTACTTAGCAAAAACTGC
>JAFRLX010000104.1 GCA_017430965.1 Clostridia bacterium | reverse complement strand
TTTCGTGTCATCCCGAGCGCAAGTCGAGGGATCTCTTCGCTTCGGTCGAGATGACAAAATAGGAAATCAAGATGACAGTGCGGTTTGTCGAGAGCATCGAACCCTTCAAATTGAGCGAAGCGGAACGGGCGCGGGTGCACCTCCATCAACTCCACTCTCCACTCTTCACACTCCACCCTCTAAGCGTTTACTATGTATAACATTTGTTGCACACCCGCATAGCGGGTGGTTGTTTGTTCCGCGCGACGGAACAGTCTAAAGACATTAAACTATGCGGCGGGCATTGCCCGCCGCTGTTGTGCTGTTTGAAAGAATTATTCCTGGCTTGCAATCGCTTTGCGCCAACAGTTGTGGCACATTGCGGTATAGCGCTCTTCGCCGCCGATTAATACCTGCTCGCCCTCGGTAATCACATTGCCGTTGTCGTCAATTCTGGCGTTAACAATGGCTTTTCTGCCGCATTCGCAGATATTTTTGATTTCGGTCAATTTGTCGGCAACCTCAAACAGGCGCTTCGAACCTTCAAAAAAGTTTGTCCTGAAATCGGTGCGCAAGCCGAAGCAGAGAACGGGAACGGAAAGTTCATCCACAATTTTGCGCATATCGTCGATTTGCTCTGCCGTGAAAAACTGTGATTCATCGGCAATAATAACATCAATTTTGCGCGAAATTTGGCTTTCAAACGCCTCCCAAATGCTGGTGTCGGGGAAAATCGGGGTGCACTTTGCTTTTAAGCCGATGCGGGAGGAGACGACTTCCAAATCCTCTCTGGTATCAATGCTCGGCTTAATAAGCCAAACCTTCATTCCTTTTTCTTCATAATTAAACTTTGTAATAAGGGCCTGTGCCGATTTTGAGGAGCCCATTGCTCCATACTTGAAATACAATTTAGCCACTGTATTTACCATGCCTTTCATGTGAAATGGTGCATTTATAAACAGTTAATATCTTAACATAATCAATAGGGAAGTTCAACTTGGCATATTCACGAATATTGCGCCCGGATTTTGGGCAAACAGACAAATAAGGGGTTGGTGCCGCCAACCCCTTATTTGTTGATATGAAACACGTTTTGTGCGTTTTTGTGAAAAATGCTCTCATTGGCGTTTTCACCGAAACCACAGGCTTTGATTTGGGCAATGCTGTTTGCCTGGTCACTCCAAGGGGAGTCCGAGCCGAACAGAATCTTCTCAAAACCGTGTTTGCCGACAATGCGGCAAAACTGCTCTTTGCCGAGCATGCGGCGCTGCGCCGGCGGCACGCTCACTCCCTTCGGCGGCTCATAAGCGCCTAAGCTGAAGGAGGTGTCGAAGTAAACATTTTCGCCGCAAAGCTCCTTTTCCACCGTGTCCCAGTCTTTCCATCCGCCCATGTGTGCGAGCACCAGCTTCGGCGGGCTGATTTCCTTTAAAACCGTTTGAATGTGTGCGACACATGCAAAGTTGCGGTGCATAATGCCGATATCCCAACCGGCGTGAACGACAATGGCTAAATGGCACTGTGCCGCTTTTTCAATAATGCGCAAAAAGCGCACATCATCCAAGTCCGTGCCCTGGTAGGCAGGGTGCAGCTTAATGCCGGTAATGCCGTGCCGCGCAATGCGCTCGAGTTCCTTACCGTAATCCTCAAAATCCGGATGCATTCCGCCTAATGAAAATAAGCCGGTATCGGAAAACGCCTCATTTTTTTGTATGGCAATATCGTTGAGTTTTGTTACCTGCTTCGGGTGTGTCATAACCGGTAAGAGGATGGAGCAGTCAATGCCGGAAACGCGCATGGATTGCCGGAGTGCCGCATCGGTACCTTCCGTGTAGGCTACAGAGGATGCCTTTTGCTGCAGGTTTGCTATCACCTGCGGCGCCATAGAGGCAGGGAAGGTGTGTGTATGGGAATCAATTATCATAAAAAACCTCTTTTTTCTTTTCATTCTATAATATTTTTAAAATTATTTCAATATGGTTGTTTTTTTCTAACTGCTATGTTACAATTATATAAATATACTTTTTAGGTGGAAATGTTCATGAGCGAGCGTGCTCCGTTTGGGGAAAGAGTCAAAAAAGCAATCGGTATAGAAGGGGATACAAAAAAAGTTGTATACCCCATGCTCAACTATACCGCAACCAACATTTCCACAAGCGGCGCAAGCTATTTCTTCAGCTTATACTATATCCCGTTTTTGGTGTATGTGGAAGGGCTTTCGCCCTCGCAGGTGGGTTTGATTATTCTCATTAAATCCATTTGGGATGCCATTACCGACCCGCTGATGGGCGTGATTACCGACCGCACCCATTCCCGCTTCGGTAAACACAGAGTGTATATTATTGCGGCAATTGTGCCCTTTGTCGTGACCTTTTTTATGACTTGGTATTCCTTCGGCTTAAGCGGTCACGCAAGCAGCAATGCCGTGATGCTCTACTATATTGCCGCCTATGTGCTCTACAGCACGGCGACCACGGTTTTAACCGTACCGCACACCGCTATGCTGCCGGAAATGGCGCCGGATTATTTTCTGCGCACGCAGTATAACTCCGTAGGGTATCTGATGAATTCCGCAGGCATGGTGCCGACCTTTATTTTAGCTTCTTTGGTGCTCAATTTTGTGCGCCCCGTCAAATTGACTGTGGGTTCATTTTTCGGCTCCGTGCTCAACTGCTTTACCCATTCGCTCGACCCGGACACTGTGCCGAAAAGTCACTATTTGGTTGTGGGCTTGGTGCTTGCGGTCGCTTATATTATCCCGCTTTCCATCACCGCAAGAAAGTGCAAAGAAAGAAGTTCCTTGCAAGACCGATTTGAGCCGTTCAACGGCACCTATGCGTTTCGGGAATATGCGCTGGTGTTCAAAAACAGAGCCTTTCGGCAGTATTTTACCATCAGCATTCTCTATATGTTTGCGACCGGGTTCTACAATTCTTCTAAAATTTTCCTCTTCAAAGAGCTTTCGGATACCTATTTCCTATATGGGATTATCAACATTATTGCCGGCATTTGCGAAGCCTCCGGTTTTCCGCTCAACTATGCCATCACCAAAAAGTTCGGCAAGCAAAAGTGCTCGTGGATTACCACACCTTTCTGGATTGCCTCTTTGGCGATTGTCTTGTTTATTACCGGACCGAAAACCGAAAGCGGCAAGTGGCTCAATGTTGTGCTCATTATCGTGCACACCATAATGTATAACTTCGGACTGTCCGGTATCGGCTTTACCACTTCCAACACCTATCCCGATATTACCGATGTGGACGAAATGATTATCGGCAGAAGAAGGGAAGGGGTTATCGCAACCTTTTCCACCTTTATCAAAAAGATTGCTTCGGGCATGATGGGCATGTTTGTGCTCACCGGTCTGGAGTGGTTTGGGGTGAACACTGCCGGCAGCTCTTCGACCACCATGCGCGGCAATATTGCCGGCGGTAAGCATGCCTTTGAGATATTCGGACCGTTTTTTGACGGCGACTTCGGCATTAAACTTTTCAGCGCGGTTGTGCCGCTGCTGTGCATTGCAGGCTCCCTGTTTGCGCTCAAGCGCTTCACTATGACAAAAGAGCAGCACACAATGATTCGCGCTGCCATTGCCACCAAGCGCAAGTACGGCGCGGTGCAGCTCAGCGATGAGGACAGAAGCGCCTGCGAAGCGATTGCCGGGCAAAAGTGGGAAAATATGTGGCTGAGCCGCAACGAGAGCGGCGAAGAACCGCACGCTTTGGAAGCACCCGAAAACGGTAAATACGCAATTTTAGAAGAAGAAAAACAAAAATTAGAAGCGGAAATAGCCGCGAGCAAAGCAAAGCTTTCATAAGGAGAGTGGCGATGAAAACATTTCTGTTTTATTTTGTGCAGTGGACCTGGGGCTTGCCGGTCAATTTGGTCGGGCTGATTATCTTTTTGATTTGTAAAGCGCTCGGCAGAAAAAGTGAAAAGTTCGGTTACGCCCGGATTACCTACCTGCCGTGGAACCAAGGCGGATTGTCCATGGGGCTGTTCATTTTTATGAAAGCCGACCACCCGAATAAGATTTGGACATATAACACCCGCATTCACGAATACGGGCATACCTGGCAGTGCCTGCTGCTCGGTGTATTCTACTACCCCGTGATTGCCATTCCCAGTGCTGTCTGGTGCAACTTCTTTGAAGGTTACCGCCGCAAACACAATGTTTCGTATTATGTCTTTTATCCCGAAAAGTGGGCGAATGCCTGGGGACAAAAGTTTAGCAAAAAAACAATGATATTTCCCGAGGCTTCCAAAGAGCGCGCTTTAGAACCAACGGAACTGAAGGAGGACTAAATGAATATTAACTATGAAATTTCTCGCTTAGCAAAATACGCTTTGGAGAATTCCCTGATTACCGAGCAGGACAAAGACTACTGTATCAATCGGGTTTTGGCAAAGCTGAACCTCAATGATTTTGAGGAGGCGATAGTAGAAGAGGCTTCTCCGGAGCTCCCGCAGGAGATTTTAGATAATATTCTGGATTGGGCATTTGAAAACGGCGTGCTTACCGATAACGGTATTACGGCAAGAGACATTTTTGATACCGAACTGATGGATTGCTTTATGCCGCTGCCGAGCGCAGTTCAAGAGCGCTTTTTTGAAAAATATCGTGAAGATAAAAAGGCGGCAACCGATTTTTACTACACACTCTCTTATAAATCCAATTATATCCGCATGGACCGCATTCGCAAAAATATGGTTTGGAATGCCGAAACCAAGTATGGGGATATTATTATCAGCATTAATCTTTCCAAGCCGGAAAAAGACCCGAAGGCGATTGAGGCGGCTTTGAAGCAAAAACAATCTTCTTATCCGAAGTGCCTCTTGTGCAAAGAAAATGTAGGCTATAAAGGCACTATGACACATCCGGCAAGAGCCAACCACAGGATTATTCCGATTGATGTGATTGAAGGCGAAAAGTGGTTTATGCAGTACAGCCCCTATGTGTACTACAACGAGCACTGCATCGTATTTAAAGGCGCACACGAGCCGATGAAGATTACCAAAAAAACCTTTCAACGGCTGTTGGGTTTTGTGGACTCCATGCCGCATTATTTCTTAGGCTCAAATGCCGGGCTTCCGATTGTGGGCGGTTCCATTTTAACCCACGACCATTACCAGGGCGGTAACTTCGAGTTTCCGATGGCAAAGGCGCCGGTAGACCAAAAGGTAAACATACAATCTTTTTCCGACGTGGAGGCAGGGCTTGTGAAATGGCCGATGAGTGTGATTCGCATTCGCCATGAGAGCAAAGAAGTTTTGGCGGATTGTGCGGATTATATCAACTCGAAATGGTCAGCTTATACCGATGAAGCGGCGTTTATTTTAGCCGAAACAAACGGGGAATATCACAATGCCATTACCCCCATTTGCCGCTTTAGAGACGGTAAGTTTGAATTGGATTTGGTGTTGCGAAACAATATTACAACCGATGAGTTTCCGGCGGGCTACTACCATCCACACCCCAAATATCATCACATCAAAAAAGAGAATATCGGCTTAATTGAGGTGATGGGTCTGGCAATCCTTCCGGCAAGATTAAAAGAAAGCATTGCCAAGCTGGAAATTGCACTCAAAGATGAAAGCCGCGAAGCGGAAATCTTTGCATCGGAAGATATGAAAATTCACTATGATTGGTACCTGGAGCTCAAGGCAAAGCAAATGCCTGCCGACGAAATCGCTGCCGGTATCAAACAGTCCATCGGCGAAAGATTTTCCTCGATTTTGGAAAACGCCGGTGTTTACAAAAACCGTGAGGACTTCACGCGTTTTTGCGACACTCTGTAAGTAATATTATCAATAAACGGGAATTAAAAATGAATTTCAGTAAAAAATTGTTCTGTATCTGCTTGGTAATTGCCACGCTAAGCTCATTCTTCATTCCTGCGGCAGCTGTCAAAAAGCCGGCAGCTGTCAAAGGATTTGAATGCACTTCACTCGGCGCACACTCTTTGGTCCTCTCTTGGCAGAAGGTGGCAGGTGCCGAGGGGTATATCATTTACCGCGCACCAATCACTTCGGACTCTTACCAAAGAGTGGCTGTCGGAAAGTTTGACGGTAGCTGCACACTCAAAAAGGGCTTGACAGCCAACACCAAGTACAAGTTTGCCATTCGGGCTTACAATCAGTCCGCAGAGGGCAAGATTTTAAGTGACAAATACCCGGTGATTCGCTTGCAAACTTTGCCGGCACCCGTGAGCAAATTGTCTGTAGCTGTTTCCGAGCAAAGACTCCTGCTGCAGTGGGCGCCTTCCGCCGGAGCCGACGGCTATCGGGTTTTCTATTCCGAGAATAACGGCAAGAGCTGGAAGTTTTATTTTGATACCGAAAAAACCGCTAACCGCCGCAAGGATTTGGACTCCGGTAAGGTCTATGTGTTCGGCGTGCATACCTATCGCTTTTTCAGCGGTAAAAAGTTTGTCAGCCGCGAGAGAGTGACAGTCAAGGATGTTACAAAGCCGAGCACTCCGGAGTTTGAACACACAAGAATTGACAGAGAGCATTTCAAAATGACCTTCCGATTGGTCAACGGTGCTACCGGTTATGTCATTTATACGCAATTACCGGGTCAAAAATGGAAGCGGCAGAATGTTACGGTCACCGACAGAAGCGATACCAAACGCACGGTTGCTTTCACTATTAAAAATGCGCCCCAAAAGGTGTATTTGACAGTCAAAGCCATCAAAAAGGTCGGCAAAACCACCTATTGCGGCGATTTCAGGAAAAAGCTCAGTTCCACTGTCGCACCGAAAGGCTCCATTGTCAGCTACGGCGATTCGATTGCCAAAGGCACCGGTTCGCATTATTGGACCTATTCCGATCTTTTTGCCGATCAGTTTAACTATACAACAGCCGACCATAAGTATACATTGAGCGGTGCCTCTATTGCCTACAATCGCGATAAAGAGCACAGTGATGATATGCGCTTGTTTGAAGCGGTGGCTTCTTCCATCAAAAAGGGAGATTCCTATACTTATATTTTCCTGGAGGGCGGCAGAAACGACTATTATTTTAATGTGCCTGTAGGAAAAGTGACGGCAAACGGCACCAAAAAGTTTAACAACTATACTGTTTGCGGGGCCTTGGAAACAACATTGTACCATTTAAAGGTCAATACATGGAAAACCCGCGTGATTTTTGTTCTCGTGCATGACTGCGATAACGCTTCACAAAAAAAGAATGCTCTCGGCTTTACTTTCACGCAGTATGCAAATGCCATTAAAACGGTGTGTAAAAAATACGGTGTCGGTGTGGCTGATGTGTTTGGTCAAACCAACTTCAAAACCGCAAACAAGGCGATTGCCAACCAATACACCTTCCACTATTTCGGCGTTTTTCCCGATGGTGACGGTGTACACCCGAGCGAATATGCCTACCAAAAGTTTTATTTGCCGCAGATTATTAACGCAGCAAAAGGGTTAAAACCGATTTAATGCTTTCACCCTTAATGAAAGAAAAAGTACATTTCAAGTCTCCAAACAGGAGCAACTGAAACGGAGGAACACTCATATGTTGAACAAAACAACCGCTTTTCACAAAACAGTCAAGGCCATCTGCTTTATTTTGCTTATCAGTGTGCTGTTTTCTTTGGCAATACCGGCAGCGGCTATCAGCAGACCGCCTGAGGTCACGGATTTTCGCTGTTCATCGCTCGGCTCTCACACACTGCAGCTGTCTTGGACAAAAGTGAAAAATGCCGATGGATATGTGATTTACCAAGCGGATAATGATTCCAACAATTTCAAGCAAATCGGCAGGAGTAATTATAACGGCACATGCATTGTTAAAAACACTTTAGATGCCAATACCCACTATAAGTTTGCCATCAAAGCCTATTACACCTATAACGGTGTGCGGTATTTGAGCAATTCTTACCCTGTCGTGAAAGTGCAAACGTTACCGCCGACTGCCAAGAATATCAGCTTGAGCTTGTCGGAAAGAAGAATCCATTTAACCTGGTCGGCTTCTTCGAAGGCTGACGGTTATCGTGTCTACTACTCCACCAACGGCGGCAAGAAATGGACTTTTTATGAGGATACCGAAAAAACCTCGCTGAGAAGAAAAGATTTGAAGTCGGGTAGGGAATATATGTTCGGCATCAAGGTTTACCGTTACATCAACGGAAGAAAGTATGTCAGCCGCGATATGCCGAAGGTGAAGGGCGTGACCTTGCCGGATACGCCTAACTTTACATATGCAAGAAAAGGGGACTTGTTCCATATCAATTTTGCCTTGTGTGACGGTGCAACCGGTTATTTGATTTATGCGCAAAAACCCGGAGGAAACTGGGTGCGGCAAAATGTTACCGTGATTAAAAGAGGAACAACCTATCGCCGCGTGGCATTTACAATCAACAATGCGCCTGCAAAAGTGTATTTGACAGTCAAAGCTGTCAAAAAAGTCGGCAATAAAAATTATTACGGTGATTTTCGCAAAAAACTGTGCTCCACGATTACACCGAAAGGCACCGTGTTGAGCTTTGGCGACTCTATAGCAAAAGGAACCGGCTCCCATTGGTGGACATACTCGGACATGCTTGCCGACAAATTAAACTATAAAACCGCCGACCACAAATTCACTGTCAGCGGCGCCTCCATCGGATACAATCCTGCCCCTGAAACGGCAAAAGACGACCGCTTGTATCAAATGGTAACTTCTTCCATTAAGAAAGGTAAGAATTATACTTATATCTTATTGGAGGGCGGCAGAAACGATTATTACTACAACGAACCGATTGGTAAAGTGACAGCGGAAGGGACCACGAAGTTTAACAATTCAACGGTCTGCGGTGCTTTGGAAACCACGCTCTATCACCTCAAAGTGAACAGCCCGAAATCCCGCGTTATTTTTGTAATCATTCATGACTGCGACGGCACTTCAAAAATACCCAATGACATCGGCTTGACATTTACCGATTACGCCAATGCCTTTAAAAGAGTTTGTGCCAAGTACCATGTAGGGGTGGCAGATGTGTTCTCGCAATCCGGCTTCAATACCGGCAGCAAGAGTATTTCGGAAAAATACACATTCCACTATTTTGGCGTGTATCCGCAGGGCGATGGCGTTCATCCGACTGAATTTGCTTATGAAAAGTTTTACCTTCCCGCAGTAGAAAAAGCGATGAAGGGGCTCAAACCGATAGGCAGTAAATAAGAAAGGAACGTGTTTTTGTGAAAAAGAGAAATATTATCATCATTCTTTTGGCTGTCGTATGTGTCGGCATGGCAGTTGCGGTATTTATGTTTAGTAAATACTATGTGCCGAAAACAACTACCTCCGCTACTCAGGAGAGTACCGTGCAGGAGGAACCTGTCACACAGGCGCCTGTTGCCGATATTACCTTGGCTTTGAGCGAATACCGCGTGTTTTTAAATTGGAAAGAGGTCCAAGGGGCAGACGGCTATGTCGTGTATTATGACAACGGCAGCGGCTGGAAAGAATTAGGCAAAGCCGATATCAACTCCTTTAGAACCAAGGGCTTAAAAGGCGGTACAAGCTATACATTCGGTATCAAATCTTACCGCAAGCAAGGCGAGAAGGATGTTCTCAATGAGGATATGAATTATACCATTAAGGGCAATACTTTGCCGGATACACCGCAAATGACCGCGAAAAAAGAGGGAAATACCGTTTCTTTGAAATGGGATGCGGTTAAAAATGCGAATGAATATATGGTGTATTCCATGGTAGAGGGCGATAAAGAATGGACCAAAAGAACCGTGACAAAGGATACTTCATATTCCTTTGAGGCGGAAAAAGTGCCGAAGCAATTTGTTGCCGTGCGCGCGGTGCGCCTTGCGGATTCGCAAAAGTTTGTCAGTGATTATGTCAAAACCCTCATCACCGACCAAAAGCCGGAAGGCAAGCTCTATTCCTGCGGTGATTCCATTGCGACAGGTGTGGGTTCTCACAGCTATTCTTATGCCAATCTCTTTGCGGAAGAAAACAATTTGGAATTAATCAATAAAGCGACAACCGGTTCACAGCTTTCTTCCGAGGACCCCAAAAAAGACCATATTTGTCAAAACATTATAAAAGATGTGACTGCCGATTATGATTATCTGTTCATAGAAGGCGGCAATAATGATTATTATTTCGGTTCAAAGTTGGGTGAAGTCACGAAAGACGGTACAACCGAGTTTGACATGAACACCACCTGCGGCGCACTGGAAAGCGCATTGAGCCATTTGAAAGAGAACTGTCCCGACACAAAGATTGTGTTTATTATTATTCACAATGCCGGCGGCAGAGCGACCACCAAGAATGACCTCGGCTTAACCTTTACCGATTATGCGGAAGGCATTCGCGCGGTTTGTAAGAAATACGGTGTAGCGGTGGCGGATTGCTTAAAGGACAGCGGTTTTGATACCTCCGATGTCAAAGTCAGCGAAGAGTACACCCATAAGTTTAACGGCGTTTTCCCGACAGGGGACGGTGTACACCCGACCGAAGAAGCATACAAAAAATTCTATATGCCGTTAATTGAAAAAGCAGTAAAGTAAAAAAATGGAAGGCTCAGCTCAGCCTTCCATTTTTTATCGTGTAGTGTTACCTGATAGAATAACCTTTTTTGCAGTGTCTCTATTCCAAATCATCGTGGAAGGAAGAAAAGCGTTGGTTGTAATCCTGATTGCGCGGTTCTTCCGCCTTTTGTGCCGCCTGTAAGCGCGCTTTCTGCCGCTGCAGGCGTTTCTTTTTGTGATAGAGGCGATAGAGATAGAAACCAAGCCCGCCCAAAGCCAACAGAATAATGATGAGAGTGATGGGGTTTTTGAACAGCGAGCCGGTGATGGTTGTAATGTATTTCAAGAAAGAAGAATCAACATCTTTGTAGGCAACAAGATTGATTTGCATGATTTCCTCTTCCGCGTGAATGACCTTTGCTTTGCAAACGAAATCGCCTTTTTTAACCGGAGCTTTTAAGTATTCCGGCAAATCAATCGGTTCAATAATCAAAGTGGATTCATCCACATTCTTCGGCACAAGGCTGGTAATGGTCTTTTCAGGAACCAAACTCACATAATCCGCATCGTTCGAGTATTTCACCGGAACTTCGGCGACAATGCTGTTTTCGGTGGAAACAGCCTTCATTTTAAAATTGGTAAAAGCCCAGCGAAACAGCCTTCTGGCATCGACAAGCGCGGAAGTGTATTCCGTGCCGTCAATATCGGTTTTTTTGCCGCCCAGGACAATGCAAACATACGCCATGCCGTCTTTATGAGCTGTGGCGCTCACGCAGTAGCCTGCCGCCTCCGTGGCGCCGGATTTAACACCGGTGGCATATTCATAGGCATACTTATTATACGTAGCGGTAGGTATCAATTCGCAGTCGTTGAAAAACGTGTACTCTTTGTGTGTTTTATTCTTGGGCACCGTGTAGGTCACGCTTTTGACAACTTGTTGAAAAATCGGCAGCTTCATGGCATATTTTGTGATTTTTGCCATATCCTTAGCGGTCGTATACTGACCCTCTGCATCCAAGCCGGTCGGGTTTAAGAAAAAGGTGTCTTTTAAGCTCAATTTCTTGACTTTTTCATTCATTTTGTTGACAAAGGCATTCACACTGCCGCCAACATGAACCGCAATCACATTTGCCGCGTCATTGGCGCTGGTGAGCATCATCATGTTGACCAAATCCAGCAGGGTATAGACTTCGCCTTCTTTGATGCCGAAGTAGGTGGAAAACGTGCCGTCTAAGGCGTGGACGCCGGCGTGGGAACAGGTCACCTTGACTTTGGAAATATCCTGCGCGCTTTCAATCGCCAGAATGGCGGTCATGATTTTTGTTAAAGTGGAAGGCTGGGTGCGCACCGTGCTGTCTTTTTGGTAAAGAACGGTATCATCATCCTGCAAATTCATGATGATGGCTTTCTCACTGATGAGCTTATGGTCCGGTGTATATGCAAAACTTGTCGGTACAATAGAGAGCAAAAAAACAAGGACAAGCAGTAATGATATTATTTTTTTCATAGACTTATGATCCTTTTCGTGTTATATTATATAGTATAGCAATAATTTTGCTAAAATTAAACACTTTTTTTCATTGGAGGAAAGATTTGATTTATATTACCGGTGATACACATGGCGATATAGAAAGATTTAACGATAAAGCACTCAAAAAACTGACCGCAGAGGACCTGTTGATTATTTGCGGTGATTTCGGCTTTATTTGGCAAGGGGGAGAAAACGAGAGAAAGCATTTGAAAACACTTGCCAAAAAGAAGTATACGATTGCTTTTGTTGACGGCTCTCATGAAAACTTCGGCAGACTGCGCTCATTTGCACAAGAACAGTGGAACGGCGGCACCATCCACCGCATTGCCAATAATGTGATTCATTTAATGCGCGGTCAATACTATACCATTGGCGGGACAAGCTTTTTCACCATGGGCGGCGGAGACAGCGACGAAAGCGAAATCACCGGGGAAGAAGCCTGGACCGGCGGTTCCTTGCCGGACAAGAGCGAATTGGTGATGGGTGCGGCAAACCTTGATTTGCGCGGCAGCAAGGTGGATGTGATTATCTCGCATGAACCTTCTTCAAAGATTAAATCCATTTTATCCGACCAGGATACCTTGGGAACTATGGCAAGAATCAATGCTTTAAATGCATTTTTGGAACAGCTTTCTCAAAATGTAGAGTATAAAAAATGGTTTTTCGGTTCTTTCCATATCGATAAGAGAATTACCTCCAAAATCACGGCGGTTTACACGGATATTATACCACTTGACATTTAGTTACATTATTTTAGTTTAGTTGGGAAACAGGAATGAAAAAAGCGTTAATTTGTTTGGTATTGATATTTGTCTTTTGTTTTTCGGGCTTTGAGAGCGCGGCGGCTTCTTCACTCAAAAGCGCACCCGTTCTCAAAGAAACAACCTGTTATGCGGAAGATGGAACCATTACCTGTACCGTTGTTTTTAACACAAAAAAAGGGGAAAAGTACCGCGTTTACAGGCGCCCCGTCAATTCTAAGAAATACACAAAATTAGGGGATGTGGTCGCCAAAACCGCCTCCTTCTCTTACCGTGACAAGACAGTCAAAAAAGGCAAGGTATACTATTACACGGTAAGGCGTGTCTACAACAATAACAAAAGTCTGAGTCAGTTTGATGCCACCGGAATCAAAGCAATTTGTTTTGATTGCCAACCGCAAATAAAGTTAACGACAATGTATGCCACGCTGACTTTCTTAACCACGCCGCAGGCAACGAAGTATGAGGTTTACAGAAAATTCGGTAAGACCTCCTTTGTCAAAGTCGCCACACTGCAAAACAGCAAGGAATCCACTTTGTCTTATACCGATTTATTCAGCAGCTCTTTAAAAACGGCGGATGAAAAGAAGAAAATGTATAACGACACTTTTGTCGACCCCACCAATAACCCGTTTCGCTATGAGGTGCGCGCCATTTTCCGGGACAGCAAGAGAGGGCAGATTTCCAGAGGCTATTATGATAAGAGCGGCACCTGCGTGATTGGAACGCCGGCGGTTGCGGAGGTAACGGTCAGCGGCAGTAAAGCAAAGCTCGTCTGGTCGGGCATTCAAGTGGCAAAAAGCTATAATCTATATGCCAAAACCTCTAAGAATGCCACGTGGAAAAAGCTTGCCGTTGTCAAGAGCGATGGAAAGGATATACAGCGCTATACTGTCAGCATCAGTAAAAATTACGCCTATTATACTGTAAGAGCATTTGCCATTTCTCACGGGAAACTGTGTTCCGGAGGATTTGAAACGGATTTTTGCATTTCCAATCGCAAGTATGCAAAGAAGAAGGCGCTGTTCTTAGGCGACAGTATCTCTTTGGGCAGACCGTATAAGGGGGAGTCTCTGCAGTACTTTTCCTACGCTAAGAGAGTAGAACAGCTGCTGGGTATGCGCTGTGACAATGTCGCCATTACGGCGTGTACTATATCCGAGAACTTTAACAACTTTGAAGTGCATTCTATCCTGACAGACCAGTTGCGGCAAATCTACCAGGGTACTTTGCCGAATATCCCGGACGGCTATTATAAGCCCGAAAAACTGCCTAAGATTTGGGAATATGATTATGTTGTGCTGCAGGGCGGCACCAATGACTATAATTTCTCTGTTGCTTTAGGAGAGGAAGACAGCGCCCAGGTGAGCACTTACAACGGCGCGATTAACCGCATAAAAGAAATGCTTGTCAATGTCAACAACAAGCGCAAATCACTGGGCTTGGCTCAGCTCAAAGTAATTGTTTTGGATATTCCGTGTTCGATGCGTGTCGGCTCCAAATACCAACAGGTGATGTGTCGCCAGGAGAAGAAGAACAAGCAGGGTTTGACTACGGAAGATTATTCAAATGTTTTATTTGAAAACATGCGCAATTCTTCGCTCAAAGTCAAATGCATTGAAACGGACACTCTTCTTAATAAAAAGAATTGCCTTTATGAAAGCGCGGATAATCTCCACTTCACAAAGGTCGGCTATGGAAAGCTTGGCAAAATGATTGCGCAAACAATGCTTTCGTTTTAATCCGTAAAAAAAGCGGCTGTTGGGACATCCCAACAGCCTTTTTTATGGATTATCGCCTGCGCAAATCATTTATTTCTCTTTTTCTCAATCGCTTTCATATAGCGCTTTAAAATCATATTCACACACTGAGAAAATGAACGGTCCTCCAATTCGGACAATTCCTTGACTTTTTCAATGATTTCCGCATCAAGGGTAATGCTTACTTTTTCTTTAGCCATGTCGCTTTCCTCTCATTTTTTTATTCTTTCATACATTATCGCACAAAACAAGAAAAAATGCCACACTTTTTTTAAAAACTACACACCTTTTTCTTTTCTGCCCTGCATAAATTGCTCATAGGTTTCAAAATAATAGAATTGTTCAAATTTATCACTGAAGAAGAAATAGTAAGGATGTTCATCCGGGTGAAGGGCGGCTTGTATGGCGCTTTCGCTCGGGGAACAGATGGGGCCTGTCGGCAATCCGGTGCAGGAATAAGTCGAATACCCCTTCCAAATCGCTTTGTCGTACCCCTGGCTTTCCAGCATGTCGGCATAGTGCACGGTGGGATCGGAGCCTAAAGTGGGTGTGTTCTGTGCTTGCGGGTGGTTGAGCCGATTCCAAAATACCGCGGACACCTTGGTCATTTCGGCAGGTGTGCCGCTGCTTTCTTTTTCGATGATGGATGCCATGGTTAAAACCTGGTCGATGCTGAGCTGCTGCTGTTCACATTGTGCGCGGAAGGATTCATCGAGTCTCAACCCCATGGCGCTGAGCATCATATTCACAATATCTTTGGCGTTCTTGCCTTCTTCTATTTCATAGGTTGCCGGGTACAGGTAACCTTCCAGAACATAAGGGCGCTTTTCCTTGTTATCGATGGAACTGAGAAAATCATATTCGTACTTTTCCGAGAGTGCCGCAATAAACTCTTTTGCGCTGCAAGCGCCGTTCTTTTCGAGTATTTGCGCGATTTGGTAGGCGTTTTTACCTTCCGGAATCGTGATTTTTAAGTTAGTTTTATCGGGCTTTTGCAGTTTTTGCCCCAGTGTTTTATAGCTCATGTTGCAGTTGAGCATGTAGATGCCGTTTTGGTATTCAAAGGTCGAACCGTATTCCTGCAGCATATAGTTTTTGAATAAGTTGACACTTTTGATGACACCTTCATTATAAAGACAATAGGGAACATCGTTTTGATTGTCCTGCGTAATTTGAAAGCGGACCTCTTTATTCTCCTGGGCAATGCCGTATTTGTCAAACAAATACGGTCCGTAAACAAAAAAAGCTGCAAGCAGTGCAACTAAGAGAACAGCAAGGATAATGTATTTGCTTTTGATTTTAACTTTTTTCTTTTCAATCATCTATTTGTAATACTCCACACTATAAGTTCTTCCATGGAAACGGAAGCTGAAATTGTCTATTTTTTAAAGGCCGAACAGTGCTCTAAAACGCAGCTGCTCTCTTTTTTCTTTTATTTGGTAGAGATAATTATAGCACAGGCTTATATATGAGTAAAGAAACATAAAAGTTAAAAAAAGTTAAAACTTGATTACAAAAAATATATAAATATATTGCCATTCCATATTGATTATGATAGAATAACAATGAAGTAGAAGGGTGTTCTACTGTGTATTCAATTTCTTTGCTGCCGCACTTTGGCGGCAAAAATGAAATGTTGAGGTATTATGAAACAGTTAATTGAGAAATACGGTAAAAAAAAGATAATCGTTTGTGCGATTGTTGCGATTGTTGTGATTGCTTTGGCGGTCACTGCCTGTATTATGCTATTTGGTAAACATGAGCTCAAAACAATAGAAAATAAGGTGGATGAAAGCTATTCTCAAGTTGTAGAAAAAAAAGATGCCGCAGCCGATGATTTTGATAAAGCGCTCATTGACTATGAAAAGTCGGAAAACGGTAACGAAATAGTCTACACAAAAGGCACCGAAACCGTTAAGATTAAGAAAGATAAAGCCGGTAAAATAACCTATCTCAGCTATACTAATAACCTGCCCGATGATGTGCAGGTGAAAGTCAAAGACTTTAATGAATCGATGATTAAAATCGGCGATAAAGAAGCGGATGTGCTCAAACTTTTAAATAAAAACGAGTTTGTCTATCAGCTGAAAACCAAAAATGAAAAAGAGGAAGACCTTCATATTTATTATTACGGGTGGACCGGCAAAGAAGCAGCGCTGGAACTGGTCTTTCATGCCGGAAAGCTAAGTTATTACGCAATCCATTCCGATGAATTAGCGGCAAAATCCGATGCGCCGAATGTTGATAATATTGTCTGAGCGGCTGTGTTAAAACCTGTGCTTTTTGCACTAAGACTGTGTCCGTAGGCTTTTTTTGCAAGGCGGCACCTTGCCGCAGGCAGATAACGGTTTAGAAGTGAAATTTAAATGCATCAAAAACAGGGGCACCCTCATAAGGAGAGTAGCGATAACGAAGGTTTTGAAGACAATCGTTATCGCTTTTGCATTTTTAACAATTGAATGACGAATTACAGTAATTGGAGGAAAATGCAATGAACCAGAGAATCCCATGAATTGTGCTATACTGATGTACGGTGGAATACTTACGAGCATGTGTATGTGGTCTTTACACGCTTCTGCTTCAATGATTTCAACATTCTTCTGTTCGCAGAGCTTTCGTAGTATTTCACCAATATCTTTTTTTAGTTTTCCGTAGATTTCTTACTCTTGATTTAATATAGTTGGTCTGTGTATCACTACAAAAAGCGGTCGCTGTGCGACCGCTTAAATATTTCTATTTGGTTTTTACTTTGTAGGCTTTGCTCCAAGTGGAGAAATAATTTGCTTTCGCAATGGTTTTGTAAGTTCTGATGCGCACACAGTACACTTTTCCTGCGCTCAATTTGTTAATCAGCGCCTTGTACTGCTTGGCGTTCCTGATAGTCAAGAGCTTCGCACCGGTAAATTTCGCGTTGGTCGCATACTGAATTTGGTAGCCGGTGACCGCCTTTCTTGACCACTGCGCAGTGAAGGCATTCTTGGCAGGGGTAAGCTTGGTGAGCACGGTCGCTGCCGGGAGCGTGGGAGAGGCAAGCGCTTTGGTCCATGGTCCGAAGTGATACTTGCCGTCTACGCCCTTTGCGTAGACTCTGACACGGAACTTGTAGTTCCCGCCGGCTGCCAAGCCCTTAACTACAATCGCATTGGTGGCAGTCGCCTTGGTGGTTTCCCAGGCATTGCCTGCGAAATTAGAAACCTGCACCTGGTAGCCCTGTGCGCCCTTGAGCGCAGACCAAGTAATCTTTTCCGCCGCCGCGGTTCTTGCTGCGCACTTCACGGTTTTAATCACACCCGTGGGAGCGGTGCAAACAATTCTGCTCACGGAACAAACGGAACATTTTTGCTGCTGATAGCCTGCGGTTACCGCTGTGGCGGGGACATTTTCAATAATTTTACTAAATGTGTGCCCGTAAGCCGGCGTCATAAACTCTTTTTCGGAAAGAACCGCTTGGCAAACCGTGCATTTGACTACCATTTTGTAATGCCCTTGCGAAATGCAGTCCGGCTCCATTAAAACAATTTCTTCTTCCTTGCCGGGGGTGTGCCCCTTTGCAGCTTCGGTTTTGTGGCTGGAAGAAATCACTGCTTTACAAACGGTACATCTGACAACTTCATCATAGGAGCCGGCTTTCGTGCAGGTGGCAGCCACCACATTTTCCTTTGCCGGAGCACCGGAGGTGTGCCCTGTAGCCTGCTCGGTTTTGTGGCTGGAAGAAAGCACTGTTTTACAATCTATGCATCTGACAACTTCGTCATAGGAACCTGCTGTCGTGCAGGTGGCAGCCACCACATTTTCCTTTACCGGCGCTGCCTGGGTGTGGTCTTTTTTCGCCAGTTGATGCGGAACCGAACCGATAAACTCATTGCAATACGCACATCTGAAAGTTACATCGTAGCTGCCCGCCTGTGAACAAGTGGCAGGGACATAGTTTTCAATTGTGCCGGCGCCTTTGGTGTGTTGCTCTGACCAATACCGATTCGTACCTTCAATCAAAGCGCCGACCAGCGGATGCTGACAGTTCGCTGTAATCACCATATTGCCATAGGCATCCTTAAATGCATCCTCACCGATAGTGGTAACGCTGTCGGGAATATTAATGTAGGTTAATATGGGGCAATTTCTAAAAGCGGCATAGCCGATTGCGGTTGTGGTTTCGGGAAGGATTACCTGCTGCAGGGCGGTGCAATCGGTAAATGCGCAACCGCCGATTTCTGTCACACCTTCGCCGATATCAATCGTGATAATGTAACTCTTGTCGGCGAAATAACCGGGGGAACCCCAAGTGAAATCATCCATCGGTCCACTGCCTCTGATGGTAAGCGTTCTGGTGCTATAGTCATAGAAATAATTCACATTGTCGCCACAGGAACCGCTGTTATAATTGATTTGTGCATCCGTTAATGCGCTATTGCCATCCGTGCTGATGCTAATGGCTTGCCAATCGCTTTCATCCCCTGCATAGTAAACTGTTTTCAAAGAGGGGCAGGTGGAAAAGGCGCGGGGGCTGACATTTTTCAATGTTGTCGGCAAGAAGATATCTGCCATATTGGAGCAGCGTGAAAATGCCTGCGTGTCGATGATGGTGACACCGCTTGGAACGGTGACACTTTTTAAACTCCGGCAGTCGCTGAAGGCACTGAATCGAATGTCGGTAACCGTGGGCGCAATAATGAGGTTTTTTAAGTTGATGCAGGTGGAAAATGCGCAATTCCCGATAGCGGTAACACCTCTGTCAATCTCAACAGATGTGATATTTGTTTCATAATGAAACGGTGATTCACCCGCCGCGTAATCATACATGGGACCCGTGCCCTTAATCTTCAAAGCACCGGTTCCGTAATTGAAGGTGTAGGTAACATTGTCACCGCACTTGCCGTTGTAATTTAAATGCTTGCGCGCCGCTGTAAACGGACCGTTGTTATCATCGCTGATGCTAATCCGGTCCCACTGTGCCTTTGTGCCTGCGTAGTAAACATCCGTTAAGGCATTACACCATGTAAATGCACGGGCGTCGATGGTGGAAAGGGTGTCCGGGAGCGTAATCGTTTTTAAGCTTGTGCAGGAATTAAACGCCTGCGTGCCGATAGTGGTGACACCGCTCGGGAGAACAACGCTTGTTAAAGCATGGCAGCCCCAAAAAGCATTAAACTCCAGCACCTTCACACTGCCCGGAATGCTCACACTTGTCGCAAAGCGGCAGCCGAGAAAGGCTTGCACACCGATTCTGGAAATACCTTCTTTTATGACAATGGATTCAATCTTGTCGTAATTGAGTGTAAACGGTGAGTCGCCGTTTTCATAATCCGCAATCGGACCGGTCCCGCTGATTACCAGTTGACCGGTTGCGGTATCAAATGTATATTTTGCATTTTTACCGCAAGAGCCACTCGGGTTGAGTGCGGATGCCGTAAACGGCAGTGCCGTGAAAACAGACACTATCATCACGGCGCATAATAGGGCGGATAGAATCTTTTTCATTGTAGTTTCCTCCTGTTATAATATAAAAATATGAGTATAACCGATTATATTATAATGTATAAAAACAGAAAGCACATCAGCCAAAAGAATGATTTTTGCATTTTTTGCAAGAAATCATTCTTGCAAATAGGAATTTGTCGGGCTCTCCGAGCCCGCAAATTCCTATTTGTAATGAATAGCGAATAATGAATGATGAATAATTGAGGGAGGGACACCCTCACCCGTTTGATAGATGAAAAGATAATATCTGTTATGCGCATATTTAAGCCAAATTTAGATTGAATCTAAACTAATACAATCAAGTGCGAATGTGTCGCCCTTAATGAAAGTTGTCAAGTTTTTTGGACACATAGAAGAGTGAAAAATTCATTTGGAATCATATATCCGATACCTGAATGAAGTCTGTCGGAATTGTAGTAGAGTTCTATATAACTCGCTATCG
>JAFRLX010000103.1 GCA_017430965.1 Clostridia bacterium | reverse complement strand
TTGGCTGCGTTAATTTTCTGTAAATACAAAGTAAATAGCGAAGGCAGGCTTTCTCCTGTCGAGATATTTACTGCAGTAGTTACAAAAAGAAATCAGCCAAACCACATTATCCTTGATTATTTTTATTCCCTGCCTTAGCGCAGAGATTGACAAATTTCATCTCACTCTTTCAACATCTTTCAGCGTGTAGAAAAACAAGTTTTTCTACACGCTGAAAGGGATTGCTCAACGAGCAATCCCTTTTACCTTTTTAATTTTTCCACTTCCGCTTTATCGGGCGTAACATAAACTGTTTTATAATCCGTGTAAAAAACCCTTCCCGGAATGCCGCCGGGCTGGCGCTTGACAAAGCAGATGCGGCAATAATCGACTGCAACACCGGAGGACTCGCGCGCCTTCGAATAGTAGGCGCTGATGCCTGCCGCTTCAATAATATCCTCTTGGCTGACAGTCTCTCCCCTTGTGATTAAAACCGCATGCGAACCGTGGACATTTTTGGTGTGAAACCAAAGGTCATTGCCTTTTGCGCTTTTAAAGGTCAAGGTATCATTAGAGAGATTGTTTCTGCCGACAAGCACGGAAAACCCGCCGCTTGTGACAAACTCGAGCGGCTTTAGCTGCTTAGGAGTTTTTTCTCTTTTTGCCGCTTTCATTTTCAAATAACCCTGCGAAGCAAGCTCCTGCTTTAGCGCGGCAATTTCCTCAGGGCTTTCGGCGCGCTCCAGAATATCGAGCACGCTCTCTAAATAGGCAAGCTGTTCTTCTCCGATACGAATTTGCTCGCTGATAAAAACCTTGGCATTTTGCTTTTTGCGGTATTCTTTATAATAACGGTTGGCATTTTCAGCGGGTGTCAAGCGCATATCGGCATCTATTTCAATCGTCTCTCCGCTGTAGTAATTGAGTAATGAGTAGCGCGAAACATGCTCCGGAAGCGCAAAGGCGTTGGCGTGAATCAGCTCACCATAGAGCTTGTACTTTTCATTATCCTCACTGTCCGCCAATTCTTTTTTCTGTAGCGCCAGCTTGCGGGAAAGTTTATCCATATTGCTCCCGATAAGTTTGAGCAATTCGCCGCCCGATTGCGTGCGTTTGACTGTATTTAACCTATTTTGGTAATAAGCATCAAGCAGTTCGGATAATGATTCATACTGTGCTTTTTCGCACAAAGTGCCGTATTGGCAAATATCGGCGAAAGAGAAAGCAATCGCTTTTCCCTCCTTGCTGACAATGCAGGGCGCGGGTTCCCCCTGCAATAACACACACAGGTGCTCTAAAGCCGCTTTGAGCGGTGCGGTGTTCTCGCACATTTCATATACGGGCTTATCCTCTGCGTAGGCTTCATAGACAAGTTCCATGCAGCGCAGCGGTGAAATCCCTTTGAGTGTTTTTAAAAGGCTTTTGGAAAGCATTGCATTGTTGTTTTCTTTTACCTTTTCAATCACCGCATCGACCGTAGCGCAGTGCAGTGACAGCTTATCCTGCGGCGGCGGTGAAACATACTGCTTTCCGGGCAGCACCTCTCTGACACTCGATTTCGAGGCGCCCACACGCTTGACACTTTCAAAAATCACACCGGTTTCATCCGTGAAAATGATATTGGAATATCTGCCCATAATTTCACAAATCATTTGAAGCGGTACTCTGTCGCCGAAATCATTCAAAGCAGTGAAGTGAAAGGTCAAAATTCTCTCAAAATCGGATTGTTCAATCCTGTCTAACCACGCGGAGCTGAGCTTTTTTCTTAACAACATGCAGAGCATCGGCGGGTTTGGCGGATTGATAAAGCTTTGCGCGGTTATATGCGCGCGTGCGCTGTCGGCACGGCAGTTCAGGTACAGCTTTTTGGCACCCTGCCGCGAGCGCATAACAAATACCAGCTCTTCTTTCGAGGGCTGGTATATTTTTTCAACTCTTGTATTTTGCAGCTGTGCCGTTAATTCTTCGGCAAGCTTATATAAAAACAATCCGTCTAAAGCCATAATTACCTGTAAGAAATCGGGTCAACCGATTTGAGCCTCAATACCTTCGCTTCGGAGAACTCCATTGCCAATTTCACCGAAACGGAATTCATCGACATATCCTCTGTGGTAAAATGCCCCGCATCAATCAGCGTTAAGCCGATATCCTGCGCATGAAGAAATTGGTGGTACTTCACATCGGAGGTCACATATGCATCTGCCACTCTTGCCACTTCATCGGTGAAGTCCGCACCGGCACCGCCGCAAACGGCAATTTTCCTGACATTTTCCTTTGTGGAAACGTATTTAACAAACGGAACGCCGATGCTTTGCTTAATGTATGTGCAAAATTGAGCTTCGGGCATCGGGCTCGGCAAATAACCCAGGCGCAGCATATCGCCGCCTGCCTCGGTTTTCAGCACCTCTACTCTTTCAAGAGAGAGCGCATTAGCGAGCACAAAGTTGACACCATCCTTCGCTTTATCCCACGGGGTATGAATGGCAATCAGCGCGATATCGTTGCGCGCCAGGCGATAAACCGGGCTATCCGCAGGAAGGTTGTAAATCGCCTCAAAAATCGGCGGATGGTGGCAAACGATTAAATCCACACCGTTATTAATCGCTTTGGTGATATTTGCCGGTGAAGCATCAAGCATAACGGCAATTTTGCTCACCTGCTTATCGGGACTGCCGACCAAAAGCCCGCTGTTGTCCCATTCCTCTTGCGATGAAAATTTCATTTGCCTGTCCAAAAACTCATATACTTTTGCAACTGTTAACATCTGTAGTCTTGTATCTCCTTTATCAATTTCAACACTTCTCTGCGCTCTGAAAGAGCTTCCTCTTTATTTGCCAAAGAAGCATGTACCTTTTGCAAGCGTTGGATTTCCTTTTGCCGCTTCTGTTCAAACAGCGGGTGCTCCACAGCAAATCCCAAAAGCGCCTGCGCGGCGCTCAAGAGCCGTTTTTGCCCGGTATAGCGCACCGATAAAATACTGTAAAGCTTATCCTTCTCGGCGGCAAAGCTTTCCTTTTCTATTGCAAAGCCTTCAGTACACAAAAAGCTGCGCAAAGTTTCGGCTTTGGTCATCGGCTGCAGAATGAAGTGCTGCACCTGCTGCCGACACCAAGGGCTTTGAAGCAAAATGTGCGCAATCATTTCGCCGCCCATCCCCGCAATAATCACGGTATCAAAAGTTTCCCCTTCAAGAGCTGTCAACCCGTCGGAAAGCAGAAAAGTGACACCGCTGAGCTGACAGTGCGCAATTGTTTGCTGCGCATTGCGCAAGGGTCCTTCGCGAATGTCGCAGGCAAAGGCTTTTTCAATCAATCCCTGCTGCAGCAGATAAGCGGGAATGTAGGCGTGGTCGGTACCGATATCGGCAATCACACTTCCCTTTTGCACAAAATCCGCAACAGCCTGCAGCCTTGGCGTTAAAGCAAGCATAAAAAAATCCCTTTCGTTATTAATATTATAATAACAAAAAGGGATATATTTATCAAGTTATATGCTGATTTTTTCCATTTCCTTGCGCAATTTTTTCAAAATCCGCTTTTCCAGGCGAGATATATACGACTGTGAAATTCCGAGTAAATCCGCTACCTCCTTTTGAGTTTTTTCCTCATGTCCCATTAAGCCGTAGCGCATAAGCATGATTTCTTTTTCTCTGCCGCTTAAAGCATCCACCAATTCCAACAACAGTCTCTTTTCATCCTCATACTCAATATTCCTGTTGACTTCGTCCGCTTCACTGCCCAAAATATCGGCTAAAAGCAGCTCGTTCCCATCCCAATCCACATTGAGCGGTTCTTCAATGGAAAGCTCACTGCGTTGGTTTGAAATCTTTCTCAAATGCATTAAGATTTCATTTTCAATACAGCGGCTGGCGTAGGTGGCAAGCTTAATATTCTTTTCCGGTTTATAGGTTTTGACAGCTTTAATCAAACCGATAGTGCCGATGCTGACCAAATCCTCCACCGGCACGCCCGAGGATTCAAACTTTTTGGAGATGTAGACAACCAAGCGCAAATTGTGCACAATCAGCTCCTGTGCGGCGCTTTCATCACCTTGTGCTATGCGCTTTAGAACCGCGGCTTCCTCCTCGGCACTTAACGGTGCCGGTAACCCGGTGACACCGTTAATAAAGTGAATGGGTGCGCGGTGAAAGCGATAAAATAAGCGATGCAAGTAGTGTTGTAAGTTTTCAAACAATTTCATAAGTACTCCATTTCGGAAAATAACTGCGGGTTTAATAAAATATCATACTGCATATCGCGAAAAGCGCTATCGCTTTGGACGATATATGCCTCTCGCTCCAAGAGCTGCTTTTGCCTGTCATAAATTTTCAGCTTCACCTTTACCGCATACAGCACACCATCTCCGCCTAATGAGGAAAAAGGAATCACCCTTTTTAGCGGTTCCTGCTCCCACTCTTTCAGGATGCCTGTTTTAACAATGCTGACAGGCTCAGCGGAAAACGGCTCGCTTAATTGATTGCCGCTGTCACAAAAGCCGTAGAGGCGGTATTGCCTGCCGTGAAATTCAATCATTACCCGGTAAATGAGCGCTGCATTGCGCTTTTTGAGAATGAAACGGGTCAGCACATTGACCGCCGCATAGCAAAGTGCCAGTGCAATGACAAAATACAGCGGTGAAATGTGCATGTAACCGACATAGCCGTTAGAATAAAAATCACGCGCATTCCACTGTGCGAGCAAAAGCATCAGCCCGCCTAAAAGCACATTGAGCAGTAAAAATAAAAAGCAATGGGTCAAATACAGGCGCAGCTTCATTTTGCCGTAAGCAATCCACACAATACATAAGCACACTGCTACTTTAAGAAAGAAATCCAAAATCGGATGCAGCTCAATAAGGATACTCAGCGCATACACGCCGCCTAAGAGCGAAGCCGCCAAAAAGCGCCGCCGCTTTAGCGGCGCACGAAGCACAAGCGCGCAAATGAGCAGCAGAATATAATTGATAAAGGCATTGAGTAAAAAAAGAATATCGGCATAGATAATCATGCAACCATGATACTATACCGATAGTATTTATTATGTCGAAATAAATGATATAAGAACTATTCGTTGACTTCTATTGCAAGAATTCTGACATCCTCCAAGGGCTTATCACCCAAGCCGACCTTGGTCGAGGCAATCGCATCCAACACATCGAAACCATCGTAGAGCTGCCCGAATACCGTGTGTTTAAAATCCAGCCACGGAGTACCGCCGACCTTTTTATAGTTTTCCTGCACGGAATAGGGATAGCCCTGTTCGCTGAGCCCTTCCATTTGGGAGAGCATCACGGCAGGCACTGTATGCGCCTGTACAACAAAGAACTGAGAACCGTTGGTATCGGGGCCGGAATTTGCCATGGAAAGCGCACCGCGATAATTTCTCAAATCCAAATCAAATTCATCCTCAAACGGTTTGCCCCAAATGCTTTCACCGCCGGTACCGGTTCCCTTCGGGTCCCCGCCCTGAATCATAAAATCATTGATGACGCGGTGAAAAATCAAATCATCATAATATCCGTTTTTGGCGTGGGTGATAAAATTCTCACACGCCTTCGGTGCTTTTTCGGGGAACATTCTGAATTTCATATTCCCGAAATTGGTCTGCAAAGTGATGGTGACTTCCCCGCTTTGCGGCTTAGCTAATTGTTCAAACATTTTCTTCCTCCAACTCTTTAATAATGGTTTCAAACTCTTGCTTCGTGTAATTGCGATTGATATATTTTAATAAATTATTCTTGGAAATGCGCTCCGGCAAACGAAAGTGTGCAATCAGCTTTTGCCGCTTTTGCTTGGAATTGTGTGTTCCGAAAAGTCCCAAGCGAAACAAATCGTAAGCCGTGGTGTGTGTTTGCGGCACCGCTTCCTCCTCGATGCCTGCTTTTTGCAGCGCTTCAATGATTACGGCATTTTCAATTCCCTCAACGCCGATTTTCCCTTCCCGCGAATAGGACTGCTTGCGCTTTTCTTTCCCGAGCACATCGGGAATATAGGCGTTAAGTATGTACTCATTCGGCACAATAGATGCAATATAATTGCGAATGGTAAAGCCTGCGGCATCGGAATCGGTTAAAATCAAAATGCCGTGGCGGCGTGCATAATCCTTGATGAATGCGGTTTTGTGCTTGTCTTTAAAAATGGAAAAGCCGTCGGTCGTGAGAATGAGGGCATCTAAAATGCCTTCAAGCTTTATTTTATCATATTTGCCTTCGACAATAACAAGCCGATTGGTCTTCATCATTGGCGGCTCCTTGCGGCAATGAGCATGAGTTTGACCACAGTTTCATCCAGCACCACGGTAGCATCTTCTCCCACCGACTTGCACTTTTCATCGGCCTCACACAGCACATGGATACTGCGGCGCAGCTGAGATATCGAAAGGTTTTTGGCGCTGTATGCCGCTCTTTTGAGTTTCCAATCCGCCTTATAAGAATAGAAATTCGCAACGGCAGCCGGCTCTAATCCCTTTTGCGAAGCGACCTTCACGCGGTACATATCAATGTAAGTGGAGTTAATTGCGCCGAGAATCATAATCGGCTCCTGGCGCATATCAATAAGCTCATACAAAATATCGAATGCCTGATTCGGATTGCCGCCAATGAGCGCCTTGGTTAAATCAAACGCCGAGGCATCTAAGGTTTTGACGGTGATTGCATCAATATCTTCAGCGGTGATTTCGCCCTCACCTTTCATTGCGCAAAGCTTATCGACTTCGTTTTTGACTAAATTCAAGTCGTTTCCGATGCGCTCAATAAAGGAAGCAGCCAAATACTGCGGGAAATAGCAACCGCGCTTTTTGGCAGCGCTGACAGCGATTTTTGCCAGTTCACGGGCATCTTTCTTATCAAACTTAACCACACTGCCCTTTTCTTTGAAAAGCTTCATCGCTTTTTTCCAAGCCGATTTCTGCTGATTGGGTTTTATGCTTTGGCAAAAGAAGAGCATTATCACGCCTTCACCCAAGCCTGCAAACAGCGCTTCAATCTTTTCATTCGAAGCGGTAGAAAAGTCAAAATCCTCAACGATGATGAGCATATAATCATTCATCATCGGCAAGCTCATGGAAAGCTCCGTAATTTCATCGATGGACGCTTTGCTGCCATCGACAGTGTGCAGGTTAAATTCAGGCAAATTATCACCAACCGCTTTCTTTTTGATTTTCTCCAAATAAAAGCGCTTCATGTAATCTTCTTCACCATAAAAGAGATAGGCAGGTGAAAACTTACCCTCTTTAATATGAAGTTTTAATAAATCTTCACCTATTGTTGCCATTCGTTGCTTCTCCCTATCGTGGATGTATGCGGTGTCAGGATAAGATGAATATCCTGTAAAGTATCTGTTGTGTAATACGCTGCGCACAAAGCGCGCATTGCTTTCTCGCGCTCCGGCTCCGGCGCTTTGGTTATTTCAATTATAGCATTTGTTTTGCCCTTTGAAAAGGGATATTTCAGTTTTCTGTGAACAATCAGGTAATCATAGCTGCGCATCGGCTCGGGCAGCGCCTCAATTTCCGCCTTAGAGGAACCGAGAAAGAGCACTTTCTTTCCCGCGTATTCGATTTGCACAGCCGAAAATTTGAGTGCATAAAAGCGCACATTTATCCCGCGCTTGGTTGTCATTTGTACAAAGCGCTCGTTATGAAAGCGCGTGGTGCTATTGGCATGCCTGAACGCTTCATATTGTTCTCCCTGCGGCATGTAGCAGTCCTTGACGCGCATGCTGTGAAGGATTTTCAGCGCTTTTGCGCTCTGTTCACTGTTTGCGGAGCTAATGAAAAAGTAATCAATATCATTCGAATCGGATGCAAATAAGCTTTCCTTTACCTTTTGGAATGTGAATGTCTGCTTTCCTGCATCAATGAGTAGAAATTCATCGCCGCATTTGACAGTGATACAGGAGCTGTTGCCCAAAGCATGCACTGTTAATTCAACCTGCCGTGCATTTGAAAAGAACTGCAGAGCGATGCCGCCGCAAAAGCTCACCGCCAACACAGCTGCAACAATGCGGCATGTCCTTTTACCGGCGCGCAGTAAGAGCAGCAACGCCACCGCTACGAGCGCAATCGCTACCAGCAGCAAATACATAAAAGAACCCGCGTACATACTCGAAAACGGCAGTTGCGCCATCCAATGGCACAGCGAAAGAATGTAACGGCATAGCGCAGAACTGACAAATGCCGCCGGATACGCCAATATCCCGCTGAATGCAAGCGGCAACAACCCGAGAAAAGCGGCTATTCCGCATGAAATGACAAGCACAGTCGCAAAGGGCAAAATGAATACATTGGCGACAATGCCGATAAGGCTGATTTTCTGAAAAATCAAAATACCGAACGGCAGGCAGAACGCATTGACCGCTAAGGAAATCACCAATATTTCAAAAAGAGAAAACAGCAGTGAAATTGCTTTGTTCCTGTCGCCTATTTCCCACTTTTCTTTATAATGCTCAATTACCTTACTGCCCACAGTAATAATAGCAAGCGTGGCGCAAAAAGAGAAAATAAAGCCGATATTCCCTGCGCTGAAGGGATTGAGCAGAATCACCAAGCCGGCAAGTCCCAATGCATTGAGTGAATCGGGTTCCGCCAAAAGCAGCTCGGCGGCAATGTACACCAAAAACATGATACCGGCTCTGACCACACTATTGGTAAAACCGCACAGCGCCATGAAAAACACAATAAAGGCGGCAGCAATGAGGTATTTCGCCTTTCGGTTAAAGCGCAGTTTGCTCATCAGCTGAAGCAGCGCAAAGCCGATAATGGATAAATGCAAGCCGGAAACACAAATAATGTGGCTGATGCCGACAGTGTTAATATCCTCCAAACTTTCAGCGGGAATATAGGATTTTTCGCCGATTAACACAGCAGCGGCGAGCGCGGCATTCTCCTTGGGCATTAAACCCATTAAGGATTGAATCAGCCCCCTGCGATAACAGGCAAGGTAATACGAAAACCCTTTGAAAGCAGCAGTGTTCGGAATGTGTTGGGGTTCTTCGGAACAAAATGCCGTGGCATAAATCCCCTTAGAAAGATAATTGAGCTGAGAAAACTTACTGCCTGCACCGGCGGAGTGCAGTGTGGCGCGAAATGAAAGAGAGTCTCCGGGTGCAACATCCTCAAGCTCTGCAAAAGAAATGCGCACCCCAAAACTTTTAACGCGTTTTCCGCCGATTTCCTCAACCTCGGCTTCCACATAGTAAGTATCATATTGATACTCCGGGAAATCCTTCACCTTTGCGCGCACACTGACCGTTTTATCCATATACTGCAAACAGGGCTTGTAGGAAAGATAATAAGCGCCGCTATGGAGCACACAGGCAACCATCACCGCAGCTGCCGCAAGCAGCACTGCTTTATATGCCCGCAGCTTTTTAATGCAGAGCATCACGGCAAGCACACACGCAGCAATACCAAATAAAATATAGGCAAAAAGGATGCCGAGAGTGCCGATAAAAAAGAGAGATGCAAACATACTCAAACCGATAATAGCGAACGGTCTTCCCATGTTTGCACCCCCAATAACCTGAATTATTTAAAGAACAGCGGTAATTTTTCGAGGAAAATGATGTCATCCCTCTCAGCTGCATCACCCTCAGCCAAAATGGCAGCTTCGGCAACAATTTCGCCACCGAACATATTCACAAGCTCTTCACTTGCTTTGAGGGATTCACCGGTGGAAATCACATCATCCAAAATCAGCACTTTTTTGCCTCTGAGCTGTTCTCCTTCGAGAGAATCAATATAGAGTGTCTGCACTTTATCGGTTGTAATAGAGCGCACATGCACACTCACCGGTTGTTTCATATAAAGCTTTGCGCCCTTTCTAAGCACAAAATACTTTTTGCCGGACTGTCGGCTCATTTCGTGCGCCAACGGAATCGCTTTTGCTTCCGGCGAAACAATATAATCAAACTCAGGACATTTTTTAAGAAGTTCTTGCGCACAGGCAACTGTTAACGGAGCATCGCCGAAAATCACAAAGCCCGCAATGTCCAAATGTTCATTGACTTGACAAATCGGCAGGTTCTTCTCTATGCCCGCAATTGTCATTGTATAAAAATCCATAATAATCTCCTAAAAGGCGAAAACTGTTAAACCGCAATGTTTGATTCGCCAATATATAATAATATTAACCATTAGTATTTGTCTTAACCTGCCGGCCAAGTAAACTCTCTGCCGCTCATTACATGAAAATGCAGGTGGTGCACGGTTTGTCCGGCGCGTGCACCGCAGTTGTTGACAACCCTAAAATCATTCTCAAAGCCGTTATCCGCTGCAATTTTTGCAATCACTTCAAAAATGTGAGCAATCACGGCACTGTTTTGAGCAGTTATATCGGAAGCGGAAGCAATATGCGCTTTCGGAATCACCAAAATGTGGGTAGGTGCCTGCGGGTCCATATCGTGGAAGGCAATGACCGTTTCATCCTCATAGACCTTATTTGTAGGAATTTCACCGCCGGCAATCTTGCAAAAAATACAATCACTCATGTTGTTTCTCCTATCCTAAATATTTTTGAATAATCTCTTCGACCTTGCTCATAGCATCCGGCACAGCGCCGACATTCTTAGCGCCTGCCATTGCGCTATCCGGTCTGCCGCCACCGCCGCCGCCGGCAAGTGTTGCAATATCTTTGACTAAGTTACCGGCTCGAACGCCCTTGGCAATCGCGCCTTTACCGCAAACTGTTGCAAAGTTGGCTTTGTCGCCATTGACAGTCGCGAGCACGGCAACAACATTGTCGCCCTTGGCTTTTAAATCATCGCCCATAGAGCGCAGAGCATCGGGCGTTACGCCTTCTAAGGAAGCGGTATAGAGCTCAATCTCACCGATTTTCACCGGTTCCTTGAACATATCGGCGCTCTTTAAGCGCGTAATCTCCGCATTTAATGCATGAATCTTCTTTTCCGCGGCTTTAAAATCGCTCATAACGCTTTCCAATTTAGCAATCACTTCGCTCTCATTGGCTTTTAATACCTGAGCAACATGTTTTGTCGTGATTTCCATTGTCTTAAGCATCGTAAAGAGATTTGCGCCGGTCACGGCTGTAATTCTTCTGACACCGGAAGCCACGGATGACTCACTGAGAATTTTGAACATGCCGAGTTCGCCGCTGTTGGCAACATGGGTACCGCCGCAAAATTCGGTCGAAAAATCGCCGGCTTTGACCACGCGGACAATGTCGCCGTATTTTTCACCAAAGAGCATCATCGCGCCCATTTTCTTTGCCTCTTCAATCGGCATTTCCTGCATGGTCACAGGGGTTGCGGACATAATGAACTCATTGACCATCACCTCTGTCTTGGTGATTTCCGCTTCTGTCATCGCTTCAAAGTGGGTAAAGTCAAAACGCACTTCGATATCGTTGACCATTTGACCTGCCTGCTCTACATGGGTGCCGAGCACTTCTCTGAGCGCAGCCTGCAGCAAGTGAGCGGCAGTGTGGTTGCGCATAATATTTCTTCTGCGATAATCCGTGACTTGAACATTGACATCCATTCCCACACTGATAATACCTTCATGAACGGAACCGGCGTGGAAATAGATTTGATTCTCATCTTTTGTCGTATCGCCGACATAGAACACACTGTCGCCGGCTTTTATTGTGCCGGTATCACCGACTTGACCGCCGGAAAGTGCATACATTGTCGTTTGGTCAAGAATGATTGCCCCTTCTTCACTCGTGCCGAGTGCTTCGACCAATTCACCCTCGTTGTTGACAATCGCCAACACTTTTGCCGTGCAGTTAAAATCGGTATAGCCGAGGAATTTTGTCGGTTCTACATCAATCTTAATGTTTGAACCCTTCCAAGCATCGGCGCCGGCATCTTTGCGCGCTGCTCTTGCCATTTGCTTTTGGTTTTCCAGCAGCGTATTAAACTCATCTTCATCCACTTCAATGCCGTATTCTTCCAAAATGTCTTTGGTTAAATCCAGCGGGAAGCCATAGGTATCGTTAAGTTTGAAGGCATCTTTACCGCTGAGCACATTGCCATCAAGGTTTTTGATAGCATCGTTTAAGCGCTGTAAACCGGCATCAATCGTTTTGCCGAAGGATTCTTCTTCGGAAAGAATCACCTTTTTAATGATTTCCGCCTTATCGCCAAGCTCCGGATAGGCACCGCTGTTTTCGGCGATGACGGTATCGACCACTTTATACAAGAAGGGGTCATTCACATTTAACAGCCTGCCATGGCGGCAAGCGCGGCGAATTAAGCGGCGCAGAACATAGCCTCTGCCTTCGTTAGAGGGCATAACACCATCGCTAATCATAAAGGTTGCTGAGCGAATATGGTCGGTAATCACGCGCAGAGAAATATCTTGTCTCTCATCATCATGGTAATGAATACCGGCAATTTCGCTGATTTTCTTCATAATATTCTGCACGGTATCGACTTCAAAGAGGTTATCCACACCCTGCATGATACACGCCAATCTCTCAAGACCCATACCGGTATCGATATTCGGGTGCTCGAGAGGGGTGTAATTGCCGTTACCATCGGAATCAAACTGTGTAAAGACCAAATTCCAAAACTCGGTGTAGCGGTCGCAATCGCAGCCGACACCGCAGGTATCTTTGCCGCAGCCGTACTGTTCGCCGCGGTCAAAATATATCTCCGAACAGGGACCGCAGGGACCGGTGCCGTGCTCCCAGAAATTATCCTCCTTGCCGAGCCTGACAATTCTTTCGGCGGGAACGCCGACCTGCTCTGTCCAAATTTTAAATGCTTCATCATCATCCAAATAGATGGTAACCCAGAGCTTGTCCAAGGGCATTTGCATGACTTCTGTGCAAAATTCCCACGCCCACTTGGTTGCCTCCGGCTTAAAATAATCTCCAAAGGAGAAGTTGCCGAGCATCTCAAAGAAAGTGCCGTGCCTTGCGGTTTTGCCGACTCTTTCAATATCAGGTGTGCGAATGCACTTTTGGCAAGTGGTAACACGCTTTTTCGGCGGTGTTACTTCACCGGTAAAGTATTTTTTCATCGGCGCCATGCCGGAGTTAATCAATAACAGGCTGTTATCGCCCTGCGGCATCAAAGAAAAGGAAGGCAGGCGCAAATGCCCCTTGCTTTCAAAAAATGCCAGATACTTTTCGCGAATCTCGTTCAGACCCATCCATTCCATTATTCTATCACCTCAATTAATTATTTACAAAAAAATAGACTTCCACACAAAACGGGACGGAAAAACCGCGGTACCACCCGAATTGTGCCGAAGCACCTCTTAAAAGGCTATTGCCTCAGTCTCTTTAACGCAGAAAACGCTCACCTTTCGGTAAGAGGCTCAAAGGGAGCAAATCCCGACCCTTTTAAGAACTCGCAGCTACCGTTCTCTCTCTGAAAAAAGAAAAAGGGATTCATCCTTCTCACAGCCAAATGCTTACATTCTATATAATGTAAAACTATTATTTATTATATAAATAATTCTAAAAAAAGTCAATGAATTATTGGCAAAAGTTCAAAAATAGTGTATAATACACTTAATCTAATGCTTGTAAGGAGATTACTCCATGAGAGAGAAAAAGAACAATGACACTCCTTTTGTACCGGGGATGTTAACGCATATGACAGATATCAAAATTCTCATCTGCTACCTGCTTGCCGCCGTTGGCGAACCGCTGGATAAAGAGCAGATGATAGAGATGATTTTTGAAAACGATATTGCCGAGTATTTTGATTTGCGCGAAGCGGTGATGCAGTTAGTGGAAACCGGCAACCTGCAAGAGGATGCCGAGGGCTGTTTAACGCTCACCGACAGCGGCAGAGAGGTCGCGGAGCAATTAGAAAGCGCTCTTCCTTTTACCGCGCGCGAAAAAGTGGTCAAAGAAGGCTTAAAAATTGTCACGCTTTCCAAAAGAAGAAAAGCGAACAAAGCGGAAATTGAAAAGAACAAAAGCGGCATTTTTGTCAACTGTGAGCTTAAAGATGAGGATGCTTCCGCCTTTTCCTTCCGCCTTTTGGTGGCAGATGAAATGCAGGCAAAAATGATACAGGAAAAGTTTTTGGAAAATCCCGCGCTGGTATATAAGCAGTTTATGAATGCACTGTTAGACAAATAAAATGTAAGGCGTAGCCTTGCTGCTGAACGCTGAACACTGTACACTTTAATAAGGATTTGCAGAGCCCTTGCGGCTGCGCAAATCCTTATTTTTTATACTATCTCCACCTTATACTCCCGCATCCAGGCGTCTAATTGTAAAAAATAGGCGATGGTTTGCGGTGTTGTCATCAGCTGGCCATACCAAGGAGTGGGATTGTCGGCTTCCAAAAGGGCGCGCAGCGCCTCTTTTTCGACAAAGGCAAACATCGGTGAATTTCCCTGCTGCAAGATAGCCTGCAGCCGCTCTCTGACAGCGGCATGATACTGCGGGTGGTGCGTTTTCGGGTAGGGGCTCTTTTTGCGCCACAAAACTTCTTGCGGCAATTCCCCCTCCATCGCTTTGCGCAGCAGACCTTTTTCATAGCCGTCATAATCCTTCATTTTCCACGGCACATTATATAGGTATTCCACCAAGCGATAATCGCAAAACGGCACGCGCACCTCTAAACCGGAGTACATGCTCATTCTGTCCTTTCTGTCAAGCAGGGTTTGCATAAACCAGTCTAAATTTAAACGCATCATTTCGCGCATGCGCGCATCTGTGGCATTTTCGCCTTCCAAGCAGCTGACTGTTTTGAGTGTCCCTTCGTAGTACGCATTGACATATTCTCGTGCGGGGATTTGCCTGCGGTAATCCGGTGTGAAAAAACCTGCCCTGTAATCGGTTGACTGTGCCCAGGGAAAGCCATACTGTTCGCGAATGGACTTGTCGCGATACCACGGGTAACCGCCAAACACTTCATCGGCACATTCACCTGACAGCACCACGGTTACCTCCTGCTTTGCCGCTTGGCAGAGCAAGAGCATGGAAGCATCCACATCCGCCATACCCGGCAGGTCGCGCGCCCGCATTGCCTCAAATAGCGCACGGGTGAGAACATCGTTATCTATCACAACATGGCGGTGGTTCCCCTGCAGGTAATCCTCCATAATTGCAATGTAGGCATTATCCGCATTCGGCTGAAACTTAGAAGTGCGAAAATATTTCTCATTATCCTTATAATCCACCGAAAAGGTGGTTAGCTTCTTTCCCTGCTGCCGCAACGCCCCGGCTGCCACAGAGGAGATTAAGCTTGAATCCAACCCGCCGGAAAGAAAGGTGCCGAGCGGCACATCACTGACCAATTGGCGGCGAATGGCATCTTTAACCAAATAGCGCGTATGCTCAATCGTTTGCGCGGTGGTTTCGGTATGTTCTTTGGCTTGCAATTTCCAATAGCGCTGTGTGCGCAGACCGTATTCATTAAAAACGGCACAGGTCGCAGGCGGCAGCTCGAAAACGTTTTCAAATACCCCGTTTCCTTGCGCTCTGCCGGGACCGATAAGCATGAGAGCGGCAATCCCTTCGCTCGAAATGCGCGGCGGGAAATCAGGGTGCTGCAAAATACCCTTTATTTCGCTGGCAAAAACCATGCCGCCTTGCGTCAAACCGTAAAAGAGCGGTTTTACACCGATTCTGTCCCTTGCTAAGAACAGCTCTTTTCTGTTTTCATTCCAAATGGCAAAGGCGAAAATTCCATTGAGCTTTTCCACACAACCCTTACCGAAGCAAATATATGCCTTTAAAACCACCTCCGTATCGGAAGCACTTGTAAATGTAAACCCGTTCTCTCTGAGCTCATCCCTCACCTCTTGCGTGTTGTAAATTTCACCGTTATAGCAAATGACATAGCGGCAGTTTTCATAAAACACCTGCATCGGTTGTTTACCCTTGGCAGGGTCAATCACGGCAAGGCGATTGTGAATGAGGCAAACATCTCTTTTCAAATAAACACCGTTTTCATCCGGTCCGCGGTGGGTCAGGCACTGCTGAATGTTCTCATAAAGCGCTGCCCTGCTCCTTAAATCATATTTGTAAGAAACCTCTCCTGCAATACTGCACATAATAACCACTCCCCAAATAGAATTCGGTTTATTCTATGAAGGAAGTAAAAAGTTTGTGCCCGAAATAAAAAATGGCGGAGAGATGCCTCTCCGCCAAAAGTACTTATTTTATGAATTTGAAACTAGATGTTGACATGGTAGGGTTCCCATTTGCTGGACTGCCACATCTTGAGCAGTACAAGGTCAGTGTTATCAACCATACCGTCGCCATTAAGGTCACATGCTAAAACTTCAGCATCTTTAAGCGCATCTACACCGACATTTGCAATGACATTCGGAAGAATGGTTGCTAATTTCGCATGAGCAGCATTAAACTTCGGACCACTGATGGCATCGTTGCCGACATTGGCAGTAACTACGATGGTGAAGGTTTGGTTATAACCGGTAGAGGTGACCTGAACAGTCCAGTCACTTCTTACCTTAGTAACCTTATTGGTCTGCTCTTTACCGGAAGCATTAAATACCTTGAAGGTAGGTGTGCCGTCGATAGAGCTGTAGGTATTCCAATTACCCTGGTCATCCTTGGTATAACGGCTGGTGTTATGAGAGAATACGAAGGAATCCATAATATTCTGTATCGAGTAACCGTAAGGCACAACAATATATTCGGAAGCTTCAATCACTTTAGCGCCTGCCACAACCTTCTTACCAAAGTCAAAGGCAACAGTGCCTTGTGCCGTACCGGCAAGTGAGGAGATGTAGGGATTGTCTTGGAGTGTTTGTACAGCCGCCTGCATTTGCGGGATAAATTCGCTGGTAATGCGCGCATTCATCGCATTAACATCGGCTTGTGTGTAATCCTCATCCAAGAAGGAATACGGGTCATTGATTACCTTATCGGCAGCATCAAGTGCTTTTTGGTAAACATTCCAAGCATCTTCGGTATAGTACATATTATCAGCGTACTGTTCCTTCGCCTGGGTCACCAATGTGTTGAGCGCTGCAATATCGAGCGGCTGGCTCACAAGCTTATTGAGAGCTGCCAAGATATCGCTTCTTGCATCAGCATAATCGGAAATCTTCGGTGCGCTGTGACCATCAAGACCGGTACCGGCAATGACAGTGCCTGCCTGGTCAAGTGCTTCAAAGAGTGTGTCAATCGAGCCGGGTGTATACTTGGTTGCAGTATACGCTGAACGGTTCGGATTGTACGCATTGTAAAGTGTTCTTAAATTCGCAAGAGCCTTGGGCTTGGAAACCTCAATGACAGAGTCGGCAAAGAGGATGCTTGCTTTTGCCATTTCTTCATTGTAACGAAGGGCTTCCGTAACCTTAATGGAAGAAGACTCTTTGTTGTTGTAATAGCTTCTGACAGTGGACAAGCTGCTATCGTATCTTGCATAACCGACAGTTGCATAGTCCCATCTGCTGTACAGAGGTCTGATGTCGTTTTCGGGATCACCATCTGCATATTCAACCAATCTTGATTTAAGCAACTCGGTATAATCTGCAGTGGAGGATTCCATCAATGCTTCGAAGGAAGCTTTTAAGGTTTCAACCTCAGCTGCGAATGCAGTTTGCAGTTCAGCTGCGGTGCTGCCGTAAGCGCCGGGATTCTTGAGCATTCTTTCTGCCTTGTTAAACTCGGTGCAGAATGCATTCCAAGTAGCAACATCAGAGAAGTCGCCGGATTGCAGCGCCCTGCCTTCATAAGAAGATACAAGGTCTTCTAAGCCGCCGTCATCAAAGAGTACCCATGTGGTGCTAATCGGAACATTCGAACCGTAATCGCCACCTTCATTATTGGTGTCTTTTGTCTTGAGATTGTAAGTCAAGTTGTAAGAACCTGCATAATTCTTAATCTCAACAGAACCGGGAACCGATACGGAGAACGGGTTGAACTGGGTGTCATAAGTGGACTCCGGTGTACCGGTATTCGCTGCCTTGAAGGTAAAGCCTGCATTGGTTAATGCGGTCGGGAATACCGAGTCTTCCGCGGCACCTGTGTAGGTTGCAGAAGCATCGCTGGTTCTGTAGTAAGCGATTGCATTGTTAAACATCGAAGGTGTACCGTAAATCTTTGTAGGCATCGTAACGGTAATGGAGTTCGATGATTTAGCAGTGGATTCCGGACTGCCGTTTAAGACATAGAGCCTGGATTGCTGCTCCTGACAATACTTATTATCCATTTCATTGGACATTTGGTAAGTAACCAGGAATTCCAAAACCTTGCCGGTATCTGCAGTACCGCTAATCGGGAACTGCATTGATTCATCCGACTTAATAATGGAAGTGGAACTGACACCGGAAACCACAACATTTTCTTCATCGGTACAATTGGTACAAACAATGCTGTTCACCTTAATCTTATAAGGTGTATACTGAATTTCACTACCGGTGTTGGAATGGTAGCCGCCGTTAATACCTTTAGAAGTATTATTAACATTAATACAATAGTTAGCGGGTATGGAGTCGCTTGTAGAAGCAATCTGCGGCTGAATCTCCATGGTTAAGCTATCAGAGAACTTGTAACCAAGTGAAACTTCTGCCTCACCTCTGGTCTGCGCAGTGGAAAGACCCATGATAGTGGAAACAAGCTTTAAGCCCGGATAGACATGGTAGTTAATATCCAATGACTTCATAATATTGGCAAGCATATTACCAAGATTTTCATTGGTAATCAATGCATTCAAAGAACCGGTCTTGGAAGTCCAGGTGCCCGGGAAGATGACATTGATGATTCTGATAAGTTCATAGGATACCAAATTCGGGAACAACGAAGTGTTCATTTCGGAATTGGATGAATTCGGAACCAAAACCTTCAGCAAATCACCGAAGTTTAAGTTATTGACACAGCTGAATAAGTGGTCAATTAAGTCTTTCGAAGTACAGTGAGTGTGACCTGAGCCTTTAATACTGTCGGGAAGGAAGCCTTCCGGAATGATACCGGTGACATTTCTCTTACCGCTGGAGCTTGCACCCTCTTGGTATACACCGCTGGAGTTGAGGGAAAAGATGATTCTGTCAACTGCCGTGTAAACCGTATCGTCAGAGGAAACGGTACCGATAGCGCCAACACTCAAACTACCTGCCTTACAGATAACGTTCATGAAATACTTCGCAATATCTTTCAGAACAAGGTCAAGGTTGTTCTTGTTGGAGAATTCCAATTTACCGCTTTGCTCCGGAAGATAACCGGAAACAAATTTTGCAAGCAGCTGAGCAAGCTGAACCTTGTAATAATCTCTGCAATAGCTTTCGGTGTACTTTGTGTGATTAATCTGCGGACCGGTTTCACCATAGGTGTACAAATCGGTCAAAACATTATCCGGAATGTAGTACGCCATAAACTCGTTGAGAGCACAAACAGCAAGAGTAGCAATGTTACCTGCTTTGATGTCGCTCTTTTCAACCTTGATGCCCGGGAAGAACATCTTGAGCATCACATCGGCAAGTACCATCGCATATGCTCTGGTCTTTTGTGCCGTGGTCATGCCGGCTAAATCTTCCTCAGTAAAGGTTCCGCCGTTATTGAGCTTAATATCGGCAAACTGCGCCGCCTTGGCGATATTATCATTGAATGTAGACAAGGAGTTTGTGGAATTGTCCTTAGTCCAACCTGCAGTAGAGAAAGAACCCTTGAAGGTTTTAAACTCGGGAATGATAGTCTCCACAATTGTGCCGATGCAGTTATTGACATGATAAACCAAATAGGTGCTGGCATTACCTGCAACAAACTTGGTGCCCATGCCGTCCTGCTCCCAGCTCCAGCTGATTCTGGTGATATTGTCGAGCTTAATGAACGGATAATCCTTTTCGAAAGAAGGCATTCCATCTAAAATGGAATCCTTGATATGCCAGGTATCTGCCTGCACATTCTTAATCGCCCAGTTGGTCAAAACTCTGGCGAGCTTATCAATAGTAGAATAGAGCGTATCCGAAGACTCAAAGGTGTAGCCCTCAAGCATTTCCAAATCCATGCCATTAAGCAAATCGGTAATTAAGGTTGCCACCTCGGTATCGATATTCGCATTTTTATTTTGGAAAAGGGTTTGCTTTAAGAAGCCTACGATGTCATTGACAATGTCGCCTGCCATACTGTTAATAGTGTTGTTCAACACACCGGCACTAAAGCCGCCGTCGCCAACACCGTTTTTAACAAGTTTCGAGATAGGCTCGTAGTTCTTTTTCTTACTTAACAAGCTGATAAGAGCGCTAATGAAACGCACATCGCTTGCACTTGTGTTACCGTCACGAGCAGTATTTGCGGTGAAGTCAGACAAGTCTAAGGACTGGATATCACCAAGCACGGTAAGACCCAAGCTGTTGACTTTGTCAATCAACGTTTTAATGCCCATGATGGTACTGTTGATTGTGTTAATGCTTTTCGCATTGACGCTGATTCTCAAGCCGTTGGTAACAGGATAAACAAACGGTGCAATATTAGCCTTGGCAAGTGCCTTATCGGCAAAGTCAAGGATAATGGAAGCATACTGTTCATCATCCAACTCGTAGCTGTCGGCTTTGTTCATTTTGTTGTTGAGAGCCGCGCCGGTGTAAAGTTTTTTAACATTTGTTGCGCTTGCGACAATGCCTGCGCTAACGGCAGACAGAAGCATCACAAGTGCTAAAACAAGTGCTAAAACTTTTCTACACTGTTTCATGTTGTTCAACCTCCATAAAATAAGATTTTCTTGCTTCGTTTAAATGGGCAAAATTCACCCATATCTACTTAATTAAATATTACTCGTTATTATATAGAAAGTCAATGGCCATTATAAATTTCGTATAAATTTACAAATTTTGTATCAATTTTTAGCAATTTTCACCAAGAAGAATTATAGTTATTTTGCACAATTTCAAATGTATTTTTAGTTGAGATTTTGTATATTCTGACGGTATAAATTTTTCAATTTCGTTAATTAAAAAAATGTCATAAAAACGCACCGTGTCTCCCCTGTTCATTTGCTTGACTGCAAACCTCTTCTTTTTTCAAAAAACGGCATAAAAAGCTTGCCTAAATCGTATAAATTTGATAACATTTATTTAATAATTTAGAGGTAAAAAAGATGAACTTTGAGACATTTGTTGCCCTGCTCGGCGAGGAATTTGAATTCGATACTGCGGGCATTGTGGAAAACACCACCTTTGCGGATATCAATTTTGATGAATTTGATATGATTGAGCTTGTTATGAGTATTGAGGACCGCTTTCATATCGAGGTGCCGGATGAAGCACTGCAGTCTTTTAAAACCATAGGTGATTTTGCCGCTTATATGCAGGAAAAATTAGAATAATGTTGAAATTTTAATAGTATTATATTATAATTGTTATACTATTTTTTTTGGAGGATAAAATGGCACAGGAAAAGAAAAATGATTCCATTACCTCAATGGATGAAGATTTTGCAAAATGGTATACCGATGTTGTCAAAAAAGCGGAGTTGATTGACTATTCCGGTGTGAAGGGCTGTATGGTCATCAGACCCTATGGCTATGCGATTTGGGAAAACATTCAAAAAGATATGGACAGGCGCTTTAAAGAGACAGGGCACGAAAATGTCTACATGCCACTGCTCATTCCCGAAAGCCTGCTCAACCGTGAAAAAGACCATGTGGAAGGCTTTGCTCCCGAGGTGGCTTGGGTCACCATCGGCGGTTCCGAACAGCTCAACGAAAGGCTTGCAATCCGCCCCACTTCCGAAGTGTTGTTCTGTGAACACTATGCAAAGGTAATCAATTCCTACCGCGATTTGCCGAAGCTCTATAACCAATGGTGCTCTGTCATGCGCTGGGAAAAGACCACGCGCCCCTTCCTGCGCTCCTCCGAATTTCTGTGGCAGGAAGGTCACACCATGCACGAAACTGCCGAAGATGCGAAAGAAGAAACCATGAGAATGCTCAAGGTTTATGAGGATTTTTATAAGGAAACACTGGCAATTCCCGCTATCACCGGTAAAAAGACCGAAAAAGAAAAATTTGCCGGCGCTATTTCCACCTATACTATTGAACCGATGATGCACAACGGTGTGGCGCTGCAGGGCGGTACCTCCCACTACTTCGGCAACGGCTTTGCAAAAGCATTCGGCATTCAGTTTAGCGATAGAGAAAATAAGCTGCAAAACCCGCACCAAACCTCTTGGGGCGTTTCCACAAGAATGATTGGCGCGATTATTATGGTTCACGGTGATGATAACGGTCTGGTACTGCCGCCTAAAATCGCCCCCATTCAGGTGGTCATTGTGCCGATTGCCGCACACAAGGGCGGCGTGCTCGAAAAAGCAAGAGAGCTGGAAGCGAAGCTCAAAGCCTGCGGTTTGCGCGTGAAAGTGGATGACAGCGACAACTCTCCCGGCTGGAAATTTGCCGAGTATGAAATGAAGGGTGTACCGGTGCGCTTGGAAATCGGACCGAAAGATATTGAAAAAGACCAGTGTGTTTTGGTACGGCGCGATAACCGCGAAAAAATCTTCACTCCCCTTTCCGATTTGGAAAAAACCGTGGAAAGCACGCTTGATGCCGTGCACGAAGGGTTATACCAAAAGGCACTTGCCAACCTCAAGGAGAAAACGCACACTGCGCTCAGTTACGAAGAATTTTTGGAATACTCCAAAAACGAAGGCGGCTTTATTAAAGCTATGTGGTGCGGCAACAGCGCTTGCGAGGACAAAATCAAAGAAGATACCGGCGGTGTTAAATCCCGCTGCATCCCCTTTGAAGAGGAACAGCTTTCCGACTGCTGTGTTTGCTGCGGCAAGCCTGCCAAGCATATGGTATACTGGGGTAAACAGTATTAAAAAAGAGGCACTTGGGGCGCCCTCATTGAGGGTGCCCCTTTCAAGTGCCTCTTTCATTCTTTCTTCCATATTCTGCTTTCAAAACTCCAAATCCGGTCGGTTACTAATTGAAAGTCAGAAGCTTTCCGCTGCATTGAAAGACTCTCAAAAGAAGCGCAAACTCCAAAAGCAAACGCAAAAAAAGCATAATGTAAAGGTATATACACTTGAATATCTGGTGTTGAAAAGTTGTTGAAAGTGTTGAAAAGTGTGTAACAATTCTGTTAATAAGCGTGAAACAATTTGCCAAAAAATAAAAAACTGTAACTTTTTACAAAATTACAGCTTACTTTTAAATATTTTCAACATAGTTGTGCACATTCAAAAGGAGAACTTATCACCATATCCTTTGTAGTGAGATTTAGTAGTATTTTATCGCTTTTGCATATTTTCCCTTTTCAAAAATTGTTTCATGAAACCCTATTGCATATTTTGGCTGTGCCGTTCTGCCCTGCCGGCAAATTCTAAACGCATTTCTCATAGAGATATGTTTTTTTCAAACTTTAAAACCGCAGATTTTGACACCGTTGCCGCCACCAAACGGATTTGGCTTACTGCAGAGCGATAATGGTGAATGACAGCTTGCGTTCAGGCAACGAGCTCTATTCTGCTGCCGTATTTGATTTCAAACGAAATCGCAATACGGCACCTGTAATACAATCATCAGTACAATAAAAAACCGTGCTCATCATAAAATGAGCACGGTTCAGCGTGTAGAAAAACTTGTTTTTCTACACGCTGACAGATGTTGAAAGAGTGAGATGAAATTTGCCAATCTCTGCGCTGAGCTGTACGATGGTACCGCAAGCAGAGATTGGCAAAAACGCAAAATCGCCGTATTTACGG
>JAFRLX010000102.1 GCA_017430965.1 Clostridia bacterium | reverse complement strand
TAAGAAGCGCCTGAAAAATCCTTCCGAGCACCAGAACCCAGCCTGCTATAAGGATCTTGGTTGCGATCTGATAATTAAAGATCCAAGCCGTAGCAAATTTTGGGCACCGCAAGAGGGCAGTTACAGGTTGTCCTTCTGCCCCTGCCAAAGTCAAACAGCACCGAAAGGTGCTGTTTTGCTTTGGCGGCAGAATTGGACTTGACCCCCGAGGCACGCGAAGCATGCCGGGTCGAAGAGCCGACCGCCGCCGGTGGCGGATGAAGGGAGGCGACTGAGATGAAGAAACAAGGAGAATTGCGAAGCGCTCCAAGCAATGGGCGGTCATTTCACCACAAGGGTTAGGTTTATTCTCGCTGATTTGCCCTAATATTGCGTTAAAAATACTCGCAATACACACGGTATTGACTGCGTTTTTTTGCCTTATTTTAGAACAAATCAGCAGAGAATAAACTGCTGCGCACTTAAAATCCCGATAGTTAAGATGCAATTTGTTATTTGAGAACGCAGGTTGGCTGGCGCCAATCAAGTTTGAAAATAGCAAAGTGCGCTTAAATAGCGGATTTTAAGCAAACTATTGTGATGAAATGACCGCCTTACGACTATGTTTCTGAGGGGCAAAGAAGAGCCGAAGCGCTGCCGGCGGCAGATGAAAGGAGGCGAGGATGGCACAGCGGTCAAAATTTGTAGGCGCTCCAAGCCGGAGAAGACAGGGGGACGGTTCTCTGTCTTTTATTGATATTACGCAGAAAGACAGAGAAACGTCCCCTGTCTTCTTTGTCCTCTACCACCTTTAAATTAACACCAAAAAAAATACCCACAGAAACTTCATATTTCTGTGGGTCGCATAGCAATGATAAATAGATGAACACAACGGCTATTTATTGGAGGTAGATGAATGCAAGCCAAGCCGTGTGAGACTTGCATGGACTACCAATCAAAAACATCACTATGCATAAATAAGTTAACCACAATTCACTATAGTCAAGAATTGTTTTCAAGTTGTGATATCTTCTGCTCCAATAATTCAATCTTTTGAAGTGCAAACTGCAGGGCAGCCACGGTTGGTGCAATAAGTTCAGAATAATCCATATAAAACTTCACGTTGCTGTCATCGTTGATTTCATCGGGATCAATAGATGTCGTATCTACTTCTGAGTTACTACTAATATTAAATACTTGATATGCAGCGATATCTCCGATAGTATCCACCGCTGTTTTAAAAATATCTTGCGCATAAAAGCCCATCGGTAATTCATAAATTCTCTCAGAATATTGCTGTATGTTGCGATACTTTTTTGCCATAATCAATACCACCCGTCAAACGGGTGGTATTGATTCTTCTTATCGATTGATTATCTTTTCTTGCACATAATCCTTCACGGACTGCCGCTCGGTCGGGGATTGCATAATCTGCCGTGCGATATAGTCCACACTTCTGTTGGAGAACATGCCGTCATAGACCGTGAAGGTTTCGCCCGCAAATTGGTAAATAATATACGATCGAACCATATACCCGTAGCTCCAATTCTCTTTGTTGAGATTGAGCACGACATTGAAGGTTCTCACTTCACCCTGTGCGGTTTGATGCTTGGTATACTTACCGTTGATGACTGAAGTGCTGTAGACATTTGCTCCGCCAAGCACAAATTTCTTCATGCTCTTAAAGCAATCTTCGCGGGTGTAAATAAAACCAAAGTCCACAATCTCGGCATCCTTGGGGATGAGCATGGAAGCTGCAAAGCGAATCGCCTGCACATCCTGCGCTGCCTTTTCATCAATCCTCAGGGAAGCTCCGCGGTTAACATAGTTGTAGCGATACTCACTGCAGTTGTAGGTATTAAAGGTAGCAGTCGGAATATCCAGAGAGGAAGCAGTTGCTTGCTGCTGTGCTTCATACACTTCGCCCGGTCCTTTTTCACCCTGCGCATCCATCACGCAATTTGCGAATTTGCCGCAGCCTCTGGCGCACTCATAATACATCACACCTTCGACACCGCTTTCGGGGTTCTTGGTCTTGAGCACCATATCGTGCCCGAGGGCATCTGCATGTTTCTCTTCCTCAATTTGGCACCTTGCGCAGCTGCGCGCGAGAGTGCCGCCTTCTTCACAAGTGGGCGCTGTGAGCGCTGCCCAATCGGACCAATTATGCCCTAAGGCTTCGATGGTTTGTGTCTTTTCTGACTGGCAGCGCTGACAGGTGAAGCGTTTTTCACCGGCATGTGTACAGTCTGCTGCCGTGCTCTCCACGCCTTTATCCCAGTTGTGACCGAGCGCTTGTGTAAAGTCGCCTTCATAGGAATCAGTGCAGTTCGAGCAGGTGTAGGTCGTGTAACCCTGCGCAGTGCAGGTAGGTAATACTGTTTGTTTTTTATAGCTGTGCCCTGTTGCTTCAAGTACCGTGGTCTGCTCATCTTGGCAGCGCGTGCAAGTGCGTGTCAAGGAACCGGGGACGGTACAAGTGGGCTGAACAACTTCTTCCACATAGTTGTGCCCTAACGCCTCTATATCTTCGCGATATGTCTCGTTGCAATTCGAGCAGCTGTATTCTTTATATCCGGCTTCCGTACAGGTTGCTGCCTTTTGGTCGCTAAGCGCAAAAGCGTGGTCCGATTGAGGAATGTCCACCGTCTTTGTATACTCGCAAACCGAGCACACATAGACTTCTCTGCCTGCTTGGTTGCAGGTAGCGGGTGTACTGTCGGCTTCGCTGTAAACAAAGTCGTGTTCTCCCGTTTGGTAGGTTGCCTGATACTGTGCATCCCCCTCTACCGCAGTAAGAGCCGGTGACCAATTCAGCGGAACAAAATGCTGCTGTGCGGTCGGTTCTTTCACGGGGATGGCATAAGCGGGTGTTTCACCGTAATATACATTGGTTGTATTTAAACTGTTACCGGCTTCATCGAGCCAGGAAATCGTGTACTTTTCATCCTCCACCGTAAACTTTGCGGTACCGGTACGCGTGCTGTCTTTCCCACTCCATTTAAACTGCAGTGCAACATCCTGTTCATTTTTTCCTTTTTCAAGCAAATGTATCTGCTTGTTGCAGGTCACGGTGCCGGAACCGTTTTTGTACTGCACAACGCTGTTTGCTGCCGCAGTGTCCATAACCTTTGCTTCACTGCACAGGGATTTTGCCATGCTCACACCATATTGGTCGGTGGCACTGTATGTAAACGCATTGCTTACGGAATCCTCCTGAGCACTTAGTGCAAGCTTATCGTGCTCAAAGCTTGCTTCAATCGTCTTAGCGTAGGGCTTTTCCCATGCACCGGAGCTTGACTGCACTTTGTTGTTGCCATCCGGCGTATAGAAATAATCCGCTTTGTCATTGTTTTCCCAATCCAGCGAAACGCCAAAGGCGTGGAATTGGCTTGCCAGGCTGATTTTGCCCTGCCACACGGTTTTTAAATTACCGACACTGCTGCCGACTTCAAGTTTATTGATATTAAACGCTGCAGAACCGCCCGCCGCGTTATCATCCAAATAGCCGTACAGCATATACGGGAACCCGCTCACCGAACAACTGAGTGTGAAGGTGCCGGTGGTTTTTGATGTCATCTGCGGGCCTAAATCCCACTTCATTTCCCGGTAATTTTCTGCCGTGCCGTTAATGCCTTTATAGAGCAGGGAGATACCGCCGCTGTCATTGTTTTCCTTGTTAAAGCCTGCATAGTTTTCTTTAAGATTGTTTGCACCGGTAATGGTGTAAGTGATTTGCACAAAGTATTCACCGGAGCTCGGTTCATCCGGACTAATCGGGTCATCAGGAGAGCCCGGGTCATCCAAAGTAATAAAGGTAAAGCTCTCCGCCGAAGCAAAGCGCTGTGCAGAAGAATTTGCATAGCCGGAGATTTTTAAGCTTCGGCTTTCTGCCGTTAAATCAAAGCAATTATCCCCGATTGCCGCATTCTTATTCTTAATCGTTGCACTGCTCAAAGCGGTACATGCAAGAAACGCCTCGTAACCGATATCCTCTACCGAAGCAGGGATGATAATAGAACTTAATGCGGCGCAGTAAGAAAATGCACCCGGCTCAATGGTCTTTAATGAAGAAGGCAGGGTGACACTCCCCAGCAAATGGCAGTTACGAAATGCCCACTGCCCGATGGTTTTAAGCGCATTTCCGCGAAAAACCACATTGGTCAGCTTAATCCAGCAGTGAAAAGCTCTCGCACCGATGTATTCCACATTTTCGGGAATTATTAAAGAAGAAGCTGTGCTGTTCACCGCGAAAGCACCTTCCCCAATCTCTCTTAATGTAGAAGGCAGAGTAAGCGAAGAAATGTCGGAACCGTTGCGTTCCGCACGATTGGCAAAAGCAAAATCGCCGATTTTGGCAACGGGTACGCCGCCGAGCGTTTCCGGAATGCTGATATTTGCCGCGTTATTGGTATAGCCGGTAACGGTGGCTTCACCATCCTCTACCGTGTAGGTAAAACCATTTTCGGTTAAACCGATTGCCAGTATGGATACAATAGAGGCAATCAAAACTATCACCATAACCAGGGAAATAATTCTTTTCATCTTTTTGCTCCTAAAATAAAGGTCTATATCTTATCCGCAAAGGTTTTTTCCGCCCGATTGAATGCCGCAACACCCAAAAGAAAGAATAAAACACTAATAGCTAAACTAATGAGTAAATACTTCACACTAAAGTTGCCTGTTCCTAAAAACACCTTGCGCATCGCTTCGCAAATGCTTGCCATGGGATTGAGCATATACAGGTTGTAAAGAGAAGGTATTTTCTCTTTGACCAACGCCGAGGAATAGGCAATGGGGGTAGCATACAGCCACAGCTGCACGCCGAAAGTGATGAGCATTTTTAAATCTCTGTATTTAATCGTGACAGACGCGAGCACCAAACCGATGCCCGTGGCAAGCAAAGTTGCCTGAATCACCAAGAGCGGCACCAACCACAAATAAGCATATTCCGGTGCAATGCCGCCGCTGAAAATGTAATAGAGCAGGAACCCCAGAAAAATCACGAATTGAATGCCCGAATTAATCATATTGCCGATGACATTGGACAGCGGTGCGACTAAGCGCGGGAAATAGACTTTGCTGAACAAATAGGCATTGGAACGAAAGCTGTCGGCAGCACCGGTTAAGCAGCTCGAAAAATAAGTCCACAGCACGTTGCCGCACATATAGAACATAAACTTCGGCGCGCCATCGGTCGGCAGCCCTGCAATATTGCCGAACACCACCGTGAATACCACCGTGGTTAATAGCGGCTGTATCACTGCCCACAAAGGTCCCAAAAGCATTTGTTTGTAGCGCGTTTTGAAACCGGTTGTCACAAACAGCCAAATCAAATCGCGGTAGCGCAGCGTTTCGGAAAAATTGAGCTCAAATCGCTTTTTGCGCGGGGTAACGGTTGTAATCTGCTCTGCTTGCTTACTCAAGGCGCTCACCCCCTATCCTCAAAGGCGGGAGCGCTATTTTTCCCCAGGTGCGGACTGCCCAAAGCAAACCGCTGTCATCCGGGTTAATGTCGATAAAGCACATTTGCTCCACATTGTCGTAGTTTGAAAAAATATCAAAGCTGCTCACCTGCATGAGCGCAGCGCCGACTGTATAAGAGCCCTGTTTCATTGCCGCTATATCTGCAAACACATCCACCGTGCTTTCACCCTCGCTCACATTCAGCGGCGGGGAAACGGATGAAGCAACAGGCTGCTCGAGTGAATCGCGAAATGTCACTTTCAGCCGTGCGTTTTCTATCGGCTCTTTGGCAATGAGCTTAAACTGCAAGTGAAGGTTGTTTAAATCCCGCACCACACAATCCGTTTGCGCCGGCAGGTTACATTCCGTGAAAGAAACCTTGCGCATCAACCGGTTCGGGCAGTAGCGGCGCGGTGCTTCGCTGACATCGTTTTGCGTGGAATAGTGGAGCTTCTTGCGGCGGGTGTACACCTCAATGGCTTCTTCCACCTCACCATCATACACCACCTTGCCTTCTTCAAGCACAATGCAGCGCGAACAAAAGCGGCGAATGGTTGTCATATTGTGGCTGACATAAATAACGGTTTTGTGTTCCTCGTTTGCCACTTCTTCCATGCGGCGCAAGCTCTTATCTTGAAATTTTACATCGCCGACCGCCAAAATTTCATCCATCAGCAAAATATCGGCATCTAAATGCGCAGCAACCGCAAACGCAAGCTTGACAAACATTCCGCTCGAGTAGCGCTTGACCGGTGTGTCAATATATTCGCCGATTTCCGAAAACGCAATAATCTGCTCGATTCTTTCTTCTATTTGCGCTTTGGTCATGCCCAGAATAGCGCCGTTCATATAGATGTTTTCCCTGCCGGTAAGCTCACCGTTAAACCCGGTGCCCACCTCCAACAGGCTTGCTACCTTCCCCCGGTAGGAAAGGCTGCCCTCTGTCGGCAAGGTGATGCGGGAAATGAGCTTGAGCAGAGTGGATTTTCCGGCGCCGTTGGCGCCGATTAGCCCGATTGCCTCGCCGCGCTTGATAGAAATGGAAACACCATCCAGCGCGCGGTGCGTTTTATGCTTAACATCATAGTACTGGTCTGCAATCAAAGGAATATTCGGGTCGTCTTTTTTGAACAGGCGTGCGAAGAAGGATTGCAGGTCTCCTCTGAGAGTTCCCGTATCTATTTGACCAAGCCGGTATTCCTTAACCAGGTCTTTTGTCTCTAATACAACATCCTTTTCCATTACTACCCTTTATCCGAATTATTTTGCTTTAATGCCTACCAGTGAGAAGGCCTTTAGCAGACAGCGCCGCAGGAAAATGGAACAACTCCACAACCTGACAACACATTTGTAAAAAACATTTTTGCGGCAATCAATAAATTTGCCGTTCTTGTAGTAGCCGGTCATCACTCCGAACACAGCGCTGTGCGGCACACCCTTTTCCACTGCTGTCTGGCTGTCACCGCACATATCGTAGCTGTCCTCGTTGACTTTAAGAACGCGGTGCAGAACCGGTTGCCCGCTTTCCCGCGTGTAAAAGGCTACATCATATTTTTTTAATATGCCCTTCGGCACCTCAATAATCACAGTATCGGCACGGTTAGAAATAATCGGCCACATGCTGATGCCGCCCGGTGTAAAGCTGAGCACACCGTTTTTTTGCAGCACTCTTTGGTAATCATTCATCGATAATGTTTTCCGCGCGCAATTTGTCAATCAGTTTATCAACATCTCTTTCAACGACTTCCTCTTGCACATCATATTCCCCCGTCAAGGCATCGATTAACTCCTGCCTGGTGCAGCCTGCACTGAGCTTTTCCCACATAAAAACTGCGGTTGAGTTTAAATTAATGACACCGTTAAAGGTTTTTGCGCTTTCTCCTACAGCGACCACGATGCACATATCGTCCATTTTTCTCAAAATAAAATCTGATTTAATCTTCATCAAAATGCTCCTTTAATGCTTCAAAAGCGGTGGTCACCGCTTCATCGGAAATCGTACACTCCAAGCGGTAAACCGGCACGGTTTGAAGCAGCTTTTCGCTAAAGTCCAGCACCTTAGCCATCAACGCCGGGTCCTCCGGCCGAATGGTTTGGTTCAGGATGTGGTAAAGCACCTGCTGCGGTGTCGCCGGCGCAATCGCATTGTTTGGCGCCTGCGAAAGCACCACAATTGCTTTTACCGGCACCATAATGTTGGTGGAGCGGTGGTGCTTACCGTCCCACGGAGTGCCGCACACATAAACGCTGCCATCCATTATGCGCAATAGCGGTTTATCATCGTTAACGACCTGAACCGCTTCGCCGAAGTGCCGGCACCACAAAGCGGAGTGGGTAGACTTGCCGGTTCCGCTCGGCGCAGTAAACAAAACACCGTTACCCTTGTAGGAAATTGCCGAGCAATGCATAAACATGCAGTCATAAGCAAATGCCCTGTTGCAAATTTCGCGGTATGCCGCCAAGCTTTCCAAAATGCCTTCCTCTGAATCATAGATGTCATATGCCCTTTCGGCTGCCATCATCTGTTCATCGACTTCAATGACCATGTCAGGCTCTCGCGTGCCCGTGTACTCATACTTGCGGCATTGCAATTTGCCGTAGGCATGATGAAAGCGAATATCAATGACTAACCCTGCAAAAGAATACACCATAGCCGATTAATACCATGCAGACCATTCATCACCGTTTTCATCGGTCACAATGCCCTGATCGCCTTCAGGCTTTTTGGTGGTGGTCTTAGCTTTTTTAGTGGTGGTCTTGGAGCTCTTCTTTGTTGTAGTTTTAGAGCCCTTCTTTGTTGTGGTCTTATCGCCGGACTTCGCTGTGGTCTTATCGCCGGACTTTGCCGTGGTCTTGGAGCCGGACTTCGCTGTTGTTTTGCCGCTTTCTTTTGACCCCTTTGCCGTGGTCGGATTGCCATCTTCATCAAACGGGTCTTCGACAAGATTATCGTCTTGCGCCATTTGGTCCTCATATTTGGAATACTGCTCAGGCGTCATGGAAGCGGTTACATCGTAACTGTTTTTCTTCGAAGTGGTTGTTTTGCTGTCTTTTTTGCAAGCGGTTAACCCGATACTTGCCCCTGCCATTAAAACCAAAGAACAAACAATGCAAATTGCGGTTTTTACTCTGTTCATCATTCATTCTCCTTTCGTATAGATATACTTCTAATTATAGACTAATTATAGCATTATTAAAAAAAGCAGTCAATAAATAAATAAAACTATTCACGAAAAATTTACATAAAAATGTAGCCAAACAAGTATTGTATTTTCAAAAAAATGCAGGTATAATGATATGTGAATGAAATTTACCGAGGATATCCATGGAAACAAAATATCAATATGCCGTAAATTTAATAAAGTCCATGTTCAAAGCAGAAAACAATTCGCCGTTTATCATCGGCATTTCCGCTTGTGTGGCAGTTTTGATTATTGCAGCCGTGATTTTGAGAAAAGTGCGGCGAGAGAAATTTGAAACCATGCTCTCACTGGTCAGAAGATTTGCAATCAGTAAATACTTCATGATTCTGTGTGTCGGCATCGCCTGCCTTGTTGTCACCCTCAAAATCGAGGTTGGCGGCGCGGTTATTTTTGTTCTCATTGAATGCATTCTGTTGCTGTTCTGTCAGGATATTTTGGTTACCACGCTCCCCTTCCTGCTGGCATGCGAATTCTTGTGCAAAATGTACGACTCATTTTCCACCTTTATTCGCTTGTGGCCAATCGGCGTTGCGCTGATTGCGGCGATTATTTTCCACTTTGTTGCCTACCGCAAAAAAATCATTTTCGGCAAGCTGTTTTGGGGTATTTTAGCGGTGAGCATCAGCACCACGCTCGGCGGGCTGTTTGCCAAAGGCTCCTGGGAAAATATTGACGGTTCCGGCATTTTCTACATCGTCGCTTTGGGCTTCGGCATGCTGTTTATTTATATTTTACTCAGCTCTCACATCCATGTTGAAAAAGACTATGACATCGCGGAAAAATTCGCTTACATTATGATGCTTGCGGGCATTTTCGCCGTGTTCATTGTCTTGCAGCACTACATGACCTTGTTCTCAAAAGTGGTCAAGGATCCCATGTCATTGGTCGATGACCCGCGCTTTTTCTATGTGCAGTGGAAGAATAACATTTCCACCTTCCTGATGATATGCATGCCCTTCCCCTTCTATTTATCCTTTAAAAAATCGCACCATTCTTCCACCTTCCACCGCTATTGGATGGGCGTGTTGATTTTTGTTGCTCTGCTATTGGCGCAGTCCAGAGGCGGCATGCTGTTCGGCTCCATTGAGTTTGTCATTTGCATTGTCACCATCATCTTTGTTGACCGCCAAAGCCGCCGCAAAAACCTGATTGCCATGTTTGCCATGGTGCTCATAGCCGCAGTATTCCTGCTCTCGGCAAGCGACTTAATTGCCGTTTACATGCAAAAGCTCAGTGTGGATTCCGATGAAGTGCGCTGGAAGCTTTACAAGGATGCTTGGGAGAACTTCAAAAGCCACCCGATTTTCGGCGTTGGGCTGTGCTATTCGGGCAACCATGCTGCCACATGGGAACCGAAAACAGGCGCCATTAATTGGTACCAAAACTCTATTTTACAGGTGTTGGCTTCCTTCGGTATCGTCGGCGCAATCACCTACGGCTTCCAGGTTGTTTGCAGAATCAAAGTGCTTTTAAAGTGCCGCACAAAGTTCAATTACACTGTTTTTCTCTCCTATATGGGGCTTGGCTTAATGAGCTTGGTGAATCCCGGTTTATTCAGCCCGATTCCGTATTTGTTTATGCTTACCATGATGATGGTGATTGTGGAAAAGAAAAATGAAGAAATTTCCGATACCAGCGACTTAATTGAACCGATTCGCTTTAATTCGGTGCTGCGCAATGTTGAGGGAAAAGTGATTCGCACTCTTAAGAAAAAATAATACATTTAACACAAGAAACAACGGGCTGTCTCAACAGCCCGTTGTTTTACGGTTTAATTGTTTAAATTTATTTTGTTTTTACTGCGCCGATCGTGCTCCAAGCGGAATACAGCACAACATTTTTTCCTGCATATTTTACAGTCCGGTAACTTCTGATTCTGACAAAGTAAATCTGCTTGGATTGAATACCGCTTCTAAACAGCGCGCTGGTGGAAGCTGCTTTGGCAATATAGGTTTTGATATTCTTTTTGAAATTGGAAATCGGAGCGGTTTGAATTTGATACCCCGAAACACCGGCAACCTTATTCCACTTGATGGCAAACTGCGCTTTTGCCGGTGAGGAAATAAAGGTCAGTTTCGTCGCTTTCGGTACAATGTCAAAATAGCTTGTAATTGTGCCGCTGTATTTCCCCGAAAATGCCACCTTCACAGCATATCTTCCCACTGCTTTTCTTCCGCCGGCATAGGTCACCTTATAATACTTTGCGGCAATGACATTCCCTGCCGAATCCTTCACAGTCACCTTCGGTGTGATTACCTTACCGGTATAGGCATACCGCGTTGCCGCAAAAACAACGGTTTTCGGGTAAGCAAATGTTTCTTTTACCGCAGTGCTCCAGGCAGAGAAGTAATTCTTCCCGTCAAACTTTTTGTAGGTTCTGATTCTGAATGAGTAGCTTTGCTTATTCTTTAAAGCGCTGTTATACTTCATGCTTGTAGCGCTTGCCTTGGCAGTCACGGTTTTTGCATTGCTGAAGTTAGTGTTATCCGCACACTGAATCTGGTAACCGTCAATTCCATTCACCTTTGCCCAAGTGAGCACAAACGCCGCATTGACATCTAAGCCGATGCTCGAAATAGAGGTTGGCTGCAAAGCGATGCTGAAGTTAGCGCTTTTTGTGCCTGTATACTTGCCGATACCGGTGATGGTCGCAGTCGCTGTGCCGACCTTAACGTTATTTGCATAGCTGAGTGTATAATCCGTGCCGGCAGTCAATTTTTCATTGCCGTTTTTGACTGTAACAGTCGGGTTTTTTGCCGCGCCGTCGTAAATAAACGCGGTTTGGTCCAATGTCATGGTGCAGGTGGCAACATCGGTTTTCGGCGGCTCTTTAATGGTGAAATATTTGGTAACGCTGCCGCTATATAAGCCCTTGCCCGTGATTTTCACGGAAGCCGTACCGACATCCACATTGTTCGCATAGCTCAGTGAGTAGTCGGTTCCGTTGACCAATGTTTTGGAATTAAACTTCACGGTTACGGCGGGTTTTTTGGCGCTGCCGTCGTAAGTGTAAGAGGTGCTCGAAAGGCTGATAGAGCACTCGTTAACATCCACAATCCTGTCGCGGTATCTGTATTGGGTTTCGTAATTGGTGCCGACGATAAAAGACGGAGTGTGATTCCACGGATCAATATAGGCTGTGCCGGGACCGATAATATAGCCGTTCACATTCGAAGCGTAGGTGAAATAAGAACCCTGCCCCCATTGCTCCCAAGAGTCAACATCACTCTTGCGTGCTGAAAATGTCGAATGCAAGCGCAAGGTATAGCCGCTTTGCATATATCTCAAATAGCAGCGATAGCCCTTTGAATTGCCGCAGCAGTAGACTTCCATATTATAGCTTACTGCTACCTGCCTGGTTTCCACCTGGCGCGTGGAGGTTGCGGAAACGGCTGTTGTGCTCCACGCCGACCAATCCGTGTACTGAGTGGTTGCGAAAGCGCTAACGCCGAACAAAGAGCATACGGTTGCCAAAATCAGCAACATCGATAAACTTTTTCTTACCATAATATCCTCCTTCATACACAAAAACTCTTTTGAAAACGCTGTACTCATCTTAGCACACCTGCCTGTTTTTTTGCAGAAATTGTAAAAATTGGTCGTTTTTTTGTAAAAACCGGTAAAAACCGGCAGTCTCAGGACTGCCGGTCAGCGTGTAGAAAAACTTGTTTTTCTACACGCTGACAGATGTTGAAAGAGTGAGATGAAATTTGGCAATCTCTGCGCTGAGCTGTACGTTGGTACCGCAAGCAGAGATTGGCAAAAACGCAAAATCGCCGTATTTACGGCGATTTCGTAATATTATGCTTTAAATTACTTATCAATAAAGAATGATTTAATACAATTTAAAATAAAATGATATTATAAAAATGATAAATTGTCGCGTGGTTTCAGCCACTTTTTCGACAGTCTGACAACCGACAAACAGAAGTTTGTCGGTTGTCTTTTCCCTCTGCATATGGTATAATTCAATAAATAGTAAAGGAGCACCATCCAAATGAAAAAACTGATTGCAATTATGCTTGTCTGCCTATGCGCGCTGAGCGCTTTGGCAGGCTGTTCAAACAAAGAAAACAACACCGATGCGTCTAAGGATATTGATGCTGCTGTTGCCACTCTCAAAACGCTGGATGATATCATCCGCTTAGAAAGCGCTCAAAGAGAGCAAACCGCCACCGTTAATGACAGCATCTATCTCTATGTGTTCAGCTATCATGACAATTACTACCGCGCAAGAGCGACCATTCCTGCCGATATGCAGGCGCAAATCGATAAACTTGATATCACGAAAGAGGATTATACGCAAAAAGAATTGGAAGTGCTCAAATCCCTGCCAATCGCTAAAATGGAAAATCTGAGCGCCAACATTCCCGCACAGGAAGAGATTGACAAGTTTATCGGCGAAACCGGCACAGAACTGCTTAATCAAGGCTGGTCAGTCAGTGTGAGCGATGCCAATGCGCTGCAGTTTACGATGAACTATAGGGATTATGCCTATGATGTTGTGTTTGAAGGCAAGGTTGCCGACCCCGAAAATTTCAACGAAGAAAAAGACATGCAAAATCTCACTGCCAAATCCTTTACCTATAGCGGCATTGGCGATGCCACCAATATTGATGTATAATAATTGACCGAAAGCGGCGCATGGGATAACCCCCTGCGCCGTTTTTTGTTTTATTCTCCCGCAAGATAGCCTTCAATTGCGGCAATGTGCGCCTGACTTAATCCGCCGCGGCGCAAGTAGTTCTCCGCACCTGTTTTTAAAGCGGAAGCCTCCGGCATTGTGCCTTTTTCCGCCCCGCACAGGCAATCAAAAAAATCATACACATTTTCCAAAACCGCCTCGTATTGTTCGGGGTTTTTCTGCTGTGTGATACCGTAGTAATTTTTAAAAGTCAACATATAATCATCCGCGATTTCCTGAGCCGAAGCCCCTGCAAGCGCCAACAGCAGTGCACAGGCAAAACCGGTTCTGTCCTTGCCCTCCACACAGTGAATGAGCACGGGCTTTTCGCGCTCTGTCATTGCCAAAAAGCCTTTGGAAAGCTTTTTGGCGAAAACATCCTCCCGGTAATTGACATCCGCTGCCAACAGCAGCACATTTCCTTCTCGGTACAGCGCATCATAGTGCGGCGACTGAAAATCCGCACGCGCAGTGTGCGCTTGGTACTTTTGTGCATTGTCGGAAAAATTGAGCACAAAGCGGATACCTGCCTGCCCGACAAATTTGTCGGCATAGGCGGCGCGGCAGCGGGTGTTATCGCAAGGTGATGCCGAGCGGTAAAATGCATTCTCTTGCAGCTTTCCGCCTTTTACGGCGCGAAAATTGGCAAACGCGCTGTCCGAGTCATAGTCCTCTCGCTTATCGGAATACCCTGCTGCAAAAAGCGCTTGCCTGTGTTGGTATTTTCCTTTTTCGGCGAGTGTGACAGTGACTTTTGAAGCGTTTGTCAAGCCGAATTCTTCCCAAGTGGAAGCGCCGCAATTGCGCACAATGACCACATGAGGAGAGCCCTCATTACCGCACGCAAGCAACCCGCCCACAGGGGTATAATACCCGGAATAATACGGAATGTCCTCTATAGTTTTGCCGTTATCAAAGCAAATGTTCAGACTGTCGCCGTAGGCAAAACCGAGCGCATTGAACTGCTCCACACTCCAACCGCCGATGTATATGTTTTGGCTTTTTCTCTCTTGAATCACACCCACTTCGCCGGTTGTAACCGTGCGCTCCCGCGCACACCCGGCAAACAGCGGTAATGCCAGAACGACAACAAGGATAAAAGCAATGATTCTTTTTGACATAGGTTTCCTCTTTTTTTAATGATTGAATATAGTATAGCATAAAAAGCATAAAAAATCACTGCAAAAACATTAAAAATGCGGCTGTGGGCACCTTAACCCCCAAGCCGCATTTTGTTTAGCTCTTTTTATCTGCTCTCGTAATCCTTTTTAATTGTGTCGCTCCAGGAAGCTTCAATCGGCGCACTTGCACGCATGCAGCAAACGGTCTCGGCAACCGCATCAAAGACCACGCCGGTTCCCTGTGCATCCGCATGGTAGTCAACCGCTCTGTCGGCACCGATGCCGAAGCCTCTCGCCGTTTCTACGGAATCAATGTTCGCACCGATAAACAGAAACTCCCAGCCGTAGCGTTCCTTCTGCCGCTCCACCATTTTTCTAACCGCATCACCGGTATACTTGTGGCTGGCGTTTTCCATTCCATCCGTGGTGATGACAAACATCGTGTGTTCCGGCACATCTTCCGGGCGGGCATACTTGTGAATGGTGCCGATGTGGTCGATGGCGCCGCCGATAGCATCAATCAGCGCGGTGCAGCCTCTGACATAGTAATCATCCTCCGTCATCGGGCGAATGTCGGCAAGCTTAACGCGGTCGTGAATCACTTCGCTCTCGTTATCAAACAAAACCGTGGAGACATAACAGGTGCCCTCCTGCTTTCTCTGTTTTTCAATCAGTGAATTAAAGCCGCCGATGGTGTCTTTTTCCAGCCCGCTCATAGAGCCGCTTCTGTCTAAAATAAAGACCAATTCCGTGATGTTGTTTTGATTCTTTTTCATTGTCAATACCTCCAAAAAAAATAATGTGATTGTTGCCGGACTGTCACGAACCGTAACAGTCGGACTTAACTTACAATCACATTATAACCGTTTATTGTTGCATATAGGTCGCCTGCGAAGCGACAAATGCGGTTAGGAGGCGGCAAGCACAAAAAGTGTGGTCTATACACCTAAAAGGTTTTGGTCAAAAGCAAACAACGCCTCGTTAATTTCAAAGACATTGTAATTGCCGTTTGTAATGAAATACTCAATGATAATATCAAACTTATTACTGTGAGAGAGGGCAAAGCCTGCTTTCATCAGCATATCTTTTGTTTCTTCCAAAGGAAGCTCTAATGCAATGGCAAAGGCGATTGCCGTTGTCTTGCTCGGTTTATACAGCCGGTCGCTTCTAATTTTGGAAAAGAGCTTGCGGTCGATGTTAGCTTTTTTATAACATTCGGCATCGGTCATGCCCTTTTCATCAATTTTGCGCAACAACATTTCGGAAAAACTCTCATCAATGTGTTTGAGCGCATCGTCAAGCGTAGCGTTTTTCTTTTGCTGCCCTGCCGGCATGGGTGCCGCGGCAGGTGCCGGCATGGAAGCACAGGCAGGCATTTGCGTTTCAAACAGAGGTGCTTTTGCGGCAAAAGTGTCACCGGCAAGCGGCGCACTTTCATCGGTATCCAAAGCAATGCTGTCCGCAAAGACTTCGCTTCTGTAGCGGAAATCAAAATGCTCCTCCACATACCTGTCGTCAATAAAAGCGGCAATGTCATCAAACAGCTTTTCGCCGATTTGGAAAGCGGACTTGTCGTAAATGACAATGTAAACGAGCATCTCCTCCCCCAGCAGAAAAGCGGTAATCTCATCCACTGCAATTTGCAGCGCCTTATCCTTCGGGTAGCCGTAAACACCGGAGGAAATCAGCGGAAACGCCACACTCTCACAGCCGTATTGCTTTGCCAAGGCAAGTGAATTGCGGTAACAGCTGCGCAGGAGCGCTTCCTCACCATGTGCACCGCCTCTCCAAACCGGACCGACTGTGTGAATGACAAACTTACAAGGCAGCCTGTAGCCCTTGGTGATTTTGGCTTCACCGGTTCTGCAACCGCCCAGTGTTCTGCACTCGGCAAGCAGCCCGGTTCCCGCTGCTCTGTGAATGGCGCCGTCTACCCCGCCCCCGCCGAGCAGCGAACTGTTGGCAGCATTGACGATGGCATCACAGTGTAGTTTTGTAATATCTTCGCGAATGAGTTTTAATGGCATAATCTTCCTCCGATTTTTTCTAAAACAGCATCAAGCGTTCTACTTTTTAATTATAACACCCCTTTGCCTTTTTGCAATGAAATCTTTTGAAAACGGTCGGTTTTGCAACCGACCGTTTCATGATAGTTAACACTGCATTAAACAATTTCAGCAGAACATTGACCGTAGTTATGCGCACTCAAAGCAACAGAGATATCGGCAATATCCACCACACTATCATTGTTTAAATCATAGGTATTATTTGCTGCACCGAACACATCCGACTGCAACAGCACGGAAAGGTCGGAAACATCAATGGTGTCATCCCCGTTCACATTGCCCACCGGGATTTGTGCATTGGTATCCACATATTTTCCTGTTCGGATATCGAGCTCACCCACACAGACAACCAATGAATTCTTTTGTTTGGTGTAAATGCGGTAACAATCCTTTTTAATGCTTGTCAGTTTCAGCGCAAGGTTGGTCAAGCTTAAAGAGTATTCATTGGTGTCACTCTTAATAATGACCGTTGCTTTAATTTGCTTTAATAACGAAAGCAAAAAGCTTGTTACATTGGGTACAATCTCAGTAGTGGAATCCACATAGGAATAGCCGCAGTTTTCGCAAACATGAGTGGTGTAGCCCTGCGTTTTGGTAGTCGGCTCCGTGACAACATCTTTAAAAACGTGCTCTGTCATCGGCACATAGTCGCTGATATAGGAGTGCCCGCAATCTGCACAGGTATAAGTTGTGTAGCCTAAAGCCGTGCAGGTAGGTGCCGTCACTTTGCTTGTGTAATTGTGAGCTGCCGTTTCGCTTTGCTTCTGCTCTCTGGAAAGCTCCTTGTCGCATACCGCGCAGTAAACCACTTCTTCATAGGAACCGGAATGCGCGCAGGTTGCAGCAACTTCATTCTCCCTGACTGTTACGGGGGTATGGGAACCGAAGTCCGTGCTTTTTGCCTCTCTTGAGATTTCAGCGCCGCATGCGGAGCAATACACCACTGCTTCATAGCTGCCCTTTTCGGTACAAGTGGAAGCCTTCTTATTTTCCTGAACTGCAGCAGCAGGCGTGTGTGCTGTTTTGGGAATTACCTCGGTTTTTGTTTGAGAACAAACCGTGCAAGTCAAAGTCTTTTCTCCTGTTGCCGCACAGGTAGCCGCTTTCGTCACCGTGCCGCTGTTCCAATTGTGATTATGCACATTCACAGTAGGAACAGCAATCGATGTCGCATTTCCGATTTTATCGAAAGCATAGATATGTGTAGCATATAATCCGGTTTCATTATTATGCGCAGAGGCGTTCACTCTAAATGTCACTGTATTACCGCTGATGGTTCCTCTTACCGCTTTGTTGCTCGGCCATTCACTTGCAATGTCGTCCTGATTGTTTTTGACTGTCCATGTCGGGAATTGCACTCTTGCCACTCCCATTTCGCTTGTTGCCTTCACGGTGCATTTGACAGTATACCCGCTTGCCGAAACATCTGACACCTGCACATCACTGATACCGGGTCCCTTATCGGTAAACACATAGGAAGTGCCGACACTCTTTTCATTTCCCGCATTATCGCACACATACATATGGATAATGTAATTTCCTTTTTCATTCTTATGTTCGGAAAAGAATACATGAATCCAATAATAACCGTTGCCATCCGTATGATTTCCGTTGTACCAAATCAAATCATCCTGACCGTTTTTTTCAGTCCATACCGCATAACGCACACTTTTGACTCCGCTCGGATCGGTTACATGTGCATAAGCGGTAAACCTGCCGTCGGTAAACTCACAAACTTTAAAGTCATCATATGAAGGAGGGGTTGTATCTCCACTCAAATAGTGGTAACCCGCTGTAAAGCTCCGAGAATCTTCTGCAAATTTACTTCCGCTAATTGTGTAATTCCATCCGATTCTGACCTTATTGGAACAGTTTCCTTCTGCAACATACAATCTGTTTCCGCTTCGTTTTAAGCACACAAACCAGTGACCTGTTCCATTGCTCTGATTGCCTACAGTAAGTACATCCCCTGCCCGAATTTCGTTCACATTGTAGAAAATAGAGCCGCTTCGAGGATTATTGTTACCGTAACAGTATCTCACATAATCCGCACAATACGAGCAACAGCCTGAGCTTTGGTACGATGCCAACTTTGGTGCTTGGTAGTAAGGATAGGAAGCACCGTTCGTCCATCTGCTATCATTAATAAACGCATCCATTGCGCTGTTTCCGGTTGACTCAAGCGCATAGCCGGAAACGGATAATAGCGGACAAACCGACAAACTCACAATTAAAATCATTGTTATCACATATGATAACAGCTTTTTTACACTCAATTTATTTATGTTTTCTTTCATTTCTTTTTCCTCCAAAATGAGTTTCTTTTTTTGACCGAGTGTTGCCTCGGCTAAGTTCAGCTAAACCTTACCACACACTTCGATTCCTGTGTAGAAAATGTAAAAAATAGAACAATTTTTGTCAAAAACGGTAGAAATCGGCACGCTTTTAAACCACACCGGACACCAAAACAAAAAAGCGAAAATAGAAAAAACACCGAGTTGGGGCACCCTAAATAAAGAGGGATAGGTTTTTGCGTTGTTCTTTCATCCGCCTAAGCGATAAAAAATCCCTTGAATACGGCAAGTATGCAAAGAATTTTTTCTCACTTATCCGAATAAAATAACTTAGCAAAAACTG
>JAFRLX010000016.1 GCA_017430965.1 Clostridia bacterium | reverse complement strand
GCGCAATACCGACATATTAAAACCGCTATCACTAATCACGTTAATCGCCTTAGCGAGCGAACCGGTTTCATCTGCCACGGTGAACATCAAAATAAAGTGGTTTTCCTTGTGGTTCTTTCGCACATTTTGGTTGCGGGAAATCACCGCAAAGCGCGTTGTGTTGCGGTTGGATGCATTGATATCGTGGTCTAAAAGTTCCAAACCGTAGAGCGAGGCGGTCACTTTAGAAGCAATCGCCGCTACCGATTTGTCGCCGGCTTCGGCAACCGTTTTCGCCGCCATCGCCGTGTTTTCAAAACTATCACTTTGGAAGTGATGCTCTTTGATGTAGCGGTGGCACTGCGCAAGCGCCTGCGGGTGAGAAATGACTTTTTTAATATCGCCGATTTGCGCACCCGGAACACCGATAAGGTTGTGAACAACCCCTAAATCGTAGACTCCGTTGACAAAGAGGTTCCCCTCAAACAGGATATCCATCACCTGCCCGACATCGCCGGCATAGGAGTTCTCAATCGGGAGCACCGCGCAATCGCACTCGCCGCTCTCGCAAGCTTCGTAAGCCGAGTGAAAATCACCGAAGGGTATCAACTCCGCATCCGGGAAAATGCGCCTGGCGGCAATCTGCGCAAAGGCACCTTCCACCCCGCAGTATGCCACGCGCAAGCCCTGCAATAAGCGGTGCTGGTAGCGCTTTGAGATTTCCACATTGCTTTGAATGAAGTTGACATAGAAATCGCGAATGGCATCATCCTCAATATAGGCGCTGTTTTTTGCGATAATCGCCTTTTCGCGTGAAGAGTCCGTAATCGGCAGCCCATGCGCGCGCTTGTAGGCGCAAACGCTCTCTACCGCATGCATGCGCGCTTCAAAAAGGCGCGCCATTTCGCGGTCAATCTCATTGATTTGTTCTCTTATCTGCTCTAAAGTTTCCATAACCACCTCAAACAATGATTGTATTCCAAAAGGTTATCACTGTTAACTTATTTCTATTATACACTTTTTTTTGCCGCTGTCAATAATTATTATAAAAAAAGAATATTAAGGCGGTCGGCAGTCGGCGGTTGGCGGTTGGCGGTCGGCGCGTTTAAAAAATTGAACTCTCCTACTCTTGAACGGTTAGTTTGAAAGTGCCTTTGAAGCAATGAAGTTAGCGCCGCTGCGCTCTGTTTTGTAGGCGAAGGTCTCTGCGCCCTCCCGTTCCCTTTCAATTATTGTGTGTGAACAAAAACACACAACGCAATGCACTTGTGCTCAAAACAGATTTATGATAGAATATATCTAACAAAACATGAGAAGGTGAATGAATGAAAAAGAAAGTGATGATTGTTATCGGCATGCTGCTGATTCTCTCAGCTGTAGTGCTTACAGGCTGCAAGAATACGGATTCGCAGCCCAAGGAAGTCATCGGCATTATCGGTGCTATGGATGTTGAGGTAAACACGCTCAAGAAAGCAGCAAATATTACCGACACGACCAAAGTCGCCGAAATGGAGTTTTGCGAGGGAACGCTCGGTGAAAAGAATGTTGTGATTGTCAAATGCGGCATGGGCAAGGTAAACGCCGGAATCTGTGCGCACACGCTCATCAATGATTTCGGTTGCACCAAAATCATCAACACCGGTGTTGCAGGCTCTCTTGACAATCAGATTGACATTGGCGATATTGTTGTGAGTGTTGACGCAGTGCAGCATGACTTTGATGTGGAACCCATCGGCTTTCAAAAAGGTGAAATACCCTACACGGGGCTGTACGCTTTCCCTGCGGATGAGGCGCTGCGCACCGCGGCAGTCAAAGCAGTAAAAGAATCTGCACCGGATGTGCAAGTTTTTGAAGGCAGAATTTGCTCGGGTGACCAGTTCATTTCCACCAAGCAGCAAAAGGAAACCATTACGAAGAATTTCGGAGGAATGTGTTGTGAAATGGAGGGCGCTGCGATTGCGCAGACCTGTCACCTGAATAACACGCCATATGTCGTCATTCGTGCGATTTCCGACAAAGAGGATGAAACGCAGGTTATGGAATATCAGGAGTTTGAAGCAAAAGCTGCCGCGCACTGTGCTAAAATTGTTCAATATATGGTGGAGCATTTATAAGCCGGGAAACAGTTCGCTGTCTTAGAGTTGACAAAGGAGCAGGGGTTTTCCCTGCTCCTTTTTTTGCTGTTATTTGTGTTATACATCCGTCACATCGACATCGGGTACAATATCAATCGTATAATCAGGATGAAGTGCGCTGATTTCCTCTTGCAGAATGCCGATTGCTTCCTTGTGCGTAATATCGAAACTGACCACCACATCAAAGCGCAGCTTTTTTTGCTGCGTATCGACATAGAAGCCGTGCACCTGCAGCGCCCAATCGTGGGAAAGCACCGCTTTTTGAATGGCGTTGCGCATATGCGCCGCCTCATCCTCCTTAGTGTTAAAGGAATAGACACCCACGCCGGTCAAAATGACACCGGTGCTTTGGAACACCTTTGCCTGAATGCGCCTGGTCAGGCTGTCGACCTGCTCAACTGTCATGGTATCCGGCAACTCCAGGTGAACGGAGCCGTAGTTTTTATTCGGACCGTAATTATACAAAATCAAATCATAGGCACCGCGCACTTCGCTTTCCTCACAAATGAGGCGCTTAATCTGCTTTGTCAGCTCTGCATCGCCGCGCTTACCGAGAATGTCATCAAGTGTTTCGAGCACCATTTCAATGCCGGATTTGATAATCACGGCGGCAATCACAACACCGATATAGGCTTCCAAAGAAATGCCCCACACCAAATCAATGATGGCACACGCCAGCACGGAAGAGGAAAGGATGGCATCAAACAGCGCATCGGAACCGGAGGCAACAAGCGCACCGGAATTGACCTTTTTCCCCCGGTTTTTGACATAGAGCCCCAACAGCAGCTTCACCACTATGGCAACCGCAATGATAATCAGCGATATCGTGGTGTACTCCGCCTTTTCGGGATGAATGATTTTTTTGATTGACTCCACCAAAGCGGTGATGCCGGCATACAAAACAATCGCAGCGACTAAGAGCGAACTGATATACTCAATTCTGCCATAGCCGAGCGGATGCTTTTTATCCGGCTGCTTTGCGCCCAGCTTCGCGCCGAGAATGGTAATCACGGAAGAAACAGCATCCGAGAGGTTGTTGACTGCATCCAAAATCACGGCAATGGAATTGACAGCCAAGCCGACAAGCGCTTTAAAAGCCGCCAGCAGCACATTGCTCACAATGCCCAACACACTGGTTCTGACAATGACCTTTTCGCGGTTCTTCGCCATCGCTTCCACATCTTGAATCGGTTGACTACTCATGTTTTCTTAGCCCTTTCTTATAAAAATAAAATACAATTATAATAATACAGGCATTTGGCTGTACTGTCAATAGAGAAGATTGTTTGCATTTTTTACACCTTTTCAGTTCAAATGAACCCACCAAAACCTTTACATAAGAATAAGGAACGGTTTCCCGTTCCTTATTCTTTATTCTAAGCTTATTCAGAAATTTACACAGCTTTTGCCAAAGCAATGACTGCTTCAACATCAACATCTGCGCCGCCGCATTTTGCAGCTTGAATCTGGTACTCTGTGAAACCGTCGGTAGAAGTTGCCATCTTCTTTGCCAAGCGAATGTCGACAATAGAAACCTGACCATCGCCATTGATATCACCGAAAACAATGATATACTTCTCAAGCTTCACTTCGCCGCCCTGTACCAATTCAACCTTGTAACCGGTACCGAGAGACTTATTCGGGTTGGTAACTTCATTACCCTGTGCATCCGTGTAGGCAAGTGTTGCTGTGCCTGCGCCGCCATCGTTTGCCTGCAAAGTAGTGGTTTCGGAACTGGTGTTGGACTGAATTCTCAATTCGCTTTCACCGATATATTCGGTAGCACCGTCAATCTGCAAGGTGGAAGCTTCAAGAAGTGCATATGCATCTTCCAAAGCGGCAGTAGCACTATCCACATCTGCCTGGGTTGCTTCCTCGGTGTTAAAGTCTTGCTTCTCGCTAAGGGGAGCAAAGGCAGCCTGGAATGCGGCGAAAGATTCTACCGTGTATTGGTTATTGTCGTTGTTGACAGCTGCGCACTTTGCATAGGAAGCATCGTAAGCGGTTGTGGAAACAAGCTTTGCAATGTTCTCTAAGATCGTGGTTGCATAGGCATCAACGATTGTCTGGTCGGAAATCTTGAGGTCATAATCCACTGCATTAACGCTTGCAAACAAGCGATTGTAGGAAACCTCGGTGTAATCGGTGGAGCCGCTATACTGCATTGCCTGCTCAACGGCAGCGTAGACAGCTTCATAATCGGCACCGAGTTCATGCGGCTCAAAGACTGCGGTGTAGTTGGTATCGCCTTCTACCGGTGCAAAGTCCGGAGTCCAGCCTATAAACTCGTACCAATTGGTATCGTCGTCAGGCTTTGTGGGAGTGATATCTTCCGGTGCAACCGGGGTCTCACCGAACTCATACTCAACCTGCTTGAGAATGTCACCATTATAATTCAAGAAGTAAACAATATAAGAATTGGTAATGGGTTCAAACTGTGCGGTGTAGGTAGCATCACCTGCAACAGCAGTCACTTCCGGAGCCCAACCGGTGAATCTGTAGGAATACTGCTCATCAGCCGGCTTGGTGGGATTCTCGGGAAGCTGCACTTCATCACCCCAGTGGAGCGTATAGGTAGCGACTTCGCTCTCGTCATAGTTGACGAACTTAATTGTGTACTCTTTGTAGGTTTCGGTATAGGTAGCTGTGTAAGTAATGCTGCCGGATACGACATCAACCTCGGGAGACCAACCTGCAAATTCGTAGGTATAGGTATCGTCAGCTTCTCTGGTCGGGTCTGCCGGCGGTGTTACGGTATCGCCCCAATGAAGGGTGTAGGTATCAATCTCAGATTCGTCATAGTCAACGAACTTGATTTCATATTCCTTATAGATATCCTCAAACTGTGCAACATACACAGCATCGCCTGCCACCGGAACTACTGCGGGAGACCAGCCGATGAAGTGGTAGGTGTAGGTATCATCTTCCGGCTTGACCGGTGCGGGATCTTCAGGTGCTGTCACTTCATCGCCCCAGTGGAGATGATAGGTTTCAATCTCATCACCGTTGTAGTTGACAAACTTGATTTCATACTCTCTGTAGATAGGAGTATAGGTTGCTTTATAGGTAGCTTCGCCTGCAACCGGAGCTACTTCGGGAGACCAACCTGCAAACTCATAGGTGTAGGTTTCATCCGCTTCTCTGGTCGGGTCTGCCGGTGCATTCACGGTGTCACCCCAGTGATAATTTACGGTTTCAATCGGGGTGCCGTCGTAATCTTCAAAGTTAATGGGATACTCAATATAAGTCGGAGTATAGGTAGCAGTGAAGGTTTGGTTGCCTGTGCAGGTTTCAACTGCCGGAGACCAGCCTGCAAACTCGTAGGTGTAGGTTTCATCTGCTTCCCTGGTCGGGTCTGCCGGTGCTGTAATCGTATCGCCGTAGTTATAAGTTTGTCTTTCAATTAAAGAATTGTCATAATCGACAAAATCAACTGTGTAATCAATCTTAGTGCCTGTGAAATCGGGAAGGATATCCACAGGTGCTGTCACATAGCTGTAATCGCCAATCCAGCCGTTAAACTCATAAGTATAGGTTTCATCAGCCGGCTTGGTCGGATTGGTAGCCGGTGCGGTTGCACCGCCGCCATACTGAACTTCCTGAGAATCATACACTGAGCCGTCCCAATTCAGGAAACGAACCACAAGCTTGTTGTAAACCAAATCATTAATTGCCTGCTGCACCAAACCGGTTTGTACATCCACTTCATTTTGGGTAGCGTTATCATCGTTCAAAACGCCTTGTGCTGTTGCAATTGCGCTGTTCAAATTCGCAACGGATTCGGGAGTGTAATAATCCTTTGCTGCTTCAATTAAACCGGTGTTAATCGCATTGGTGAGTGCTAACTTATTTGCTCTTTCAACCAGTGCGCCAATGGCATTGGCAAGTGCAGTGGTTGCCTCATCAATCTGGGTCTGGGTGGCAACCGGGTTGTCATAAACAGCCTGCGCATCCGTTAATACCGGTGTTAATGCAGACCAGGAATTCGGGGTGTAATCATCCTCATCCAAAGCTGCAGCGATATCAAGCTGTTCTTTCAAAGCGGTTTTGTCGGTTTGAACATAAACCGTAAAGCTGAAGCCCTCTGCAACCTTTTTCTCGGTGACCACTTTATCTCTCTTAATGGAGAAATAGTTTTTGGGGCCGACATTGACTTCAAATTCGGTGTCGCCGGTGAATGTTTCATTCACGGTGAAATTGATGGTTGCCACATGAATTTCGGTGCCCGAAACGGATTGACCGACCTTAATGGTACCGCCGATTAAGATATAATCGCCATGGTCGGAGGTAGTGCCGGTCCACTTTTCGGTATCGAAAGCAGTGCCGCCGTAGGTCAGGGCATTGCTATCGTAGTTGTAGCCGAACATCCACGCAACGAGGTTGTCCTCTGCAGCGGGTTTGAGGGTTAAATCCACCGAAATGGTGTCACCGCAAACGATAGGAGTTGTTCCATCATAATCTGTGCCGTTGACTTTGGCAATTGCAAAGACTGCATCTGCACCTTCCGCTACCGCAAACGGAATCACGGAAACGAGCAACACGAGTGCTAATAGCATTGCCAGTGTTTTTCTGAGTTTCTTCAAGTTTAACTCCTCCTTTTTCTGAATAAAGCATATGTGTTGAAATACGCATGCCGGAATTGCAAAAGGGCGCAATTAGGGCTATGCTATTATTCTACTTTTTTATAATACTATATATTTTAGATAAAATCAATGCAAAATGTACTTTTTTCGCACCGGTAAATTGCACAATTTTCTTGCAAAAAGTTCTATAAATCCGACAATAAAAAATAACTCGTTGACCTGTGAAATCCTGCAAAAAACGAATGGTTTTGAAAAAATCGGCGCATCAGCCGACAGTGTTTTCGAGCATTTCTCCCGTATTCAACGTGAAAATGAGCGCAGTGAAATATCTCGTGAGCAGGAACCGGCGCAAAAAACGGGAGAGCCTTCGGCTTTGCCTGAGGATGACAGAAATAAAAAATGCCTTTAAAAAGCCCACGTGTTAATAAGGATAATAAGCCTCTTTTTTATCTTTTTGCACAATAACTTCGTTAAAACCCCTTGGCAGGCGTCAGCCTTGCCAAGGGGTTTATGCCTTGTTCTTGTACGAAAAATCTTAAAAATGAGGTGCAACGCAGTTCAAATT
>JAFRLX010000015.1 GCA_017430965.1 Clostridia bacterium | reverse complement strand
GCTAACGCCAATCAAGATTGAAAACGCCGAAATGCGCTTTAATAAAGTATTGAAAGCGTGTTTGTGCGGTAGCATTATTGCCCACAACGAAAATGCGGTAGAATTAGCCAAAAAGTTCAAGCGAGAGGCTGTTCGGGTTCGGCTCCCGTCGGGCTAGCCGAGCCGGCAAGTGCAAGCGGAGCGCAGCAGCACCATCCTCCACATTTAATTTAATATAACTAACAAAATTAAAATTTATTATTTTCATTATAACACAACAAAAAAATAGAGACAACGGATTAAAGGTGAGTTCTTATAACAAAGCCGAACTTTCAATCTTTCTGTATTGAAGTATATATTGACTTTCGTTTTTTTCTATGGTAATATCAGCATAAGAAAAGTGCAAAAAACGGCTTGATACAGAGGGCTGCACCTTTTTTGAAGCTTGCGCTGCCATCAGTTTTCTATGGCAGCAATTTTTAGAGCGTTTCAGTTCTGTTTCTGCACCATAAACACTGTGAAAGAGCTTATTTATCACAGTGCTTATTTTTTTGGGAAAGAGACATTGCTGACACATTTGTCTCAAACGGGGGAAAAGTGAAAAGATTAATCGCATTGGGTTTAGTGATTGTGATGTTATGCAGCACCGTGCCCTTTATTTCAGCCAAAAAAACAAATCCGTATAAAGCCATCAGCAATCCGCAAAAATTAATTGATGCCGATGCATATATGCTTGTGGCGATTGACAAAACAGGTCACAGTGTTTTGGCGCAAAGAAATATGAATAAAATCAAATATCCCGCTTCTTTAACAAAAATCGTGACAGCGATGGTAACCATTAACCGCGTGAAGGATTTAAAGAAAAAAACAAGGGTTTCCGCGCGCGCCGTTGAAGTGCTCGAAGGCACGGGTTCCCAAATTGCTTATTTAAGAGAAGGGGATGTTGTTTCATTTGAAGAGCTGCTGTATTTGGCAATGCTTTTCTCCGCCTGTGATGCTTGTCAGGTTTTGGGAGAAGCCGTTGGCGGCAATATCAAAAACTTTACAAAGCTGATGAATGAGTGGGTACGCTCCATCGGGTGTAAAAACACGCATTTTGTCAATCCCGACGGTTTGCATGATGATAATCACTACTCCACCGCATCCGATATTGCGCGCATTTCCTTAGCAGCGCTCAAGAATAAAGAATTTGTAAAGATTTCAACTTCCACTTCTTTTTATTATAACGGTTCCACCTTTTACCACACCAATCGCATGCTACATGAGCCGCTTGATAATTACTATTATCCCTATGCAAAAGGCATTAAAACGGGATACACAAAACAGGCGGACCATTGCCTGGTGACAACTGCGCAAAGAAACGGTGTGTATTTACTCGCGGTCATTTTGGATTCGCCGCTCAAAAAGATTAAGGATGAGTGGATTGCCTGTTCATATCTTGATGCAAAAAAGCTGTTTAAGTGGGGCTTTAGCCGCTATTTGAAGAAAGTGGTAGTTGCGCAAAATGAAGCGGTGGATGAAAGTTATGTCTTAAACGGGAAAAACGCTTGTGCTGTCAAATTGGTAAGCGCTGCTGCCGTGGAATCGACTGTACCGGAAGTGTTAGAGAGAGATGCCATTACCGTGAAAGCGCTTGACCCGCCGGATTATGTAAAAGCGCCGCTCAAAAAAAATCAACCTATATGTAAGGCTAGGATTTACTGCAATAATCAGCCTCTCGGTACGGTTGATTTGGTCTGTGCGCAGGATGTTGAAGAAAACCTGCTCAGTCACTTTTCCACCCGCTTCGATGAGAGCATTGCACAAAAACCTGCCTACGGATTTTTGGCGCTGCTGCTAATGATGATTTTTGTATAAAGGGAAACCTCTTGCTGTTTTGTGCAGCAAGAGGTTCTTGTCATTTTTAAAAAAGTTTTCGTATTATTTGTTCTTTTGATACAACACAAAAGAAAACTGTATGCCGTTTTCTTCACTTTGTTTTAAGAATACTCTATGATAATCGGTTTTGCAAAACGCGGGAAAAAATGTGTCTGCGGTCGGGCAGTCGGCATCAATTTCGGTCAAATAGAGGCTATCGGCATAAGGTAAAAATTGCTCATAAATGGTTGCGCCGCCGATAATAAACACCTTGTCATTTTCACACAGCTCCATGGCTTGTTGCGGGCTGTGCACGACTTCGGCACCTTCTGCTTTGTAGTCGCTGTCACGGGTGATAACAATATTGCGCCGTTTCGGCAGAGCCTTGGGGAGCGATTCAAAGGTTTTTCTTCCCATTACAACTGTGGATTCTACAGTGGTTTGTCGAAAAAAAGCCATATCCTCTTTAAAGTGCCATATCAAATCATTATTTATGCCGAGTTCTCTGTTTTTACCGATAGCGGCAATCATTGCAATGCTCATATTTCCTCCTACTGTGCAATCGGAAAACTGATTTTTCCCATGTGTTGATAATCGGTCAGTTGAATGTCCTTACAATCCTTGGAATTATCAAATTGGAAGAAATCATCGATATCAGGATTGAGCCAAAGCTTTGGTGCAGGGAGGTCGCCCTTCTCTTCAAAGCGTTTCATTTGCTCTTGAATGCCTTCAATCTGATTGACATAGATATGTGCATCTTTAATGCTCCAATCCATAGTGCCGGGCTCTAAGCCGCAAACCTTTGCGAGCATGCACAACAGTGTGGCATACTGCGTTACATTGAAAGGAAGGCCAAGGGGAACATCACAAGAGCGCTGGTGCACCCAGCAGTTCAGTTTGCCGCCCGTGACATCCCATTCGCTCGACCAAACACAAGAGGGGAGAACGGCGGTTTCCAAATAGTCATTTTGCCATAAAGTCATTACCATGCGCCGATCTTCGGGATGGTTCTTGATTTTATCAATTAATTCTTGTGTCATTTGAAACTTGTTAACAATATAGCCATATGCAGTACCGATGGTGTGAGCAAACTCTTTCGGAAATTGTTTTTGGATTTGCTGTTTGATTAAGTTGCCGCTTTCATCCGGTAAAAGCTGCGTGGCTCTCCATATACCGCTTTCATCGATTTCCCACTCATCCCAAATGTGAACATTTCGCTCTTGCAGCCAGCGTACGTCATTGGACTGTGCCTGGTAAATCCAGAGCATTTCCAAAACGGCTTGGCGAATAAAGAGCTGCTTTGTGGTCAAAATCGGAAATTCCTGTGATAAATCAAAGTGAAAATGGTGTGAAGGCACTTTAAGCGTGTTGATGCCGGTTCTGTTTTCGACTTCAGTGCCTGTCTCTAAAATCTTTTTGCAAAGCGCAAGATAGTCCTTATCCCATTGTGACATGGTGTGTTCCTCCGAATCGTATTTCATTTATTATACCATTTTTAGGAACAATACGCTATAGGCAAAATGAAAAAAATCAGTAATTTTCACAGTTAAGCTGATAAAACGCCTGCGGGTGGGAACACACAGGGCAAGTCAGCGGCGTTTCTTTTCCGGTCAGGAGATGACCGCACGCACGACATTCCCAAGTGTGTTCGCATTCTTTTTGAAACACTTCATTTTTTTTGACATTTTCAATGAGCTTTTCAAAGCGCTCTTGGTGTGTTTTTTCGATGGCTGCTACTGCGCGAAATTTTTCTGCAAGTTGCGTAAAACCGTCTGCTTGTGCCTGGTTAGCATAGTTTTCATACATTTCACTCCACTCCTTTTTTTCGTCCTGAGCAGCAGAGCCAAGGTTTTCAAGTGTGTTGGAAATGCCGCCCATTTCGCTAAACCACATTTCCGCATGTTCTCTTTCGTTATCGGCGGTTTTTAAAAACAAATCCGCAATTTGTTCATAGCCCTCTCTTTGCGCAGTGGTCGCAAAGAAGCTATATTTGTTGCGGGCTTTGCTTTCTACCGCATATGCTTCTTGTAAGTTTTTCTCTGTTTGAGTTCCTTTGTACTGATTCATGTTGTTCATCCTTTCATTTTTTTAATAGTATTCACAAAAAAAGGTCTATAATTCAATTTACAATCATATATTCATATGTTATAATTTATATAGATAATCTAAGGAGCGAGTAAAATGATTGAATATTATAAAAAATATTTGATACAGTGCTTAAACAGCTGCTTAAAAATGTGTGATGCGCCTAAACCAGAGCAGGAAGTTGATTGGAAAAAACTGTACCGCTTTTCCAGGCAAAACGGTGTGGAGACCGATGTATATCTGGCGTTAAAAAATACCGATTATCTTCCGCCGGAGGAGCGGGAGAAGTTTGCCGCTGCGTACCAAACCGCTTTGGAAAAACAGGAGGCGGAAAACGAGGAATTGGAAAAGCTTCTCGGTGATTTTCGCGATGGCAACATTCCGTATATGCTGATGAAAGGTATCATCACCCGTAAAATGTATCCGCAGGAAATCATGCGCTCTGCTGCCGATATCGATATTTATTATCAGTCCGGTTACACCGACAGAGTGCGTGAAATATTCTTTGATAACGGTTATAATTTAGCCTTTTCCGGCATCAGCTCGGATTTTTATAAAAAAGTACCGTATTTGGAAGTGGAAATGCATAAGCAGCTTTTATCTCCGCTCACAAAAATCGGCAAGGTCTTTAAGTACAATCCTTTCTTGCACGGCATTACCGGCGACGGCTTGGAATATTCAATGAACAGTGAAGATTATTATCTGTTCCATTTCTGCCATTTAGCGCAGCACTTTTACGAATCGGGCGCCGGCATTAAATTCTTTATGGATATCAAGGTTTTGCGCGATATTTTGGAATTAGATGAAGAATATGTTTATTTGAAACTCAAAAAATATAAATTAACACAATTCCATGATGAATCCGTTAAGCTGGCAAATTATTGGTTTAGCGGCGCTCAGGCGGATGAAACCACTCAAACCTATGAAGAGTATGTGCTCGATTACGGCGCCTACGGTTCCGGTGTTATTTTTGACTTTAACCGCACCAATTTCGGCAAACGCAATAAATATGTTTCTGCCATTTTCCCCAATGCAGAGCGCTTGGCGATTCATTATCCGGATGTTAAAGAGAATAAATACAAAGTACCCTATTACTGGATTAAGCGCGCAGTTGACTATAAAGGCACTATCCGAGAGAGATTGAAAACAGTCGGCTCTTACCATCACACGGATTTTGATAAAATTAAGGATTTTTACGACAAAATAGGACTATGAAAAAAGCAATCATTGCCATGAGCGGCGGGGTGGATTCATCTGTCGCCGCTCTTTTAACTTTACAATCCGGTTTTGAATGTATCGGTGCGACCATGAAGTTATATGAAAGCACCGATTTTTCGACACAAAAAAGCTGCTGTACTGCCGATGATGCTGCCGATGCACGCGCGGTGGCTTCAAAGCTCGGCATGCCGTTTTATGTGTTTAATTTTACCGATACATTCCGCAAAGAGGTTATCGAGCGTTTTGTTCATAGCTATGAGAGCGGCGCAACGCCGAATCCCTGCATCGAATGTAATAAGCATTTAAAATTTGAGCGCTTGTTTGATAAAATGCACGAGCTCGGTTTTGATTATGTTGTCACCGGGCATTACGCGCGCATAGAAAAAGATGAAACATGCGGCAGATACCTTTTAAAAAAAGCAAAGGATTTATCCAAAGACCAGTCCTATGTGCTGTATAACCTGACACAGTCACAGCTTTCTCACATTCTGTTTCCGCTTGGCGGTTTGGAAAAAACACAAACGCGCTCCATTGCCGAGAAAAACGGCTTTATTAATGCCAAGAAACATGAAAGTCAGGATATTTGCTTTATTCCGGATGGCGACTATGCCGCTTTTATTGAGCGCTTTACCAATAAAGAATATCCCCACGGTCATTTCGTCAATACCGCAGGGGACATTTTAGGGGAACACAAAGGCATTATTCGCTACACTGTCGGGCAAAGAAAAGGGCTGGGGCTTGCGCTGCCCAAACCGATGTATGTGTGCAAAAAAGATGTTCAAAACAACGAGGTCGTGCTTTGCTACAAAGAAGATTTAAGCTGTAAAGAAGTATTTGCCAACGAACTCAATTGGATTTCTGTTCCGGATATCACGGAGCCGATGCATGTAAAAGCGCGTTTGCGCTATAATCAAAAAGAACAGCCGGCAACTGTGTATCGCGTGAATGAAGATACCATCAAAGTGGTTTTTGATACACCGGTCGGCACACCGGCTGCCAAAGGGCAGGCTTTGGTTCTCTATGATGGTGATATCGTCGTCGGCGGGGGAACCATCATATAAATTAACTGATTTACTATCAATAAGAAAAAAAGGTTGTATCGTACTCGATACAACCTTTTTTATGGCTAAAATTATAAAATATATAATCCGGACTTTAACCAAACGGCTTCCATGTCGCCAACGCGCATGTATTTATAAATCGGTTCTTCAAAGCTTTTGTATTCGCCAACTTCATACATGGGTAGACTGACTGTTTTAATTTTACCGATGCTCGAATTGCACACATAAACGGTATTTTCATACACAGATAATGTGACCGGAGAAACAAAGGCGCCGGAATCTACATTACCGATGCGAATGTGTGTTTTTAAGCTGGCGGCATCGTACTGTACAATTGAGTTTTCATCCGGCACGGTGCACCAAAAATAATCGCCATTGGTAAAAGGGGAGCGCACATAATTGTCGTGGTAAGAAAATTGTCCTGTCCAGGAGAGCGCACCCTCTTTTGTGAAAATGGCACAGTTGCCATCCGGTGTGAGCACAATCACACGCATATCGGGAAGTACTGCCGCATCACACAGCACACTGTTATTGAGCTGGTCGGAAATCGGCTCATAAGCCGGTCCGAATTTATTGAGTAAATACACGCCCATTGTAACCGGCAAAAAGGAATTTTGCGCAAAATCAAAACAGCGATAAGCAAGCCTTGCTTCGCCGGATTCAAGCGCCACCATTTCCACAAAAAGAATACCTGTGGAGTAGGGGACAGCATCTAAAATTTTACCGTCTGAGATTAAATCCATACGCCTATTATAGTGATAAATGCTACTTTTGTCAAATCGTGAATATATTTAGTATTAAGTAATAATATAAATACAATATATTGCGTTTTTTAAAACTTTATGATATAATTTAATAAATATCGTTTAGAAAAGGATGTATTATGGCTCAGAAAAAAAGCAATCAAAAAAGTAAAGCAAATACTGTCGCCAAAAAATCAAAAGACGAAGCGCTTTCTTTGCAGAATAAAAAGCACAGAGAAATCGCCGCGATTGTTTTATTGGTTTTCGGAATTGTCAGCTTTCTGCTTGCTGCAATCAAGGGTGAAGCCGGCTGGACTACCATGCACAACGGTGTGCTTGGGTTGTTCGGTTTTTGTGCGTTTATTATTCCGATATTGCTCATTTACCTTGCTGTCATTATATCAATGGATAAGTTTTCCGATTCCATTCGCGCCAAGTGTATTGAGGTTGTATTACTGCTGTTTTTCTTATCATCAACCATATTTTTGTTTAAAAGCTATGACGGCAGCTCGTTTTCCGAGTTTACCGATGTCATTAAGCAACAGTTTCGTGAGTATGACGGCTTAGGCAGCGGTGTTTTAGGAACATTTTTAGGTTTTCCTCTCGGCGCCGCTTTAGGACCGACAGGCGCAAAAATCATTGCGATTATTGCCACTGTAACCGATTTGATGATTATTACCGGAACGACCGTTTCCAAGCTGACAGAGTCGGCACAGAAGGTGAGTGTAAAAGCGAAAAACGATTTTGATGAAATGAGAACGCGCAAAGCCGAGCAGCGCGAAAGAGAACTGCAGGAACAGCGCGCTTTAGATGAGCTTGCCTATGATGAAAACAAAATTTATCGCTCCAAAAAAGAGCCGAATTTAGACATTCTTGACCCGGAGCCCGATGTTTTAACAGGTGAAGCATCCAAAAGACCGCAGCCTAAAAGAAAACGCAGTAAAAAAGCCGCCGTGGCAGCTGTTATCGATGAACCCGAAACCACCGATGAGACTGCGGAGGATGCCGACTTTGATGCAAAAATGCAGGCAATTATTGATGCGGAAAATGAACGCAACAAACAAAAGCAGGCAGAAAAGCAGGAAAATATCTACACCAAAGAGCAGGCAATGGAAGAGCTGGATAAAACAGCAGCTGCTTCTCCCGAACAAATATCCGCTTACCGCTTGCCTTCCCTTTCTTTACTCAAACGCTTTAAAAGCGGCAAAGGGACCGACTCGGCAAGAGAAATTCAAGAGAATGCCGCAGTTTTAATCGATACTTTAGAAAGCTTCGGAGTGGAAGCGGAGCTGGTTGGTGTCACAAGAGGACCTTCTGTGACTCGCTACGATATCAAGCCCGCCATCGGTGTCAGAATCAACAAGATTACCAATTTGTCGGCTGATTTGGCGTTGAGCCTTGCCACCACCAGCATTCGTATTGCACCCATTCCCAACAAAACTGCAATCGGTATTGAAGTGCCCAACAGCAATAAAAACACGGTTGGTATTCGCTCTTTGCTGGAATCACCGGCATTTGAAAAAATGAACGCGAAAAAATTAACGGTTGCGCTCGGGGAAAACATTGCGGGTGAGCCGCAGTTTGCCGATTTGGCAAAAATGCCTCACTTACTGATTGCCGGTACAACAGGTTCCGGTAAATCGGTGTGCTTAAACTCTATGATTATCAGCATTCTTTACAATGCCGAGCCGAGTGAAGTGCAGTTTATTATGATTGACCCTAAGGGCGTGGAATTAAGTGTCTACAACGGAATACCGCATATGCCGACACCTGTGGTCAAAAACCCGCACAAAGCTGCCGGTGCACTGGCATGGGCTGTCAAAGAAATGATGAACCGCTATGCGCTTTTAGAGCAATACAAGGTCAAGGATATTAAATCTTACAATAAGCTCGCCAAAAATGACCCTGACATGATTCCCATGACACAGTTTGTGATAATTATTGATGAGCTTGCCGATTTAATGATGGTGGCTCCCGGTGATGTCGAGGACAGCATTTGCCGCTTGGCACAAATGGCAAGAGCAGCCGGTATGCATTTGGTGATTGCAACTCAGAGCCCGAGAGCAGATGTTATTACCGGTTTAATTAAATCCAATATTCCTTCCAGAATTGCACTGAGTGTGGCAAACGGGTTGGAAAGCCGCATTATTATAGACCAAAACGGTGCCGAACAGCTGCTCGGTAACGGCGATATGCTGTTTAATCCTATCGGTTCCAACAAACCTACCAGAATTCAAGGTTGCTTTGTCAGTGAAGAAGAAATCGAAAAAGTTACCGATTTTATCAAAAAGCAGGGCAGAGGCGAATATGATGAGGATATCGATAAGCAGTTTGATGAGCTCGCCACGAAGGAAAAAGGCAAGAAAGCAAACGATGCGGAACCGCAGGGAGAAAGCGACTATGACCCGTTAATCGAAAAAGCGGTAGAGGTGATTTTAGAATACCAGGCTGCTTCCACCAGTTTTATTCAAAGAAAGCTTTCTGTAGGTTATGCACGCGGCGCCCGCATTATTGATGAATTAGAGCAAATGGGTGTTATCGGTCCCTCCGAAGGTGCAAAACCGCGCAAAATTTTAATCACAAAAGAGCAGTGGTTAGAGCGAAATGCAATGAAACCGACCGATCAAATTTCTTTTGATGATGCGCTAAATAGCGAAGAAAGCGAGTCATAGTTTATCGGATTTTATCATATTAGGTAATACAATGAAAAAAGCTTCAAAGAACAAAACTATAACTGCATCGGTAATTGCTGTGATTGTGCTGCTCATCTCGGCTATTTTCACTTTTTCTCCAAAGCATCTTTGGAAAAAGATTATCGGCAGCACAGACCCCGGTACGGTTGCTGTCAGCCAAGTACAGGGCAGTGAGGCGGCCAATCAGCCTTTGAGTGTTCACTATATTGATGTGGGTCAAGGTGACAGCACACTCATTCGCTTTGAAAACTATAACATTCTCATTGACTGTGCCAAAAAGGCGGAAGCGCAGAATGTGTATGATTATTTGGAACAGCTTGAAGTTGACCACTTGGATTTGGCAATAGCAACCCATCCTGATGCCGACCATATCGGCGGTTTTGCAGAGTTAATCAATAGAGTGAAGCCCGATTTGTATTTACTGCCGCAGTTGCCTGATTCTATTAAGAAAACGCAAACCGAACTCACTTTACTCAATACGCTCAGAACGATGAAGGTTAAAACCGAGTATGCCGTCAATGCCAAAGAGTATCACTTTGGCGATTTGATATTAACCACCTATATTACCGAGCAAATTCATGAGGATAAAAACGATTATTCCATTGTCACTCACATTCGCTACAAAAACGCCTCTTACTTATTTATGGGTGATGCCGGCAAAAAAGTGGAAAATGAGTTAATGTCTGCCGGCTGTCCTTTGCAGGCAGATGTGTTAAAAGCGGGGCACCACGGTTCTTCCAAATCCACTTCGATGAAATTTGTCAAATATGTTTTGGCGCGCTACTGCGTTTTTTCCTGCGGTTTGGATAATGAATACGGCCATCCGCACAGCGAAGTGCTGCAAATCATGAAGAAGCAAAAGATTAACTGCTATAGAACCGATGAAAGCGGAACCGTTGTCATCGGTACAAACGGTAATCAATATTCGATTTCAACCGAAAAAAGTGCGGCTTGATTTTTTCATTGAATCGTGTATAATATGTAGCATATTTTACTGTTTAGGGAGTATTCAATAGCGAAATGTCCATTCTATTGGTTTTGCCGATTTGGAACAGCCGCGATAATGGATAAGTCATGACAATATACTGAATTACTATGCGGGTATGGCGGAATTGGCAGACGCGCCGGATTTAGGATCCGGTATCTCCGATGTGCAGGTTCAAGTCCTGTTACCCGCACCAAAACGCCGTTCCTCTCGGAGCGGCGTTCTTAAATAGATATTTTATAACCGGAGTAGAAACACTATGCAGCAAGCGACGGCTTTTCATAACATTAACCCGATATACAATCAGGAAAGTAAGATATTGGTGTTAGGCTCTTTTCCCTCTGTCAAATCCAGAGAAGGGCAGTTTTTTTACGACCACCCGCAAAATCGCTTTTGGAAAGTGCTTGCAGGGGTTTTTGAAAGCGAAGTGCCGCAAACACATGCCGATAAAAAAGCTTTTTTATTAGCCAACAGGATAGCTCTTTGGGATGTGTTGGCAAGCTGTGAAATCAGCGGTTCTTCCGATAGCAGCATCAAAAATGCCGTGCCGAATGATTTGAGCCGAATTCTTGATACTGCGCCCATTCAAACCATTTACTGCAATGGTGCAACTGCTTTTAAGTATTATAATCAATATGCGTGCGAAATGACCGGAATGCAGAGCATTAAGCTGCCTTCCACCAGCCCTGCCAATGCGGCTTTTTCCCTGCCAAAACTCATTGAACATTGGCAGGTGATACGCAGCGATTAATCATTCTACCTGAAATTTCTTTTGTAAATCTTCAATCACTTTCTTTTCGATGCGAGATACATAGCTGCGAGAAATATGCAGCTGCTGCGCCACTTCTTTTTGCGTGAGCGGTTGTGCGCCATCTAAGCCGTAGCGCTTGACTATCACTGCTTTTTCTCTCGGATTTTCGATTTGTGCGACAAACCGGTGCAGCTGACGGCTTTTGAGCTTTAAATCAATTTCATCGGCTATTGTATCTTCTTGGGCAATAATATCCATAAAGGTGAGGGGATTCCCTTCACTGTCGGTTTCAATCGGCTCGCTGATGTAAACATCCTGAGCTGTTTTTTTATTGGTGCGAAAGTGCATTAAAATTTCATTTTGAATGCACTTGGCAAGGTAGGTGCTCAGCTTTGTCTGTTTATTGCTTTTAAAGCTGTCAACGCCTTTAATCAAGCCGATGGTTCCAATAGAGATTAATTCTTCGGGTTCTCCTGTTTTTGAGTAGTATTTCTTTGTGATGTGAGAAACAAGTCTCAGGTTGTGCTCAATGAGCTTTTTTCTGGCGTTTTTGTCTCCGGCTTCCATTGCAGCAATCAGTTTTTCTTCTTCCGGTTTGCTCAATTGCTTCGGAAATAAATAGCTGTCGCGCACATTGAGTGCAAAGAAATACAGGCTCGAAAGTACGCTAATGAGTAGTTTTATCATCATATCACACCCTTTTTTATAATTATATTTGAAGTAGCATGTCAGTTATGATAAAATAGTGTATGAATCGTTAGGGTATGGTTCGCTGTGATTTTTCATATAATGTATTATCCTGATTGAAAAAGGAGTTTTTATATGAAAAAAGCCGGTTTTATCACTTTAATCAGCCTTTTGGTGCTCGTATTGGCGGTTATCATCATCGGAGGCATTTGCATTGTTTTTCGGCCTTTGAAAAACGTGCAGTCAAAAGCTTCCGCTTCCCCGAAAACGATTGTTCTTGACTGCGGTCATGGCGGTCCGGATGGAGGAGCTGTCGGTGCGGACGGAACTTTAGAAAAAGACATTAATTTATCCTTAGGGTTACAGCTGGCGGAAATACTGCGGCAAAACGGCTATAGTGTGGTAATGACCAGAACGACCGATACCTTTATTTGCGATGACCCGACTGCTTCTTTAAGAGAACAAAATGTTTCCGATTTGCATAATAGGCTGAAAATTGCCGAAAGCGTGGGAAACTCCATTTTTATCAGCCTGCATATGAACCGCTTTTCGCAGGCGCAGTATTGGGGTTCACAGCTTTTTTATTCACCGAATCATCCCGACAGCAAAGTTCTTGCGGAATCCATTCGCAAGCGCTTGGTCACAACGGTTCAAAAGGGCAATACCCGCGCGCTTAAAGAGATGGACAGCAGTGTCTACATTATTTACCGCGCGACACACCCGGCATTGCTGCTTGAATGCGGCTTTATGTCAAATGAGGCGGAATTAAACCGATTTAAAGACAAAAAATACCGCTCAAGATTTGTGTTTGAAGTATTTTTGGGAATCAATGATTATCTTAATATCGTTTGATAACAAAGAATAGGAGTTTTTTATGGCAAAAAACGCTACTAAAACTATGTATGTTTGTTCAAGCTGTGGCTATGACAGCTCAAAATGGTATGGACAATGTCCATCCTGCAAAGAGTGGAACACCATGGAGGAAATCAAAATTGAACCTTCTTCCTCTTACAGCGAGGCTAAAAAAGCAACACAGTTAGAAGCATTGCCGATTGACCAAATTGTCATTACCGATGAACACCGCTATCTAACCGGTATGAAAGAGCTTGACAGAGTGCTTGGCGGCGGCATTGTACAGGGCAGCTTAATCTTGTTAGGCGGTGACCCGGGTATCGGCAAATCCACACTGCTGTTGCAAATCTGCGAATACTTAGGCAGAAATTTGAAAGTGTTGTATGTTTCCGGAGAGGAAAGTGCACACCAAATCAAATTGCGCGCCAACAGGCTCAATGTATATACCGAAAACCTCTTTATTATGCCGGAAAAAGACATCATCGCCATCAGTGATTATGTCAGCACAATGAAGCCGGATATTGTGATGATTGATTCCATTCAAACCATGGTGGCACATACTGCTTCATCCACAGCCGGCAGTGTGAGTCAGATTCGAGAGTGCACCAATGTTTTGATGGGCTGCGCAAAGCGCAACAATATTCCGATTTTTATTGTCGGTCATGTCAATAAAGACGGAGACTTAGCCGGACCGAAAATCTTAGAGCATATGGTAGATGCCGTCCTGTATTTTGAAGGGGACAAGCAGTTGGCATATCGCATTTTAAGAGCGGCGAAAAATCGCTTCGGTTCCACCAACGAAATCGGCGTTTTTGAAATGGGGGATGCCGGGTTAAAAGAAGTGGAAAACCCGTCGCTGATGCTCATTTCCGGCAGACCGAAAGGTGCTTCCGGCACATGCATTGCCTGTATCATGGAAGGCACGCGACCGATATTTGCGGAGGTTCAAGGCTTAGCTGCTCCCACCAATTTCGGTAACCCGCGCCGCATGGCAACCGGCTTTGATTATAACCGGATGAATATGCTTATCGCTGTTTTGGAAATGAAAGCAGGCTATTACCTTGGCAATATGGACACCTATGTCAATGTTGTCGGCGGGTTAAAATTAGATGAACCTGCTGCCGATTTATCGGTAGCCATGGCTTTGGTCAGCTCACTCAAAGATATCGTTGTGCCCGAGGATGTGATTGCTTTCGGTGAAATCGGGTTAGCAGGGGAGGTGCGCAGCGTGGTTTGCTGTGAGCAACGCGTCGGCGAAGCGGCAAGGCTCGGCTTTGCAAAATGCATTATTCCTAAAAATAACCTGAAAAATATTTCACCAAAACTAAAAAAGCAAATTGAAATTGTAGCGGTAGAAAATATTCGCGATGCCTTTGAAGCGTTAACAAATTAATATTTACAATATTGAAATTTTATAGATAATATGGTATAATTAATTATCTTTATAGAAAGGCGGGTGTGATAATGAAAAAATTTGTTCAAATTCTTTCAATCGTTTTGTCCTGCACATTGCTTTTTGGTATCGGCTGTATTTCAGCCGCTGCAGAGGAATGTGAAGGCGATAAATACTTGCCGGATTTTGTCCTGGAAATTGCCAATGGCAGTGAAAATACATTAGGCGAAATCAATGAGATGGACCGCTATCAGCGGGCGTATGAAGCAGCCAACCTAACTGTGGGCGGTGAATATGCCGTCAAATTTAATTCCGGCGGCGCCGACCATACGCACCAATACATTTGTGCCAATGCACTGCGCATCTTAGCAAACGATAAAGGGGATAGCGTTTTCAATCAATCTTCAAATGCATCGTTGCTTTTAGAGGGTGCTGACTGGCCGGATAAAAGCGATATGGGCTTCATATTTGACACGCATTTTTATGACCCGTATAAAGAAACAAACTGGATGGGCGGTTCCACTACTGCAAAGGTAAAGGCGCAAAATTATTATGATGATGCGATCAGCTATTACAGAAACGGTAATGTAACTTCCGCACTTCAAAGTCTCGGCAGAGGTTCTCACTTTGTGCAGGATGCCTGCGAAGCGCACCATGCAACGAATAAAACAGCAGTCAATTCAAACCACTCAGCATATGAGTCCTATATAGATGGTGTGAGAACCGAATTTACAATCCCGAATAATTCGTTCAACAGTAATGTTTATGAAGAAGCTAAGTATTGCACTGCAGCGCGCATTGTGCGCAATAACGGCTACGCTTCCTATGTATTAGGTGATAGAGTTACTGTCAGCTCCAGCAGTCCGGATTATTACGATGCTGCAAGAAGCACGGTATGTAACGGTATTCTTGCAACGACTCAGTATTTCTACAAATTTGCATATGAAGTCGGTATCATGAGTTAAAATGAAAAAGCAGAGATTTTTCTCTGCTTTTTATTGATTTATAGCATATATAATGCTATAATATGAATGAAAAGAGTGTTCTTTTCCATTACACAACAAGGAGTTGTTATTATGAATCAAACAAACTTTATTACCAGAAAATGTACCCTTAAGGATTCTTTTATCGAAAGAGCAGAGCACAAGCTCTCTAAAGTATATAAGCTCTTAGGTGAAAACGCCACTGCAGATGTTACTGTCAGCTCCGATAATAACGAACAAAAAGTGGAAATCACCGCCAAAAACGATTCTGTAACTTTAAGAGCCGAGGAAGTCAGTGACGACAGAGTCGAAGCACTCGACAAAGCAGTTGATTCGCTGATTAGAAAAATCAGAAAGAACAAGACAAGGCTCGAAAGAAAAATCAAAGGCGCACCTTCCATTGATTCCTTCTTTACTGAGGATGCAGAAAAAATCTATGAAGAAACCGCCTATGATATTGTCAGAGAAAAAAGGGTACAAATGAAACCGCAATATGTGGAAGAAGCCATTTTGGAAATGAATCTTTTAGGGCACAACTTCTATATGTTCTTTAATGCAGAGACAGAAGAGGTTAATGTCATTTATAAGAGAAAAGATGGTAAATACGGTTTATTAATGGCTGAAGTCCTTTAAATAGATAAATGAATGCAGGGAGGGCAACGCCCTCCCTGTTATTGTGCATAAAGCTGGAGAAATGATGAAATTTTGTGCGCCGTGCCTTTTTGGCACAGAAGGATTGGTCGCAGAAGAACTGCGCGAAATGGGTTGTGAAAATGTCACTCCCGAAAATGGAAGAGTATTATTTGAAGGTCAGACTTCGCTTATTCCAAGAGCCAATATTTGCTTGCGCATTGCCGAGCGCATCTTAATCGTTGCCGGGCAATTTGAGGCTAAGAGCTTTGAGGAACTCTTTGAACAAGTCAAAGCAATTCACTGGAGCTCATATTTGCCGAAAAATGCGGCTTTTCCGGTGAAAGGATGGAGCCTGAACTCAGCCTTACATTCTATACCGGATTGCCAAAAAATAATAAAAAAAGCCATCGTTAATTCACTCGGTAAAGATTACGGTATATCCTGGTTTACGGAAGATGGAGCCAATTACCAAATCCGCTTTTCCATATTAAAGGATGAAGTGACTGTGATGATTGACACTTCCGGTGAAGGTCTGCACAAAAGGGGATACCGTGCCCATTCCAATGAAGCACCAATAAAAGAAACCCTTGCCGCAGCGATGTGCAAAATCGCAAGAGTAAGAGACTACCATACTTTATACGACCCGTTTTGCGGCTCCGGTACCATTTTAATCGAAGGTGCAATGCTTGCCAATAACATTATGCCCGGCTACCGCAGAGGGTTTGTGAGCGAGCAGTGGGAGCAAATTCCGACTGCTTTATGGCAGCAGGAACGCACGCGCGCATTAGACAGTATTAAACACGGCAGCGAATTTCACGCTTTTGGCTCGGATATTGACAGTGCGGCAGTTGAATTAACGCACTCAAATGCTGCGCATTTTGGGGTGCGCAAGCAGTTGACACTCAGCACTGCTGACATCAAAGATTTTGTGCCAAAGACCGAAAAGGGCACATTGATTACCAACCCTCCCTATGGGGAGAGAATGATGGATGTGAAAGCGGCAAGAGAGCTTTACCGCACGATGGGAAAGCTTTTTGAACCGAAAAGAGGGTGGAGCTACAACATTATTTCTCCGGATGAAGAATTTGAAAAAATATATGGTGCAAAAGCGCGCAAGCGTCGCAAGTTGTATAACGGAATGCTCAAGTGCACCTATTATTCTTATTTTTAAACCTATTATTATTTAAAAAAAGAGATTTGGAAATGAAATCCAAATCTCTTTTTATGTCTTTATTGAATGATATCTTCCATTGAATACATGCCGTTTTGTTTTCCTTTAAGAAACTTCGCCGCATTCACAGCACCGGCAGCAAAGACTTTTTTACTCATTGCCTGGTGTTTGATGGAAACAACTTCATCCGTTCCGGCGAAGATAATTTCGTGTTCACCCACAATGGTGCCGCCGCGCACGGAGTGAATACCGATTTCATTCTTGGGGCGCTTTGCGCGCTTGGAATGGCGGTCATATTCAAATAAAGGTTTTTGCTCGAGTTCCTCGCTAATCGCATTGGCAAGCATGATTGCCGTCCCGCTCGGTGCATCAATCTTTTGGTTGTGGTGCTTTTCTATAATCTCTATATCAAAGCTTTCACCGAGCACTTTAGTAGCGGTTCTGGCAAGCGAACACATTAAGTTAATGCCCAGTGACATATTGAAAGTAAAGAAGATTGCCACTTTTTCGGCAGCTGCTTTGATAGTTGCAAGCTGTTCTTCGTCATAACCGGTGGTAGCAATCACGACAGGTGTATGGGTGTTTTGAGCGTAGGAAAGCATAGAATCAAGCACAGAGGGATTGGAAAAATCTATAATCACATCTGCTTTTCTATCCAAATTCTCAAAACTTTTAAACACAGGGTAGGCGGTTTTGCCGCTGTCATAAGCATCTACACCGGCTACAATATTGACACTACTGTCATTTTCACAAAGTTCACTGATTGTGCTTCCCATGTGGCCGCAACATCCGCATAAAATAATATCCGTCATTTTAAACTGCCTTTCAAAAATTAATCAATTAATCCGTATTTTTGCATACAAGTGATTAAGCGCTGTCTGTTTTGTTCATTTAAATGATACAGCGGCATTCTGCACGCACCGGCTTCAAAACCCATTAAATTGAGCGCTTCTTTCACCGGAATGGGGTTGACATCACAGAACAGGGTATGGCACATATCCAAGTACTGAATTTGCAAAGCGGCGCTTTTTTTGAAATCCCCCTCTAAAGCTGCCGCGGCAATATTGTGCGCCTCCAGCGGCATGATGTTGGAAAGCACGGAAATCACGCCTTTTGCGCCCAAAGCCATAAAAGCAGTGGTCTGGTCATCATTACCGGAATAAAATGCCAAGTTTTCGCCGCATAATTCAATGCTTTTTGCCAAAGCCGAAATATCACCGTTTGCCTCTTTGCTTGCCACAATCATCGGGTGCTTGGCAAGTTCGGCATATGTCTCGGGGAGAATATTCAATCCCGTGCGCGAAGGCACATTGTAGAGAATAATCGGCTTAGTGGTTCTGTCCGCAATATAATTAAAATGGTGAATTAAACCTTCTTGTGAGGTTTTATTGTAATAAGGTGTCACAAGCAGTAGAGCATCGGCACCGCAAGCGACTGCCGAATCGGCAAGCGCAACGCCGTAAGCGGTATCGTTGCTACCGGCACCGGCAATGACAGGTACTCTGCCGTCGACTTCATCTACCACAAATTTAATGACCTTAATATGCTCATCGGTATTCATTGTCTTTGCTTCACCGGTGGTGCCGCAAACAATAATGGCATCGGTCTTATTCTTGATTTGAAAATCAATTAACTGAGCAAGGACATCGTAATTGACACTGCCGTCGGCATACATCGGCGTTGCAATCGCAACACCGGCACCTTCAAAAATAATCGGTTTGTTCATAAGTTACTCCAATAGTAAAAATCAATTAGTCAAAATAACCCTTTGCAGCAAGTAATTCCGCCATCAGCACAGCACCGCCTGCTGCGCCGCGCATGGTATTGTGAGCAAGGCAGACAAATTTGTAGTCATACTGTGTATCCTCACGCAATCTGCCGATAGAAACAGCCATGCCGTTTTCAAGGTCTCTCTTTTCTTTACACTGCGGTTGGTTATCTTCACTGAAATAATGTAAAAATTGCTTCGGTGCGCTCGGGAGGCAAAGCTGCTGTGGAGCGCCTTTATAATCTTTCCAAATTTGAATACATTCCTCTTTTGTAGGCTTTTTGCCGGGTTCAAAGCGCACATAAACGGCACCGGTATGCCCATCGGTCACGGGCACACGAATGCACTGTGCGGTGAAATTGGGTGAAGTGCTGTCGGCAATGACATCGCCTTCTATTTTTCCCCAGATTTTGAGCGGTTCTTTCTCACTCTTTTCTTCTTCGCCGCCGATAAAGGGAATCACATTATCCACCATTTCCGGCCAGCTTTCAAAATTCTTTCCCGCACCTGAGATTGCCTGGTAGGTGCAAACCAATACATCCTTAACTTTGTAACCGGCTTTATCAAGAGGGAAGAGAGCCGGAACATAGCATTGGATAGAACAGTTCGGCTTAACCGCAATAAAACCGCGTTTGGTGCCAAGGCGCTTTCTTTGTTTTTCGATAATTGCAACATGCTCGGGATTTAACTCCGGCAGCAGCATGGGAACATCCGGCGTATGGCGATGGGCACTGTTATTGGAAACAACAGGGCATTCCAAGCGCGCGTATGTTTCTTCCAAAGCCTTGATTTCATCTTTTTTCATATTGACCGCACAGAATACGAAATCAACCAAAGAGGCGATTTTTTGGGCATCCTTTTGTGCATCTAAAATCACCATATCTTTCATATTGTCCGGAATATCCGTGCTCATTTTCCAGCTGTTTTTGACAGCCTCGGCATATGTTTTTCCGGCGCTTCTTTCGCTGGCAGCAAGCAGCACAACCTCGAACCAAGGATGATTTTCCAAAAGTGTTGCAAATCGCTGACCTACCATACCTGTGGCGCCGATAATACCGACTTTATATTGTTTCATTTTTTTACCCCCTGTAAAAATAAATGTTGTAAACTTGCAATTTATGCATTATAATAATTAATCGACCGCTATTAATTTATTTTATCATTTATATATATTTAAGTCAAATGTTTATTATAAATCTTATTCAAAGAAATTTACGGAGCTGCGATGAAAAAAAGCGATTTTTATTATGATTTACCGGAAGAGCTCATTGCCCAACATCCGCTCGAACAGCGTGACTGCTCGCGGCTGATGCTGTTAGACAAACAAAGCGGCGCAATCGAGCATCGGCATTTTTATGACTTAGCCGATATGCTCGGTGAAAACGACTGCTTGGTTCTCAATGACACCAGAGTTTTGCCCGCCAGAATTTTCGGCGTTAAGGAAGGCACGGGAGCAGTGGTGGAATTTCTGCTTCTAAAGCAATGCGGCACAGCCGAATGGGAATGCATTGCAGGCCCCGGTAAAAAAGCAAGAGAAGGCGCACGCTTTGATTTTAACGGACTGATGCAGTGTGAGGTTATCAAAGTACTCGAATGCGGCAATAGAATCATCCGCTTCAGCTTTGAAGGAAATTTCTATACATTGCTCGAACAGATAGGCTCTATGCCGATTCCGCCCTATATTAAAGAACAACTGCAGGATAAGGAGCGCTACCAAACTGTCTATTCCAAGCATTTAGGTTCCGCTGCAGCACCCACGGCGGGCTTGCATTTTACCAAAGAAATGCTTGCTCATTTAGAGAAAAAAGGTGTCAAAATTGCCTATGTGACACTGCATGTCGGCTTAGGTACATTTCGACCGGTTAAAGCCGAAAACATTGAGGATCACCTGATGCATTCCGAACACTATGCAGTACCGGAAGAAGCCGCCGGAACAATTAACCAAACCAAAGCGAACGGCGGCAGAATTATTGCCGTGGGCACCACAAGCTGCCGCACACTCGAAACTGTGGCGGATGAAAGCGGAAAAATAGCTGCATGTGAAGGGGATAGCGAGATTTTTATTTACCCCGGCTACCGGTTTAAATGTATCGATGCACTCATAACCAATTTTCACCTTCCGGAAAGCACGCTCATTATGCTTGTGAGCGCATTGGCAGGCAGAGAAAATGTATTAAATGCTTACCGCGAAGCAGTCCGGCAACAGTATCGCTTCTTTTCTTTTGGTGATGCAATGTTTATTCAGTAATAGGAGATAACATGAAGATTTTAGTCAAAGACGGCAGAGCCAGGCGCGGTGAATTTGAGACCATTCACGGTACTGTTCAAACACCTGCGTTTCAAAATGTCGCTACAGCTGCAGCGATTAAAGGCGGTTTATCCGCCAATGATTTAGTGCATAACAACTGCCAAGTGATGCTTTGCAATACCTATCATCTGCATATCCGACCGGGAGATGAGCTCATAAAGCGCGCCGGCGGCTTGCACCGCTTCACCGGTTGGAAGGGACCGATTTTAACAGATAGCGGCGGTTTTCAAGTGTTTTCGCTTGCCAAATTAAATAACATTAAGGAAGAAGGAGTTACCTTTGCTTCTCATGTTGACGGTAGGCGCATTTTTATGGGACCGGAAGAAAGCATGCAAATACAGTCTAATTTAGGTTCAACGATTGCCATGGCATTTGATGAATGTGTCAAGAATCCTGCGCCTTACCGCTATGCTCAAGAAGCTGCTGAGCGCACCATACGGTGGCTGGAGCGCTGTAAAGCGGAAATGGCACGCTTAAATGCCAAACCGGATACGATTAACCCTAAGCAGCTTTTATTCGGTATAAACCAAGGGTGTTGCTATGAGGATATTCGCATTGACCATATGAAGCGCATTGCCGCTATGGATTTGGACGGTTACGCTATCGGCGGCTTGGCAGTGGGCGAACCGAAGGAAGAAATGTACCGCATTATCAATGAAGTCGAACCCTATATGCCGGTAGATAAAATCCGCTACTTAATGGGGGTTGGCACACCCGGAAATATCTTAACCAGCGTGCTGTTGGGCGTGGATTTGTTTGACTGTGTTATGCCTTCGCGCAATGCGCGGCATGGCCATGTATTTACTTGGGACGGCATTTTAAACCTGAATAATGCAAAATATGCGGAAGATTTGGAACCGATTGACCGCCGCTGTACCTGTGAAGCCTGTCAAATGCATTCGCGCGCCTATATTCGCCACTTACTCAAAGCCGGTGAAATGCTCGGCATGCGTTTGGCGGTAATTCACAATTTGCACTTTTATAACGAACTGATGGCACACATTCGACAAGCGATTGAAGAGGGCAGATATCAGTCGTTCTATGAGGAATATGTAAACAAATTGGACGCGCGCATATAAAATACTTGCATTTATTGTTTTTTTCATATATAATAAATGAGATATTTTTTCGGAGGTTTAAAAATGAATTTTATTACTTTAAATGCTGCAGCATCAAGTAGCTCATCCGGTATTGGCGGATTTTTCGGCAGCACTTGGGGCATGCTTGTCTTAATCGGCGGTATGTTTGTGTTGATGTATTTCATGATGATCAGACCGCAAAACAAAAGGCGCAAGGAAGAAGAGGAAATGCGCAACAGTGTCGATATCGGCGATGAAATTGTGACCATTGGCGGTATTCTCGGCAAAGTTGTTTCTACAAAAGATGATGCCCTGATTATTGAAACCGGAGCCGACAGAAACAAGATGAAAGTCGCTCGCTGGGCAGTTCAGACCAATTTAACCAAGCAGGCTGCACAGCAGGAAGCTGCACAAAAGGCAAAGGAAGCCAGAGAAGCAGCAAAAGCAGCGAAAAAGAATAAGAGCAAAGATAAAGAATAATCATAAAAACTGCAATCCCGCAATATCATTTACTAATGATACTGCGGGAGTTTTTTTATGCAAACAATTCGAAGACCATTATTCAAAAGTTTACTGCAAACACTTTTATTATTGCCGATATTGTACGCTGCAGCGGCATTTTTAATCCTAAAGAATGAATGGGGAAGTAAGATCTTTTTTGTAATTTCACTGATGATTGCACTTATCATCGGGGCGGTAGTGAGCATATGGGGGCGCAAAAACGAAATCAAAATCATTGCTATACTGCCTTTAGTCCTGTTTTATATTGTATTAATGATTGTGTTTCGTTCTATGGATTACAAAGCCTTTTTGATTATTGCCGCCATTCTCATAGAACATTTGGCGATAACGGGAATATGGAAATTCAGCAGCTCGACAAAGAAAAGAAATATGAAACAAATCAGGAGAAACTATGAAAAGCGCCTTAAAAAATAGTATTATCAGCACAAAGCTTTTTATCAAAGACAATCGGCTGACACTGCTTTATATCACTTTATTTACCATCGGGTGTTTGGCAGGCACACTTGTATTGAATGCGACGCTTGCGCGCAATAATGCTGTGATTGAACTTATCGGGACATATTTTAGTGAAAATGAAAAGCTGTCAGTCATAGCGCTTTTCAGCAGAAATTTGATTGGTTCTTTTTTCTATTTAGGTGTTATGTACATTGGCGGATTGTGCGCAATCGGTTTGCCGATAATATGCATAATTCCTATCCTGAAAGGAATTGCAGTTGGTATGATAATATCGTATCAATATGTATATAGTGGGATAAAAGGGTTTTTATACTGCCTAATTATTGTGCTTGTGCCGCAGGCGCTGTTGATGGCAATATACACGCTTGCCTACATCGAAGGCATCTATATGAGCTTAAATGTCTCCAACGGTATATTTAACGGGAAACCCAGAGAGAATAAATACAGTTTGAATTTTATCACGTTTTCCAAACGCTTTATTATCTTTTCTCTCGGAGTCGTTCTCGTCTCGGTAATCGAAGCGATTTCAGGTTCCGTTTTTTCAAAAGTATTATAAAAGTAAACCTGCTACTTCTGTAGCAGGCTTATTTCTTTACCTCGGAAAGCGGATTGGCATTGACTGCATTGCGTATCTGCGCCGAATCGGTGTGGGTGTAAATCTCGGTTGTGTTCAAGTTTTCGTGTCCTAAGATTTCCTTTAGCACCAGCACATCCGCATCGCCGGTTTGGTACATCAATGTGGCTGCCGTGTGCCTGAGTTTGTGCACGGAATACCCTTGGTCTCCTAATCCGGCTTTTTCTAAATATTTTTGTACCATTTTTTGTACCGATTCGCGGCTCATGCGCTTCTTTTGCGCGGAAATGAATAGCGCCTTTTTGTCAATGACACCATCTACGGGGCGCACGCGCATATAATCCCGAATCGCATGCAGGCAAGCACTGTTCAGGTAAACCACACGCTCTTTATTACCTTTACCGGTGATATCGATGGTGCCGTCCTCTCTAATGTCGCCGTAATCCAGCGAACAGAGCTCTGCCAGGCGCAGACCGCAGTTTAAAAACAGTGTGATAATACAATAATCTCTCTCTTTATTTTTACCTTCCACTGCATTTAAAAGCTTGAGAGATTGTTCATAGGTTAAATACTTCGGTCTTGCCGTTTTTTTAAATTTCGGCATTTCCAAGTCAAGCATCGGGTCGGCAGGGATGCGCTTACGCTTGCGAAACATATAATCAAAATAAGATTTCAGTGTAGACACCTTTCTGGCTCTTGTGCGGTCGGAATTACCGCGCTCATCCTTGCAAAAAACCAAGTAGTTATAGGCATCCATCAATGTAACAGAGGCAACAAATGCATCATCAATATCGGAAATATCGATGGCTTCAAAAGGCGTATCGGCAGGGGATAAGCCTCTGCTTTTTTTTAAGAAACGAAAAAATGTTCTTAAATCGGAAGCATATTCTAAAGTAGTCAAATCCGACTTACCTTTAATCACCCGAAGATGCGTTACATATTCCTGCACACTTTGCGGCAATGCCGCCAACTCTTCTTTTCTCAATGCAGCCTCCTACATTCTGTGAAACGGTTTCACAGAGCAATAAAATTACACAAAATACTATCATTATTGTAGCAAAAAAGGCTATGAAACGCAATAGGCAAGAACAGTAAAATCAGAATATTTGCAAATCTCATTACGATGAATCTTTGCAGAGACAGATATTTTGTGATTAGACCGAAATTCAAATAGAAAACTCTATTAAGATAAAAATGAGTGCAGCAATAGAAAAATGGAAAACAGAATCTTTTAAATGATTGACTTATGAACAATTCATCAGTAGAAAGAAAAATATCAGCTGCAAATGAAAATACTCATCGAATAATTATTTTATAAATGATAGTTCCATTAATGAAATAAAAAATATTCTATAAGCTCAGCAGGAAATAACTTAGAAACCGGAATGAACAAGTTAACATTCAGTAAATAAAAAGAGCCGGAGGATGCCGTAGAGAAGAAAAAAATAGTATCATTGCAAAAATGTGCTAAAACAGTAAAAAGTCCTCTAAAATGCAATAAAACATAAAAAAAGCCTCAAAAAGCCGTATTTCACTCCCCTTAATTACACAAAATATACATTTTGTGTAATTAAGCCAATATGGAAATGCGGCAATACTCCCTTCCGAGAAGAAGAAAAAATGAGAAAAATATCAGATGGCGTTGCCCACGTGAGGCTTATTATCCTTATCAACACGTGGGCTTAGCTGAAAATACTGTTTTATAATCCATGGTTGAATAGTACTGAATGAATGATATACACTAAAAAGCGTAAAATAGCCGGATTTATTTGTAATAATTGCTCTAATAGAAATTTTTTAAAGATAAAATTTAAATCATGAATTAAGAATTGAGTGTTAAGCTTTATTATACTTCAATTCACTCGACTTTTTTTCATTCAACAATTTTTTTAATTTGCTCCCCTATTCACTTCTTTTTGAAACATAATGTCGGTATTTTTGCATTTGACCAATCGCTTACAAAGCTTTTCCAAATGCGGGATAAATGGAAACATCAGCAAAACAAGCATAAAACGATACGCTGTATTGGCTATTGCAATGCTTAGCGGAGACATGATGATTTGTGTTGTGTTAAGCTCAGAAATGGCGATAATTCCATAAAACAGCACGCTGAAAATGCCCGCTCCAATCGCATCTGCCAGCAAATAGGATAAAGCGGTTTGTTTTGCGGTGGTATTTTTTCCTACTGATACCAATAATACCGGTAAAGAGGCGCCGATACCGATGCCGAATAACAGTGCTGCACAGGCGTGCAGCGAAATTAAGCCGGTTAATGAAAGTGTCTGCAATATCCCGACAGCTGCAGAGGCGCTTTGCAGCAATGCCGCAAATACCGTGCCGATTAACACCAGTAACAGCGGGTTTTGAACGGAAACAAAGCTTTTAAGAAATACCGGATTCTCTTTTAAAGGTGCAACAGCTGCGGTGATGGTGGAAATGCCGAGCATTAATACGGCAAAGCCTAATAATATCTCCCCTATGCGCTTTAATTTGGTGTTTTTAATAAAGAGCTTTAAAACAATCCCGGCAATCGCACAAACAGCACTCAGAACACTCGCCGAAAATAGTTTGGCGAAGGTGTTTCCAAATTCAAATGAAGAATACGCAATCAACCAACCGGTAATACCGGTGCCGAAAATAGAGCCCAAAATAATAGCTATGGCGCGCTTTAAACTGATTAGGCTATTTTCGGCAAACCCTACTACCATTGCGCAAACCGCACTGGAGGATTGAATGAGCGCGGTAACTGCCGTACCGACAAGTACACCGCGCAGCGGTTTATTTGTCAGCTTATACAGCAGTATTTCCGATTTGCCGCCCGCTATTTTCTTTAAATGGTCGCTCATTAGGTTCATTCCGAACAAGAACAGTGCGATGCCGAAAAATAAATTGAGAATCTGCATGAAATCCCTTCTAAAAAAGACTATATAAGAGTATTTTTTGCATAAAAAGAATAATTAAACCCGAACTTTTTCGGTTCGGGTTAATTAACATCATAATATACTTTTTCATCCGGAAAAACATAGCCGAGGCGTTCCCTTGCGATGCGCTCGATGATATCGTTTTCATCGGCATTTTTCAGCAGATTCTTTGTGTCTTTATTTTCATCGACAATGCTTTGATATTGGGATTGCGCAAGGCGGATTTTTTCGTTTGTGTCTTTAATTTTAATAATGGTTTCGATAGCGGTAACCGTTAAATAAACTGCAAGTATAGTAAAAGCAAATGAAAGGATTAAGCTACGCAGCGGTCTCGGTTGCTTGTTGGCTTTCCTTTTTTTCTTTTTTCTTTTTTGTTTGACCGCCATTGCGCTTGTACTTCTCCTTGCGTTGATTAATAAAATTATACAACATACAGTGTACCTTTTTCAATATGTTTTTTAGTTTATTCATAATATTTTTACAAAAGTTTGAAAGTGGTACACGGATATATTTTGCGCCAAAATTAACCACTTTCTGCGCAAAACGGTCGCTATGCTTTTTTAAAACGAGTAAAACTAAGCCCAATCCGAGCAAAAATGCCAAAAACTCATACACTCTTAGCGCCGCATCCTGATAAATGATATTGGTGCAAACAAGCAGCAACACACACATCAGGCAAAACACTATGTCGCAGAGAAATCGAACTTTCCCGCTCAGCGGTTTTGCCAACAGCACCAAAGCAAAAAAGCCGGCAGCCACGCCGGTGACAAAGCTGACAAAAAAGAAGCCGGATTGCGCTAAAAAGCCGATGTCGTGGTAATACATTACTTCATCAGCCTGCCAAAGAGTGAAATATTTTTAGCGGGAGCATTTTCTTTGTAAAATAAAGAATGCACGACCCCCTCAACCGACAATTCACCGCTCTCAACATCGAGCTTTGCTATTTTTAGTTGCTCGCCGTTTAAGACAATATCCCCTTTTTGGGTTTGCACACAAATGCTCTCTTCATCAAAGCTGTCCACATCCTTCACACCGGTGATGCGCAGCTTTTCGCGGTTTTCAATGTAAACATTCGACTGCGTATAAATGGTTTCGTTATCGCTCATATTCTCGCCTTTCATTATATGCTATTACATATTATGAAAGAGTAGGCGGCCTTATGCTATTGAATTAGTTCATAGAGCCTGTCGGCTTCTTCTTTTTTTACTGTTTCGGCGATGCTTAAGACTTTATATTCATGGGAAGTCGAGCCCAAATTGACCGTGATAATATCGCCGACTTTAACCGCATAGGAAGCCCTTGCAGTTTTACCGTTAACTAAGATTCTGCCTGCATCGCACGCGTCATTTGCAATGGTGCGCCGCTTAATGATTCTGGAAACTTTCAAGTATTTATCTAATCGCATATTCTCACCTCTTTTCTATTATAGCATAATTGAACAATAATGCAAAAAAAGAAATGCTGCGGCAGAACCGCAGCATTCCTTTATAAAAAACTTACTGTAGGATTCTAATTATTTCACAGCATCCTTAAGAGCTTGACCAGCTCTGAAAGCGGGAAGTTTAGAAGCCGGGATTTCCATAGCTTCGCCGGTTCTGGGGTTACGACCCTGCTTAGCAGCTCTTTCTCTTACTTCGAAAGTACCAAAGCCTACAAGTTGCACTTTTTCGCCGTTCTTAAGAGCGTCGGTGATAGCAGCTGTAAGAGCATTAATTGCCTTTTCAGCATCCTTGTTTGTAAGTGCGCTGGCTTCAGCTACTGCCTTAATAAGATCTTTTTTGTTCATTTTTACTGTCCTCCAAAATAATATTTCAAAGGCTTAAGCCTTTATTTACTCATTTGCTTCGCTTCATCCCAAAGCTTGTCTAATTCTTCAAGAGAAGCTGTTTTCATGTCAATAGAGCGTTCTGCAGCTAATTGTTCGACAATAGAAAAGCGCTGCAGGAATTTATCGCTTGCCGCCGTGAGGCTCTCCTCGCTGTCACAGCCGATAAAGCGGGACACATTCACACAACTGAAAAACATGTCTCCCAATTCTTCAAATTGTTCTTCGGAATTTCCCGAAGCAATCGCTTGCTCCAATTCTTCACATTCGCTGTGAACCTTTTCCAGAGCACCGGAAACATTCTCCCAATCAAAACCGACCTTTGCCGCTTTCTTTTGAATTTTCTGCGCTCGCATCAATGCGGGCAATTCTTTGGGAACGGCTTCCATAGCTTCGGTAACAGTGGTTTGATTTTTGCTTTCGGTTTTGACACGGTCCCAAGTTTCAAGAACTTGCTCGGGTGTCTCACAATACTCAGCGCCAAAAACATGGGGATGGCGCATCACGAGCTTTTGTGCGACTTCATCGACAACATCTTCAAAAGTGAAGCTGCCAAGTTCGCTTTCCATTTGCGCATGCATTAAAATCTGCAAAAGCACATCGCCAAGCTCCTCGCGCAACATTGCCGGGTCGGCTTTATGAATTGCTTCGACAACTTCATAGGTTTCCTCAATGAAATTCTTTTTAATGCTTTCATGAGTCTGTTCCCTATCCCAAGGGCAACCCTCGGGTGTGCGCAGAAGGCGAACAATCTCGATTAAGTCCTCAATACTATATTTAGTTTTAAACTCGAAATTTTCTATCATTCAACCACTATATATCTATTTTATCCTAAAACATGCATTTTTTCAAGTACTTTTGCGATTTTTTCACCTGCAGGAAGCATTAATACATCTTCTTTAGATAATGCTTTTATCAAAAGTAATGCAACAACATACACGGCAACGGCAACTAAAATAGCTGCAATGGTGATAATTTTTTCGGGCAAAGGCACAAACTTCGTCAACAAATAGAATGTTCCCCAGGCACCAAGCCCGCAAAAAGCGGAAGCAACTGTCGGTTTAATGACCAGTGACATCACATCAAATTTAATCTTAGTATATTTAAACAAATAGAATACATTCACAATAACGGAGATACCGTAACAAGCAACCGTGCTGATAGCAGCGCCTTTGATATTAAACTCGGGAATACCCACTAAAACATAATTGAGTACAATTTTAATCAAACAGGCAATGCCGAAAGAAATCGCAGGAACCTTTGCCTTTCCGATTGCCTGCAATAAAGTGGTAACCGGAGAGGATAGCGCATAAAAGAACAAAGTGATACCGAAAATCACTAAGATTTCCTTGCACATAACCGGAATGTCGGGTTGGCTGGTGCCGTATAAAAGGTTCAATACCGGTTGCGCCAAAACCGCCATACCCACACCTGCCGGCATGGAAATGAGCATACAAATGCGCAAAACGGATTCGATGCTGATGCGAATATTCTTTTTATCGTTGACTGCCCAATACTGCGCGAGTGCCGGCAAGGAACTGACACCGAGCGTTAATGTGATTTGCGGTACCATATTGCGCAGCGTTTCATCAACATCAAAACAACCGTAAAGGTAAACATTGAGCTTTTCCGCGCTCTCAGGAATCATGGGGTACATTTGCCTGATAACGCTTTCACCGTTTGCGACCGCCACTGCCAGGCGATTTTGTACGGTAGCGGCATCAATCAAGGTGGCGACATTAGAGATTAAAGAGGTTAAGACAATCGGTATGGCAATGGTGATTAACGTTTTTAATATATCTCTATTGGAATCTGCCTTGGGAGCTAAAAACAGCTCTTCTTCCGTAAACCCGTAGCCATCCTTTTTCATTTTTATCCAAAGGTAGATTTGAGAGCCGAGCGTGCCTAATGTAACGCCTAAAATGGCGGCGGATGCTTCAATCGGATAGCGCACCTCCGGTTTGTCGATACCGTGTGACTGACAGTAGCGAATTGCCAAATAAGTCAGCCCTAAGCCGAAAACAAGTTTTACAAGGCTTTCCGTGATTTGAGAAATGGCGGTTGGCACCATATTTCTCATACCCTCATAGTAGCCTCTGTATGCACTCATAATGCAGCAAATAAAAATGGCGGGAGCAATACACAAAATAACCGGTAAAGCCTCCGGTGCCTTTGCTACATATTTTACATAAGGATAAGCTACGGCAGCCAGCAGAATTGTGCCGGCAGAGCCGGTAACAATAAAGGCGCGCAGAGAAACCTTGAAAATACTCTTAACATTATTATATTTTCCGAGTGCCATGTTTTCCGAAATAAGCTTTGAAACCGCAATCGGAAGACCTGCCATGGAAATCGACCAAATCGGCAGATAGATTTTATAGGCAGTCGTGTAGTACCCCATTCCGATACCGCCAATGTAATTCGTAATAGGGATTTTATAAATTGCACTGATGAGCTTTACGATAATGGTGGAAGCGACCAATATTAAGGCACCGCTCAAAAGTGTTTGTTTTTTTCGCTGTTGTTGTGCCAAACTATATCTCCTGAGAAAACACTATTTCATGGATGCGCCGCATTTCGGGCAGAAGGGGTCATCTTCACTCACATCGGCGCCGCAAGAATTGCACCTGATTGTGTTTTTGATGGAGCTGATGATATCTTTTTGCTCTTCAATGTCTGCCTTCAAAAGGTCAATTTCTTCCATTTCAGCAGCAAAATCAGGAAGCTCCTCCCCTGCTTTTTTGACATCATAAACCTTTTTGCCGATGGCGTTGTAGTTCTTTTCTATCTTCATTTTCAGCTGTGCAATCTCAAACTTGCACTTGGAAATCTGATAATACTCCTGAGATTTTTCACTTGCAGTTTGTGCAAGCTCCTTTGCTTTGTCAATAACTTGATTAATGTCAGCCATAATACAATCTCCTTTATTTATTACTTAAATATTATAATAACACGAATAGCGCGTAAAATCAAGGTATTTGCCACTTTTTCAAAATCTCGATTGCCTGATGCTTGCGCTGTATCATTTCTTCAAAATCATCGATATACTCATAGGGGTATTTGTAATTAAAAATGCGCTGAATATCCTTTTGTGAAGGGCACACAAGGCGCGTTACAGCTCCGGCACCGGCGCCGAAAACATTTTGCACTTCTTCCATCATAAAAATGTTATATTCGCAAATTTTCCCGGGCAATGCCCACCCTGTATTTTCAAGATTGCCGACCGATTTTGATTGGCGATACATATAATACGGAATATAGCCGCTCTGTTCCAAAAGCGCATAGGCTTTTTGTATCATTTGATTGGTTGCAGCTACAATTTTACCCTTTGTGTCATCACGCGTAATGAGAAAGGATGAGCGCTTGAGCGCTAAGGTATGGATGGTGATATTCTCCGCGCCGAGCGCAATGGCGCTCTTTACCGAGTCTAAAAAGCTTTCCTCACTCTCCCCTTCCAGACCGGCAATCAAATCGGTATTAATGTTATCAAAACCGGATTGGCGCGCAAGCTTATAAGCACGCTTACAATCTTCTGCCGTATGCTTTCTGCCGATAGATTCCAAGACAGCATCATTAAAGGATTGGGCGTTAATGGTAATGCGCGTGACCGGTTGGGATTTGAGAAAATCCAGTTTTTCCTGACTGAGTGTGTCCGGTCTGCCCGCTTCAACGGTAAATTCACTCAAAGCCCTAAAATCAAAATCCGCCTTAATTTGAGAAAAAATCTCTTCTAATTGCTCAATCTCCAGCACAGTGGGTGTACCGCCGCCGATGTATACTGTTCTTAATTGCAGCCCTAATGTTTTAGTCAATAAAGAAATTTCGTGAATTTCTTTGCATAATAAGTGCACATATGCGGGAATCAGCTTTTTGAGCGAATCGTAGGAATGGGAAATAAACGAACAATAAGAACAGCGTGACGGACAAAACGGTAGTGAAATATATAGTGAAAACTGGTTTTGTGCAGAAGAAGCCATCACTTCCTTTTCATTTTCACAAACGGTTTTGACAAGCTGTACCTTATTTTGTGAAATAAACAATTCATCTTGTAAATATTTTACGGCTTCTTCGGCACTGTTATTCCTCGTTAAATTAAAATATATTTTTGTCGGGCGAACGCCGGTTTGCATTCCCCATTCCGGTGTGTAACCCGTGTATTCAAGCAGCATGCCATAGAGCAAAGCACAGGCCTTTAGCTCCCCTGTTTTGTATAAATCCTCACCGGTGTATGTCCCGTTGGCGCTGCGTTCAAATGTATCTGTTTTAAAGGTAACATGGGCAGAAATGCTGTTTTCTTCCTGCTCGGTGGCGCACAAAACAAATTCACCTTCCTGCGGCGGGGGTGAATTATATTGTTTTTCGAGCTTGATATCGGGCATAAATACGCGCAACAACTGCTCAAAAGAATAATGATAATTATTACCGTTTACAATTAATTTCATTCTCTAAAATAAGGGTTTACCTTTCTTTGGGTAGGTATATCCGTGGTTTGCATATGTCCCGGAAAGAGCTTATAATTGCCAAGGCGGCTGATTTTTGAAACACTTTTCATAATTTCAAAGAAAGAACCGGTCGGCACATCCGTTCTGCCTATAGAGCCATAAAAGACAGTATCACCGCAAAAAAGTGCATCTTCAAATAAGTAACAAACACTGCCGGAGGTGTGACCGGGTGTTGCTATGACAAGAATTTCTTTGCCGCAAAAATCAAGTGTATCTCCATCCTCGACCAAAACAGTCGGCTCCACATAATCGGAAGGGTGACAAAACACGGAAAGTCCTTTTCGAATATTCGCATCATCTTCGATGCTAATGACAACTTTCGCAGCGGGATAGCGGCTGCAAAATGCTTTGATGTCCGAAGCGTGGTCATAATGCCCGTGAGTGAGCAAAACATACTGAATATTCAGTTGATGTGTTTGAATGAATGCATAAAAAGAAGGATATATTCTATCGCTCACATCGACACAAAAGGCGTTGCGGCTTACTTCATCATAGACAATATAACAATTTGTGCCGATACTGCCCTGTTCAAAACATTCTATTTTCATTTTTTCAAATCCTTTGAATCTAAGAGAATCGTAAACGGGCCGTTATTGACAAGAGAAACTTTCATGTCGGCACCGAAAATGCCCGTTTGCACCGGCTTCGGATATAGCTCTTCCAAACAGCTATTAAAGTATTCGTACAGCGCCTTCGCCATATCCGGTGCACCGGCATAAATAAATGAAGGGCGCCTGCCATGACTGCAGTCGGCAAACAACGTGAACTGAGAAACACTGAGTATTTCACCGCCAATGTCTGCCAAAGAAAGGTTTGTTTTGCCGTTTGCATCTTCAAAGATGCGCAGACCAATAAGCTTTTTAGCTAAAAGCTCGGCATCGGATTTAGTATCATCTTGTCCTACTCCAACCAAAACCAAATATCCTTTTTTGATGGCGCCGGTTACTGTGTTCTCAACCATAACGCTTGCTTCATCTACAACTTGAATCACTAATTTCATGCCAATTCCTCAATTAATTGTTCTTTCCACGCTAATGACATTTTCCACTTTTTTGAGGCGCGTTAAGAAATTATTTAAGTGGTCGGTATTATCGACAATAATGCCTAAGGTAATGATGGAATTTCCGCTTTTAAGCACCCTTGCTTCAATACTCGAGATGGTAATTTTAATCTCGTAGCAAACCTTCATAATGTCGGCAAGCAGGTTTTCTCTGTCAATACAGAAAACACTTAATGTTGTATTGAGATTGAATTTAACATCTGTATCCCAATAGGCATTGAGCCACCTGCCTGGCTCCGGACAATCCGCAATATCGGCAGGTACATTAATACAGTCTCTCTTGTGAATGGAAACACCGTGTCCTCTGGTGATAAAACCGATAATTCTGTCGCCAGGTAAAGGATTGCAGCACTTTGAAATTTTAATGGAGCAATCATCAAAGCCTTCTACAATAATGCCGTCTTTATTGGAAAGAGAATGTCTTGACGGCTGCGGCATCATAGGCTTTGGCGGCAAGGCTTCGGAATTGTCCAGAATAAACTGCTTGTATAAATCTTTAATCGAAGGCATAATGCGCGAAACGGAAATGCCTCCGTAGCCTATTTTCGCATACAGTTCCTCGGCTGTGTTACATTTTTGCCTGACAACAAGCTTTTCGATAAATTCATCATATTTATCATCACTCAGGCGAATATAGTTGCGCTTAAACTCTTTTTCAAGCTCCGCTTTGCCGGAAATAATGTTTTCTTCGCGCTTTTCTTTTTTAAACCAGCTGCGAATTTTATTGCGCGCTTCGCTTGTGCGCACAATATTTAACCAATCTCTGCTGGGCCCCTTATCTTTTTGCTTAGTGGTGATAATGTCACAGATTTCACCGGTTTGCAGTTTATAATCTAAGGGAACCAACCTGCCGTTGACTTTCGCGCCTGTCATTTTATGTCCTACCTGAGTGTGAATGGCATAGGCAAAATCAATGACTGTAGAATTTTTCGGCAGCGTTTTTACATCGCCCTGCGGTGTGAAAACAAACACTTCTTCAAATTCCAAATCATTTTTAACGGTATATAAGAACTCTTCGGGCGTTTCGCCTTCGATTTCTTCCTTTTGCTGGTCAACCATCTGGTGAATCCAGGCGATTTTTTGGTCAAACTTATCGTCTTTTCCCTTTACGCCGGATTTATATTTCCAATGCGCGGCAATACCGTATTCCGCGGTGCGGTGCATTTCCCAGGTTCTGATTTGCACTTCAAACGGAATCCCCTCTTTGCCGATAACAGTCGAGTGAAGCGACTGGTACATATTCGGTTTCGGCGTGGCAATGTAGTCTTTAAATCTGCCGGGAATAGGGCGAAACATATCATGAATCACACCCAGGCAGTTATAGCAATCATTGACCGTATCGACAATAATTCTCACCGCATAGATATCGTAAATCTCATCAAACGAACGGTTTTGCATATACATTTTTCTGTAAATGCCGGTAACGGATTTGATTCTGCCGTCAATATGCGGGTTCTGAACGGTTTCTTTCAAACGTTCACTGATTTTTTGAATAATGGAAGGAATTAAATCCTTGCTGACCACATCATTTTGCGATAAGCGGTTTTTGATTTCTTCGTAACCGACCGGGTCTAAATGGCGAATTGCCAAATCCTCTAATTCTTCTTTGAGCGGGCGAATACCGAGCCTGTGCGCAATCGGTGCATAGATTTCTAAGGTTTCGAGAGCTTTTTCTCTGCGCTTTGATTCATACATAAAATCGAGCGTGCGCATGTTATGGAGTCTGTCAGCTAACTTAATAATAATTACCCTGACATCTTCAGCCATTGCCAACAGCATTTTTCGGATATTTTCCGCCTGCTGCTCCACCTTGCTCTTAATATCGACTTTACCGAGTTTGGTGACACCCTCAACCAAAAAAGCAACATCTTTACCGAATTGCTTCTCGACATCTTCTTTGGTTTCATCTGTATCCTCAACCACATCGTGAAGCAAAGCGGCAACGATACTTTGCGAGTCTAAGCCTAAACTCACTAAAATCTTTGCCACCTCAATCGGGTGAATGATATAAGGCTCACCGGAAAAGCGGGTTTGCCCGGCATGCAGGCTTGCCGCTTTTTCGTAAGCGCTGATAATCAATTCTTTGTCATAAGAAGGATTATCCTCGATACTTTCAAGCAATTCGTCGAATCCGTTGCCATACTTCTTACTCACAACTTCCCCCTAAAGTGTTTGACTTAATCGGTCCATTTTTTGGTATAATTTGGAGTCTTGAATGTTTACCTTATTCGTTTCCATCGGCAAATCCAATCTGCCGAGATTTTTATCATCAATCACAAGTCCCAACTCAATCATAATTGCCAGCGACAAACGCATCTGGCTGTAATTCATTATCACCGGTTTTAGCTGCATATACAGCTCTTCCTCGGAAAACTTCCAGCCGTTATTGTCGCGCAAAAAGCGATAAATCTGCGCTATATTATCTCTGTTTGTCCGGATATAATCTATCTCTTTGCGATTGGTTTCATCACGCATGAAGTTTTCATACACGCGCAAACCGCCGACCATTGTATCATCCGAAAACCCGCTGTAGCGGATTCCTTTTAAAAATAGTGAAACAGTGGTCTTCCCGTAGTATTCATTCTTTTCAATATTCAGTGCTACATCCACCATATCGCCTTTTCTAAAAGGCACGGAGGTGGTAGATTTGCCGAAATAAATGGCACTGAAAGTGGTATCTTTCTTTGCCAATGTAAGTTTGATATGCTTATTCCCGCCAATCGGTGTCACGGAAATCACCTTTGCATTGAAAACACCGAAAACAGGCTTGGCATTACCCATTCCGAAGGGCTGGAACAAGTTGATACTATGCAAAGTATCCAAAGATATAGAAGCCGGATTGATTTTAAAATCGATATTGATTTCCCCTACCGGCATGTAGCGAAACATCTTAGCGGCATAATCATTAATCAGTTCTCTAAAATCATCAACTTTTTCTTTTTGAATGGAAAGCCCGGCTGCCAATGTGTGCCCGCCAAATTGCACTAAGCTGTCGCAGCAGGCGCTTAACGCTTCAAAAATATTAAATCCGTTTAAGCTACGGCAAGAACCTTTCAGCACCGGCGCACCGGTATCCGCAATAATAATAGTCGGTTTTCCGTAACGCTCGCAAATTTTGGAAGCAACAATGCCGGCAATGCCGCTATTCCATCCTTCTGCGCACAAGACGATGACTCTGTCGCGCAGGTAGCTTTCCTCCGCTAACATCTCACAGGCAGTTTCGAGCATCTCATTTTCTATTTGAATGCGCTTGGCATTACAATCATTGATTTCTTCAGCCAGGCGAATTGCCGTTTCGGCGTCCTCTGTAATTAAGAGTTCAACAGCCTTCCCGGCAGAACTGATTCTGCCGGCTGCATTAATGCGCGGTGAAATCAAAAAGGCAATATCACCGGCTGTCAGCTGCTTACTTCCGACTCCTGCAACGCCTTTTAATGCAGCGATACCGAGTCGACCGGTATCATTAATGAGCTCTAAGCCTTTTTTGATTAAATACCGGTTTTCACCGAGAACCGGCACAATATCCGCAATTGTTCCAATGCAGATTAAATCGGCATATTCCTCTAATATTTCTTCCTCACTGCCGGCAAGCGCACTGACCAGTTTAAAAGCAACACCGACACCTGCCCAATCTTCATACTCACATTCGCTATCGTTGCGGTGCGGATTGACAACAGCAACCGCCTCGGGAAGCACACTGCCCTGCATATGGTGGTCAGTGACAACGACATCTATGCCCAGTTCATTGGCAAGTGCAACTTCATCGAGTGCGCTGATACCGTTATCGACAGTGATGATTAACTGTACCCCTTGTTCTTTAAAAGCGCGCACAGCCGCTTTATTTAAGCCGTAACCCTCTTTATTGCGGTCGGGTATATAATAGCTTACATCCGAACCGCAGGCGCGCAAGTAAGAATACAAAAGCGCGGTAGCTGTCACCCCGTCACAATCAAAATCGCCGAAAATGGCAATCTTTTCCCCACTGTCCATAGCAATTCCGATGCGCTCAACAGCCAAATCCATATCCGGCAATGTAAAGGGATCTATGCATAAATAATCTTCACTGAAGAACGAAGCAATTTGTTCTGCATCCGTCATTCCTCTGGAAGTGAGCAAAATGGCGGTTACCGCATCAACATCGCATGTATCCATGAGCTGTTTTGCCGTTTCTTTATCATATTCTAAAACATTCCAGCGTTTCAATGCCAATCGGTTCACCGCCTTTCGTTAAATTTAAAAATCAAATAAACTGACCTGATTGGATTCGGGTAAGCCCTGAAGCGCATCAAATGCATCCAAGGCAGTAATCACGGCGCTGGAAACACCGCTTTTTTCCGCAAAATCTTCTTTGGAAATAAAAGGCTCGTCGCCTTGCGCCTTCACGGCATCAAAAATGGCTTTTGCCGCATTTTCACCGACACCGTCAAGCGCAGAGAACGGTAAGCGCAGCTTATCGCCCTCGATTTTGTAAACTCTCCAATCGGATTGGTACAAATCCACCGGCAGGAAAGATAACCCGCGCGCGAGCATTTCTACCACGATTTTTAAAATATCCACCTGTTTGTTTTCTTTTTCGCTTGCTTCTTTACCCTTTGCCATGATTTCATTCATCTTCATCTTTACCGCCGCCATTCCTTTGGCAGCACAGACAGCATCAATATCTTCACCGCGCACGGTGAAATAGGCGGAATAAAAATGAATGGGATAGTAAATTTTATACCAAGCAATGCGCAGCGCAGCAATGACATAAGCTGCCGCATGAGCCTTCGGGAACATGTATTTTATCTTATAACAGGAATCAATGTACCACTGCTCCACGCCGACGGTTTTCATCGCTTCTTCAAACGGCGGTAATAACTTCGGCGCTTTTCCTTTTCTGGTGTACTCCATAATATTGAAGCAATCTTTTTTGGAAAGCGGCGATTTTGTACCTGTACGCTGCTCGTAGTTCTCGGCAACGTGAATCAAGTGTGTCATAATATCATCACGACAACCGATGACATCGGAAATTGTACAAATCTTATTGTTAATCAAATCCTGTGCATTACCCAGCCATACATCCGTGCCGTGAGATAAGCCTGAAATCTGCAATAAATCCGCAAAGGTCTGTGGTTTCGCATCAATGAGCATATTGATGACAAACGGCGTTCCCATTTCCGGAATACCCAAAGTACCTGTGGGACAATCAATATCGGCGGGACTGACACCAATCGGCTCCGTCGAAACAATGAGTTGATAGAGCTTGGGGTCGGATAAATCCGCCTCCATTACCGGCACACCGGTGGAATCCTCCAAAAACTTATAAATGGTCGGATTATCGTGACCGAGTTCATCCAATTTCAAAAGCGTATCATGCAGCGAGTTTTTGAAATCGAAGTGAGTGGTATAGGTGCCCTTTTTTTCATCATTGGAAGGAAACTGAATCGGCGTGAAATCCTCTACCGAGTATTCATCCGGCACAACAACCATACCGCCGGGGTGCTGCCCTGTAGTTCTCTTAATACCGGTACAGCCGATGGTTAAGCGGTCTATTTCCGCTTTTGGCGTAGACTCCCCTACGCCGTGTTCATCTAAATACTTTTTGACATAGCCGAAAGCCGTTTTGTCGGCAACTGTTGCCATGGTTCCGGCTTTAAAGACATATTCTTTGCCGAAAATGTCTTCGGTATAGCGGTGAATTTCACTTTGTACATCACCGGAGAAATTCAAGTCAATATCCGGTTCTTTGTCGCCATCGAAGCCCAAGAAGGTTTCAAAGGGTATTTCGTGACCGTCGCGCTTCATCGGCTCGCCGCATTCCGGACAGTTTTTGGGAGGAAGGTCGAAACCCGAACCGTATTCTCCGTGCAGGAAAAACTCGGAGTGCTTACACTTTTTACAGTAGTAATGCGGCGGTAAGGGATTCACTTCGGATATACTGCCGAAATGCGCCACCAAAGAAGAACCGACAGAACCTCGCGAACCGACCAAATAGCCGCGGCGTTCGCTTTCCGCCACCAGTTTTTTTGCAATAACATATAAGACGGCATAGCCGTGGGAAATAATAGAATCCAATTCGCGCTCTAAGCGAGAAGCAATGTGGTCGGGAACCGGGTCTCCGTAGAGCTCTTTCGCGCGCTCCCAACAGCTGTCGGTTAAGATTTTATCCGCACCGTCAATATGCGGTTGGAAGGTGCCGGGAGGAATCGGCGGGATTTTGTCTTGAATCATGTCGGCAATTTTACCGGGATTGTCAATAACAAACTCTTTTGCCCTGCTGCCTGCCCATGCAAAATCATCCAACATTTCATCGGTTGTTTTAAAGTATAAGGGCGCCTGATTGTCCGCATCGGCAAAACCTTTTGAATACATTAAAATCGAGCGGAACTTGGCATCCTCGGGGTCAATGAAATGCACATCTCCCGTTGCCACAACGGGTTTGCCCAACTTATCCGCAACGCTCACAAGCTTTTGATTGAGCTTAATCAGGTCTTCCTCAGAGCGAATCGATTTATGAAGTTCCTTGTCGGAGCGAATCATAAATGCGTTATTTCCGTTAGGCTGTAATTCAATATAGTCATAAAAAGCAGCCAATTCTTCAATCGTTTCATCGCTCTCGCCGCGCAAAACGGCTTGGATGAGTTCTCCCTGCTCACAGGCTGAACCGATTAACAGCCCGTCTCTCTTTTTTGCCAGTAAAGATTTGGGAATGAGCGGTCTGCGCTTAAACGCTTTCACACTTGAATAGGAAACAAGCTCATAGAGATTTTTTCTGCCATATGTTCTCTCCTCTTTCGGAATACTTTTGTCCAGGGAGGAATCTTCTTTGACAAGCAAAATAATGTGATGGCGGCGAAACTCCGTCAATTTCATATTCATAAAATCCGGATAGAGGCTGTCATCCACCAAGTAGCCTTCCATGCCGAGAATGAGTTTGATATCATTCTTTTTGGCTGCAGCATAAGCTTCCGGAAGTGCCTGCACCACGCCGTGGTCGGTAATGGCAATGGCTTTGTGCCCCCACTGAGCAGCGCGCTCCACCAACTTGGCAGGTGCGGTCATGCCATCCATTTCGGACATAGAGGTATGTAAATGCAACTCAACGCGCTTTTGAGCAGATGTGTCATCATTTACCGCTTTTTTGACAGCACTGATAGCATAGGGTTCAAGCACATAGGATTTATCGTATTCATCATACTTTTGTTTCCCGACAACCAAGACTGTTTGACCTTTATATAAATCCTTCAGGATTTTATTGGCAAGCGGTGCATCTCTCATTATTTTCATGGTTAGAGAGGAAGTGTAGTCGGTCAACTCAATTTCGATAATGACTTTTTTGGTGCGCGTTTCGCGCGAATCAATTTTAAAAATATCGCCCCAAACGGTAAACCTGCCGTCTCTGCCGATGATATCCTTCATAGCTACCGGGTCCTCAAATGGAAGGTCTTTTCCGAAAATCTTCACCGCGCCCTGCGGATAAATCGGGGCTGTTTTGGACATTTCACCGACCGCTTTGACACTTTTAATATCGTGAATTGCGACTTTGGTTACTAAATCATCTTCACTCATAACCGCAATGTTATTTTCAGCCGGTGGCGGCAGCTCTTCGGAAGGTTCCGGCGGAGCCTCAAGCTCCTCAATCGGCGGCACTTCTTCTTGAACCTGCGGCATCTCTTCTTCAACCGGTGTTTCATCAACCTGAATGCCGATATCGGAAGGGTCAATCAATTTGACCGTATAAGAAAGAGAAAACTCATCTTCGATAATCTCACGAATTAATTGACAAAAACCGTTTTCTCGTAAATATGCAAGATGATTATTGAGCGAAACGACTTCAATTGTCTTGCCCTTAATGCGTGACATGGTTTTGTGCAGGAAATTATTGAGTACCGGCTTACGGTACTTTGCTTCCAACACAACTTGAGAAAAGTACTTTTCGATAAATGCCTCTTGCGGATAATGAGGAATGATATGCACTACATTGAGTGATAAAGCATTTTGCAAGTATTTTTGCGCATCAAAAAAATAGCTTTTTCGGATTAACTTTTCATATTTAGCAAAAATCGTAACGGATTTGGAAGCTTTATCCACTTCAATTTTTTCTATCTCACCGTTACCGACCTTTTGAATCGGTTCGCTGACTTGACCGATATAAAAATCGCTGATTTTTTTCATAAAAGTTCCTTATAATGATTCGATTTCTTGAAATAATGCATCAACAAGCCGGTCTTCCGGCAGTTTCATAATTGTCTTTCCTTTTTTGAAAATAAGCCCTTCGCCGTCACCGCCGGCAATGCCGATATCGGCTTCACGCGCCTCACCGGGACCATTGACAATGCAGCCCATCACAGCAACTTTAATGGGCTTATGTACCGCTTTCAAGCGCTTTTCTACCTCCCCTGCCAGGGCAATTAAATCAATCTTTGTTCTGCCGCAGGTCGGGCAACTGATTAAATACGGCTCATTCTGCTTTAAATCCAGTGCCTTTAAAATTTGATTGGCAGCATCGATTTCCTCAACCGGGTCTGCGGTAAGAGAGACTCTTATGGTATCGCCGATGCCTTCATGTAACAGCGCTCCGATACCGATAGCACTCTTAACGATACCCATCTGCTTAGTGCCGGCTTCCGTTACGCCTAAATGTAAGGGATAATCACATTGGCTGCTCAAAAGCCTGTATGCTTCTATCATGGTGTGGACATTAGAGGATTTTAAGGAAATCACAATATCCGAAAAATCAAACTTTTCCAACAAAGAAGCGTGGTATAAAGCGCTTTGTGCCAAAGCTTCGGCGCAGGGTGCTCCGTATTTTTCCAATATACTTTTTTCTAATGAACCGGAATTGACCCCGATGCGAATCGGTATGCCTTTCTCTTTGCACGCTTCGGCTACTTCCCTAACGCGTGCATCATCGCCGATATTGCCGGGGTTAATGCGAATTTTATCAACTCCCGCCTCGGCACAGGCAAGTGCAATGCGATAGTCAAAATGAATGTCGGCAACCACCGGCATGGAAATAGTCTCTTTTAAAGCCGTAATCAGCTCAACATTTTCAAGCTTCGGTACAGCTGTTCTGATAATTTCGCAGCCTGCTGCTTCGAGCCTTTTTGCTTGTTCAACATTTCCCGCAACATCATCCGCGGGGATATTGAGCATGGACTGCACGGCAATCGGTGCACCTCCGCCGATTGTCAAATTACCGATTTTTACTCTTTTAGACTGCCTCATAATTACCCCTTTATGATATTAAAAATATCATTTGCCGAAACAACGGCAATAAACACAAGCAGCACCACTAATCCGATAGTATTAATAAGCGCTTCGTGCTTGATTTTCACTTTGTCTCTTGTAATGCCTTGAATAAGAAGAATAAACAACCTTCCGCCGTCAAGCGCCGGAATCGGCAGCAAATTAAACACACCGATATTGATGGAAATAAAAGCGATAATAAACATCAGGTTTTGAAAGCCGTATGCTGTGGATTCCGCAACCGCTTTGACTGTACCTATCGGCCCCGAAAGTTCCGAAAAACCGATTTGTCCGGTAACCAAGTCATATAAGCTGATAAAAACAAGCCTTGCAAAGGAAACGGTTTGTTTTGCGCCGGAAGCAATGCAATTCAAAAAACTCGGTTTCTGCCCTAAAAGCATGAAATCAAATTGAATGATTACTTTATTCTTACCGTAAGCCTCATCACTTTTTTCGGTGTTAAATTTTACACCGTCAATCGCTTTCTTTTCACCATCGCGTTTAACAACGAAATCGACCACACCGTCATCATCCCGCATCAAGCCGATTTGAATGTCATAATCGGAGATACAGCGCATCCGATTAATGCTGATGATTTCATCTCCCGCCTGCAAATAGCGGTTGCTGACAGCTTTATCGCTGAATTTGGCAATGGTTGTTGTGCCGATAAGCGACTGCGTGGAAAGCAGAATGGCGATAATCAAAAAGCCGGTAAAGATATTCATCACCGCGCCGGCGGAAATGATAAGTGCCCGCTTGTACTTCGGGGCATTGATAAAGGCGCGAGAATCACTGCTTTCTTCATCCTCCCCTTCCATGGCACAGTAACCGCCAATCGGAAATAAGCGCAAGCTGTATTTTGTTTCTTTTTTGCCAAACTGAATGAGCTTAGGACCCATACCGATGGCAAATTCATTCACCTTAACACCGCAGAGCTTTGCGGTAATAAAGTGAGCAAACTCATGCACAAAAATAATCACACAAAACAGTAAGATTGCCACAACATAAGGCCATACTTTTTGTAAAACAGCTAAAACACCCAAATAATCTGCTTCTCCTTACAGTTGTTCAATGACATAGTTCCTTGCTGCTTTATCGGCAGCAAAAATATCCTCTATTGTCGTTTTTTCAATTTGCGGAGCATGCTCCATCGCATCTCTGACGACAAAAGGAATTTCGTAAAACGCAATTTTATCTTGCAAAAAAGCTGCAACAGCTGCTTCGTTGGCGCCGTTTGCCGCTGCCGGATACACACCGCCGCGCCGGATCGCATCGCGGCAGATATCAATACACTTAAATGTATTATAATCCGGTTCATAAAATGTCAGCTTCGGATAGTCTGCGAAGCTCAGCTGCGCCACGGGAGATTCATAGCGCTCCGGATAGGTCAGCGCATATTGAATGGGAATGCGCATATCAGGTACACCCATTTGTGCAATAATGGAATTATCCTGAAACTCAATCATAGAGTGCACAATGCTTTCGCGATGCACAACAATATCAATTTGCTCCGGCTGCATATCAAACAACCACTTTGCTTCAATGAATTCTAAACCTTTATTCATCATTGTAGCCGAATCAATGGTCACTTTTTGCCCCATGTTCCAATTTGGATGATTGAGCGCCTGTGCTTTTGTGACAGCCTTAAGCTGTTGCTCATTCATCCCGAAAAACGGACCGCCGGAAGCTGTTAATATAATACGCTTGAGCGCCGACTTGCGAGGCGAGGATTGCAGGCATTGGAAAATTGCAGAGTGCTCACTATCTACCGGGTAAATATGCACATCTTTTTGCGCTGCGGCGCGCATCACCAATTCGCCGCCTGCAACAAGTGTTTCTTTGTTGGCAAGAGCAATGTTTTTGCCGGCTTCAATGGCTTTTAAAGTCGGCACCAAACCTACCATACCGACCACCGAAGTCAAAACGGTATCGCACTCTGCCTGGGTAGCACAAGCACACAAACCGTCATGCCCGGCTTCGATTTGTATGTCAGTGTCGGCAAGCCGCGTTTTTAACTGCGCATACTTGCTTTCATCAAAGACCGCGACCAATTTCGGTTGAAATTCTCTTGCCTGTTTTTCCAATAATTCCACATTATTATGCACGCAAAGCGCGGTTACATTGAACCCGCGCTTTCGTACAACATCAAGAGCTTGCGTACCGATAGAACCGGTAGAGCCTAAAATAGATACATTCTTTGTCATGATTGAATCATCACCATTACTTTACAAATTGCATATAAAATCGGTGTTACATACAGCACACTGTCAAACCTGTCAAGCACACCGCCGTGACCGGGGAAGAAATTCCCGAAATCTTTCACACCGAAGTTGCGCTTGATTGTAGAGGCGGATAAGTCCCCCATGATTGACAAGGTAGCTAATACCGGAGAAATCACTGCTACAATGACTAAATTGAACATCTTCGGCTGGTAGTCGCCTTGCGCCAACAAAGTGTAGAGCAGGTAAAACGCGATGCTGCTGATTTCACCAATTACCAAACCGCCGAAATACCCTTCCCAAGATTTTTTCGGACTGATATTCGGCGCCATTTTGTGCTTGCCGAATTTACTGCCCACAAAGTAAGCGCCGCCGTCAAAGGTCCAGCAAACCACCATTGCATAAATAAAGATGAACATGGAGTCACCTTTGGAAAAAGCGTGATAATAGTGATAAAACTGATTAAATGCCAATAATAAAGTGATTCCTAAAGTGACTGCAACGGTGCCGAACATTAAAGTTGCCACGGTTTCAAATTTAACAGTTGTGTAGTGCTTAATCATAGAGTGCAGCACCAACAGTGCATAAAGAATCGTGCACAGCAGTAAAACCGTATGTAAATCAATCGGGACACTCGGATAGCTCTTTTTGGTAATGCTTCCGACTAAAGCGTCGCCCGCGACCAAAAACGGTGCCACGGCAGCATAAGCGACGGAGACACCCCTCAGCATTTTACTGGTAATTTTGAGCACATTGGAAAGCTCCAACACACTAATCACACACAGTGCTGCTATGGGGACTGCTAAGAAGAACGGGTTAAACTCCGAAAGGATAATAATCAGTACACCTGCTAAAACAGCAATGGCAGCGGTAATTATTCTTTTTTTCATTTATTTCACACCACCAAATCTTCTCTGTCGTTTTGAATAATCTTGAATAGCTCTGTCTAAATCCTTGACGGAAAAATCTGGCCAAAGGACATTGTCAAACCAAAACTCGGAATACGCCGATTGCCAAATTAAAAAGTTGGAAAGCCTAAATTCTCCGCTTGGTCGAATAATCAAATCAGGATCCGGCTGACCGGCGGTGAAAATATTGTCACTTAACATATCTTCACTGATATCCTCCGGATTGACAGTTCCCTCTTTGACCTGTTGCGCAATCTTTTTACAAGCCGCGACTACCTCTTGCCTACCGCCGTAATTAATTGCCAAGTTGACAACTGCGCCCTTGTTATCTTTAGAAATTGTTTCAATTTTATCCATCAAAGCCACTAATTCCGGCTTTAAAACAGAGCGGTCGCCGATAAAGACCAGGCGCATATCGGTTTCATGGAACCTTTCCAAAGCTTCCACGAGGTAATCCTGAAATAAGTTCATGATGGTTTCGATTTCATCTTGAGAGCGCTTCCAGTTTTCCGTGGAAAAAGCATAAAAGGTCATGTATTTGACACCGATTTTATTCATATAATCGGCAATGGTTCGAAAATTATTGGCTCCTTTTTTGTGGCCTGCGGTGCGTGGCAGACCTCTTTTTTTTGCCCATCTGCCGTTACCGTCCATAATAATGGCGATATGCTGCGGCACCACAACAGGAGCTGTTGTTTCTTTTTTAAATATAGCCATATTATACCGACATTATCTCTTCTTTTTTATCTTTTACGATTTCGTCGCACTTCTTGACAAATTCATCCGTGATGTCTTGAATTTCTTCTTCGCCGTCATCAAAATCATCTTCGGTGATTTCATTGTTTTTCTTCATTTTTTTAAGTGCATCCATAGAATCGTGCCTGACAGCGCGCACTGCAATTTTGGCTTCTTCGCCGCGCTTGGAAATGTCTTTGGAGATTTCCTTTCTTCTTTCCTCGGTTAATTTCGGGAAAATCAAGCGAATGCATTTGCCGTCATTCTGCGGGTTGATACCGATATCGGACTCGTTTATGGCATGCTCAATCGCTTTTAATGTGCTGACATCCCAGGGTGTGATAACCAGGTTGGTTGCCTCGGAAACGCTCACCTGTGCCATTTGGTTGATTTGTGTGGGAACGCCGTAGTAATCCACAGTGACCTTATTGAGCACGCCGGGATTGGCGCGACCTGCTCTAATGGTCGCAAAATCATTGTTCATGCTTGTGATACATTTTTCCATTCTGACTCTGGTTTTTTCAAAAAGCTGTTCCATAATATTACCTTTCTGCTCTAAGAGCTGATGTATTGCCAATTATTATTTACAAAAATTATTCATCTGCCACTAAGGTACCGATGGGTTTATCGTTAATTGCGTCAATAATGCTGTTTTCTTCTTCCAAATTGAATACCAAAATGGGCATATGATTGTCTTTACAAAGCGCAAAAGCGGTACTGTCCATTACATTGATGTTCTTTTCGAGCACTTCCTGCGGTGTGATTTTATCGTACTTTACAGCATCATCGAACTTATTGGGGTCTTTGTCATACACACCGTCTACATTCGTTGCCTTCATTAAAATATCGGCACCGATTTCTATGGCTCTGAGTGCAGCACCGGTATCGGTCGAGAAGAATGGATTGCCGGTACCGCAGCCGAAGATAATGACTTTTCCGTTTTCCAGGTTCTTCTGTGCTTTATTGTAATAGTAGGTCTCGGCAAAGGTTTTCATTTCTGCCGCTGTTTGCACAACAGCAGGAACACCTAATCTGTCAAGCCCGTCGGAAAGAGCAATCGCATTCATAACAGTCGCAAGCATACCGATATGGTCTGCTTTGACTCTGCCCATTTCGCCGCTGGTGCGGCCTCTCCAGAAGTTACCGCCGCCCACAACAACGCCGACATCCACGCCTAAATCTCTACATGCTTTAATTGATTGACAGACTTCCATAATCATTTTATCATCCATACCGAAGCCTTTTTCACCGGCTAAAACCTCGCCGGAAATTTTGAGTAGAATTCTTTTGTACTTCATATTTTTTTCCTCACAATGATTATTAATGAATTTTATATAGTATTTATATAATTTTATCATATTATTGTAAAAATTACAATATGATTACAAAAATTGACAGGCAAAAAAATCAACAAATTTTTCTACATTCACTTAGTCATTTACGCATATTATTTCGTTAAAAAAGCACTACAGCGCAAAGGTGAGTCCCCGTAACGAAGGTTAGCCCTCAAATCGCATCTTTTTCGCCATAATTGCATTAAAATAGTCGCTTAGGCGTCAGCCTTAAGCGACTATTTTGCTTTAATGTCTTTAGACTGTTCCGTCGCGCGGAACAAACAACCACCCGCTATGCGGGTGTGCAACAAATGTTATACATAGTAAACGTTTTGAGGGTGGAGTGTGAAGAGTGGAGAGTGGAGTTGATGGCGGTGCACCCGCGCCCGTTCCGCTTCGCTCAATTTGAAGGGTTCGATGCTCTCGACAAACCGCACTGTCATCTTGATTTCCTATTTTGTCATCTCGACCG
>JAFRLX010000101.1 GCA_017430965.1 Clostridia bacterium | reverse complement strand
CCGCGGTACCACTCAAATTGCGCTCACGCGCCACTCAGGCTCTATCAAGCCGTAGACCTTAACGCAGCCGTCACGGGAAACGCCTACTGACACAAAGTGCTTTCGGATTTCCGGCTCGGAAGGGATTGGAACTTGAAAACCGCACTTACCGGGCTTACACCGCCCCCGGCTCGCTTTGAAGATTAGAATTCGTCCGTCTTCGTCATCGCTTTTGATGATAATTAATATCGTTAATTATTATACTACCGAAAAAAACATTTGTCAACTATAATTTGAATAATTTTTCGGTATTCTTCGCCAAAATCAGCGCGCGCTCCTCATCGCTCAGCGGCAAGGAATAGAGATAATCCAATTCCTCCGCCGCGCTCCACATCGGATAATCGCTGCCGAAAATCACCTTGTCGGCACCGTAAGTGCGGATTAAGCGCAGGCTGACTTCTTTTTCAAGCGCATAGAAGGAAGAAGAACAGTCCACATAAAAGTTATCGTAGCCGGACAGCTCGCGGGTGGCTTCCTCCCACATCGACCAGCCGCCGAAATGCGCGCCGATAAAGGTGACATCGGTAAAGATGTCCAACAGCGGCTTCATGCGGTTCGGGTTGGAGTAATCATAGCGGTAGTCGCCGGTATGAATGAGCACGGGCAGCTTCCCCGCGCACAGCTCATATGCCTTCAAGTAGCGGTAATCATCCAATTTAAACGCTTGAAAATCCGGGTGGATTTTAATGCCCTTTAAGCCGAGTTCAAGAATATGCTCAATATCCCCTTTCATATCCTCGCTCTCGGGATGAATGGTGCCGAGCCCAATCATTTTACCGCCGCTTGCCTGCGCCTCGCGCGCAATAAATTCATTGATGGATTTTACCTGTGCAGGCGTTGTGGCAACCGAAAAAATCAGGTGGCGGTCAATCCCCGCGCTTTTGCCGCGCGCAAGCATATCTTCCGCCATGCCCTTTTCATGCATGTAAATGCCGTAAAAACCGCCGATGCCCTGCACTGCCTTGGCGGCAATCTTTTCCGGATAGATGTGACAATGCGCATCAATTACTTTGAATCCTTTATACATCTTTTCATACCCTTGTTTTTGATGATTTGGTACAGCTTGTAACAAACACCCAATACAAGCGCACCAATAACTGCTCCTGCTAAGTCAATAAAGATATCACGCACCTGCCCCGCCCTGCCGGGCACAAACAGTTGGTGAATTTCATCGCTCGCGGCATAGACAAACGAAAACAGCAAGCCCCAGGCAAAATGCTTTACTTTTCTGAAGCTGTATGCAAAAGCAAAACAGCTGAAGAAACCGAGTGCCGCAAATTCAAGCATGTGCGCTGCCTTGCGAATGAAGAAGTCGGTAAAACCTACACCGAACAAGCGCGTTATCCATTCTAACAGCCAACCGCTTTGCGCTGCGGAGTCATCCGCCTCCATGCCTGAAAACACAAAAATCATCACGCAGACAGCGAGCACCATTGCCCAGGAAAGCACCAACACAATGTTTCGCTGCATCACTTTGTCCTCTCTGCGCGCAGGAAATTGACTTTGCCGCCAAACGCATAAAAATAGATACCGCTCACACTGTCGCGCTGCACATAATAGGAATTGGCAGTGTACAACGGGTACACTACACCATCGCGCAGCAATTCATTTTCGCTTTCTAAGCTTTTGTCGCTCTCGTTGCCATCGGCATCAAGCAAATCATTAAACGCATCGCTTTCATAGCGAAATACATTTTCCACTGCAAATTTCTTTAAAAACACAAGTGCATCTGTGGTGTCGGCGGAAACCGGCATAATCACGCCGTCATAATTTCCCTTCTCGACCTCTTCGAGCATTTCCTCGAGCGATAAAACCTGAATTTTGACTTCATAGCCGGTGCCGAAATTCATTTGCCAGCTTTGCACCATGAGCTTGGCGTTTTGCTCAAATGCCTGTGTGCACAAAAAGCGGAATACGGGAAGTTCTTCTTGCTCTGTATCGCGCCGGTATTTTTCCACAAAGGCGTGGTATTTATCCACAGCCTCATCCGCATCGGTTTTCACCATTGCCGCCGCGCCGGCACTCTTGCGGTAATTCTCGCCGCCGGCTGTGCAAATATTCGGCACAATGCCCTTGACTTCACCCGCCCAATGCGGTGCCTGCAAACTGCCGCGGTCAACGGAAAGCACCAATGCCTGCCGCAGCTGCTTATAGGAGCAAAGCGGACTCTTGCAATTGACACCGAAGCTCCAGACGGTGTCATCATAGCTCTGCACCTTTAAAGAGGTGTCGGCAAGCGCTTCATCCACTTTATCATCCTCGACTGCCAAAGCATCGTAATTATCGTTTTTAAAGCTCTCGAAGGCGTTTTCATCCTTATAGAGCGTGACCGTGTCGGCGGTTGCCGGATTGGGTAAAGCGTAGGCTTCATTTTTGCGCAGCACAATGTTGGTTTCGTTCCACGCGCGCAGCTCTAAGCCTGCATTGGACAGGAAGTACCTTGCCTGCCTGCCGTACCTGCCGGAGCAAAACTCAAAAAATTGTTCGCTGCAAGGCATAAACACTGCTGCGCACAGTGATTTTAAAAAGTCGCTGTTTGCGCTTTCCAAGGTGATTTTTAAGGTGGAAGCATCCACCGCCTTGATGCCTAAGTCGGAAGTGTCGCTACTGCCCGACTCATTAATCTTCGCGGCATTTTTAATTAAAGAAACCGTTTGAAAATCCGGTGCCTGTGTTTCTTTGAGCACCGCTCTGGAAACGGCAAAGACAAAGTCATTCGCCGTGATTTTCTTTTGAAAGTTTTTGATTTCAAAATCCTCATCCTCGGTATCGACCGCCCAAGCGGCAGCGGGGTTGAGGTGGAAGGTGTATTGCAAACCGTCGGCAGAGACATCCCAGCTCTCGGCAATGGCGGGAATCACCTCGCCCTTTTCGTCCAGGCGCACCAAACCCTCCATGCAGTTTTCAATAATGGTCAGCTCTGCCGGACTCTGCGCAATCTGCGGGTCAATGGATACCGGCATTTGCTCAATCGGGTAAGAAAACGCCTGCTCCTGGTTGCCGGACAAGAGGCTGTTGATTTTGGAACAGGAACTCAGCGAGAACACGCTCGCCAAAATGAGCACAACGGCAATCACTTTTTTCATGTTCTCACTCCCTTTCTTCTCATTACAAAATCAATAAAATGCGAAGCACTGCTTCGCCGCCGTTAATTTCGCATTCCGCATTGTAAATATTTATACTTGCTACATCATTTTAGCACAGTGTTTTTCAAAAAAGGGTTACAAAAAATTACAAATCTTAATTGACAACGGCTTTTTACTATGATAAAATAATAAAAATAAATTTTTAAACGGATGCTGTGACATCTGCAAGGTTTATGTTATAGGATAATATAGAGTATTATTATCATTATACTCTTTTTGGACCTTGCTGTCAGAGTGAAGGTCTGTTTTTTTGAGGTGACGATGAAAACCGCATTTCTCAACTGTATGATTTACCGCAACGGTGTAATCCAAAAAGGAACCATGACTGCCGATATTCAGTTCGATGGCGGTGATGTTCCCTCACTTTCCAATCTGTATATTTTTCCGGCTTTTTGTGATGTGCATGTGCACTTCAGAGAGCCGGGTTTTTCTTATAAAGAAACCATCTTCACCGGCTCGCGCGCCGCAGCGCGCGGCGGTTACGGCGATGTGTGCACCATGCCCAACCTCCAACCTGTCCCGGACAGTGTGGAGCATATCAAAGAGCAGCTGCACCTGATTGAGCGCGACAGCGCGATAGGCGTGCACCCCTTTGCGGCAATCACCATCGGCGAAGAAGGCAGGCAAATTGCCCCGCTGGAAGAACTTGCCCCTTACTGTATCGGCTTTTCGGATGACGGTAAGGGTGTGCAGGATGCCGGCATCATGCGCGAAGCAATGCAGCGCGCAAAACAGTTAAACAAAATCATCAGCGCACACTGTGAAGACAACACGTTGCTGCACGGCGGGTATATCCACGACGGCAGTTACGCTGCCGCCCACGCGCACAAAGGCATTTGCAGCGCCAGCGAGTGGAAACCGATAGAGCGCGACATTGCTTTAGCCGCGCAAACCGGCTGTGCCTACCATGTTTGCCACATTTCCTGCGCGCAGAGCGTGGAGCTGATTCGGCAGGCAAAAAAAAGCGGTGTCAACATCACCTGCGAAACCGCGCCGCATTATTTGTGCTTGGATGAAACGCATTTGCAGGAGGACGGCAGGTTCAAAATGAATCCGCCCCTGCGCACACCGGCAGACAGAGAGGCGCTGTTGGAAGGTTTGGCAGACGGAACGATTGACATGATAGCAACCGACCACGCACCACATGCGGCAGAAGAAAAAGCAAAAGGACTGCGCGGCAGCGCCATGGGCGTGAGCGGGATTGAAATTGCGTTTCCGGTATTATACACAAACCTTGTGCGCCGCGGCATACTTCCGCTTGAAAAATTGATCGCGCTGCTGAGCGATAAGCCGAGAGAACGCTTTGCAATCAAACAAACAAATGCATTTTGCGCTTTTGATTTAGAGCAGTGCTACACCATTTGCGGCGCAGAGTTTCTTTCAAAAGGAAAAAGCACACCGTTTGACGGTATGCGTGTTTACGGCAAAAACAAATTAACCGTTTACGGGGGAAAGACAGTATGGAACGAGACATGAACAAAAAAATCGTGCTGGAGGACGGTTCTTCCTATTTGGGTTACGGCTTCGGCAGTCAGGAAAGCCGCGTGTGCGAGATAGTGTTTAACACCTCTATGGTCGGCTACCAGGAAATCATTTCCGACCCCTCCTACACCTATCAGGCAGTTGTGATGAGTTACCCGCTTATCGGCAATTACGGCATTGCCGATGAGGACTTTGAAACCAGGGTGCCGACCATCGGCGCACTCATTGTCAGAGAATACAACGACAGCCCTTCCAACTTCCGCTCCACCAAAACACTCTCGGAAGTGATGGAGGAATACAAAATTCCCGGCATTTCCGGCATTGATACGCGCAAGCTCATTCGCTCCATTCGCGATTTGGGTTCGCGCCGCTGCATCATTACCGATGCAAGCGTTTCCGACAGCGAGGCGCTGCAAATGATTCGCCAAACGCCGGTGCCTCACGATGCCGTGGCAAGTGTCAGCTGCAAGAAAAAATGGTATTCCCGCACCGCCAATGCCCGATTCAATGTGGTGGCGGTTGACTGCGGCATTAAGCTCAACATCATCCGCTCCCTAAAAAAGCGCGGCTGTAATATCACGGTGGTTCCCTACGGCACCACCGCTGCTGAAATTGAAGAAATCAATCCCGACGGTGTCTTTCTTTCCAACGGTCCCGGCGACCCGGAGGATGTCACGGAAGTCATTGAGCTGGTCAAACAAATCAAAGGCAAGTACCCGATTTTCGGCATCTGCTTAGGTCACCAAATGATTTCACTTGCCTACGGTGCCAAAACCTATAAGCTCAAATTCGGTCACCGCGGCGGCAACCATCCGGTCAAGAACCTGCAAACCGGCAAGGTGGAAATCACCTCTCAAAACCACTCCTACGCCGTGGATGCCGACAGCCTCGGCAAAACAGATTTAACGCCGACACACATCAACCTGCTTGACAACACGATAGAAGGTGTGGCGTGCGAAAAGGACAAGGTTTTCAGCGTGCAGTACCACCCCGAAAGCGCTCCCGGACCGCAGGACAGCTCCTATTTATTTGACCGCTTTATTCGGATAATGGAAGAAAACAGCGCTCACTAAAGCCGCGACAGGCACAGCGCGTTGAAACAATACAGCTGCTTTGCGCAACACCACCGCGCAAAACAGCGGAATGAAAGGTATGGTATCACAATGCCGAAAAGAACAGATATTCAAAGAATTTTAGTCATCGGTTCCGGTCCTATCGTCATCGGTCAGGCAGCCGAGTTTGATTACGCCGGCACACAAGCCTGTCTGGCGCTCAAAGAAGAAGGCTACGAAGTCATTTTGTGCAACTCCAACCCTGCCACGATTATGACCGACACAAGCATTGCCGACAAGGTCTACATGGAACCGCTGACTCTCGAATACATTGCAAAAGTCATTCGCTATGAGCGCCCCGATGCCATTTTACCCGGTATCGGCGGACAAACCGGTTTAAACCTCGCCATGCAATTAGAGAAAAAAGGCGTTTTAAAAGAGTGTGAAACCGAACTGTTAGGCACAAGCGGTGCAAGCATTGAAAGAGCGGAGGACAGAGAGCTCTTTAAAAGCCTGTGTGAAGAACTCGGCGAGCCGGTGCTCCCCTCTTTGATTGCAGACGATGTGCAAAGCGGCCTGCACGCCGCCGTGCAAATCGGCTACCCTGTTGTGCTCCGACCGGCGTTTACCCTCGGCGGCACCGGCGGCGGCTTTGCCGACAATGCGGAGGAATGTGAAGAGTTATTAAAAAATGCTTTAAAGCTCTCTCCCGTTCACCAAGTGCTCGTAGAAAAGAGCATCAAAGGCTTCAAGGAAATTGAATATGAAGTGATGCGCGATGCCAACGATACCGCTATCACGGTGTGTAACATGGAAAACATTGACCCTGTGGGCATTCACACGGGTGACTCCATTGTCGTGGCACCTTCCCAAACGCTGACAAACAAAGAATACCACATGCTGCGCGACAGTGCACTGCGCATTATCCGCGCGCTCAAAATTGAAGGCGGCTGCAATGTGCAGTTTGCACTCGACCCGCTCTCCTTCGATTATTACGTTATCGAAGTCAATCCGCGCGTTTCCCGCTCCTCGGCGCTCGCTTCCAAAGCCAGCGGCTATCCGATTGCGCGCGTTTCCGCCAAAATCGCCGTGGGCATGCATTTGGATGAAATCAAACTGGCGAACACCCTCGCTTCTTTTGAGCCGACATTGGATTATGTTGTCACCAAAATGCCCCGCTTCCCCTTCGATAAATTCGCCAGTGCGGACAATGCGTTATCCACCCAAATGAAGGCAACGGGCGAAGTGATGAGTGTGGGAAGAACGATTGAAGAAAGCCTCTTAAAAGCGGTGCGCTCTCTGGAAATCGGGGTTAACCACATTCACTTAAAGAAATTTGACACTTACAAAACTTCCGAACTGTTTGAGTATATCAAAACCGGCACGGATGACCGCATTTTCGCTTTAGCGGAGTTGTTTGCGCGCGGCGCGGATATTTTCAAAGTCTGCAACAATTCCAAAATTGATATGCTGTTTTTGGAAAAAATCAAAAACATTGTTCTTATGCAACAAGAACTTGCCGCCAACCCGAACGATATTAAAACGCTCTACGCCGCAAAGCGCATGGGCTTCTCCGATGCCTATATCGCGGAAGTTTGGGACATGAGCGAGGCAGAGGTTTTCAAACTGCGCGAAAAGCAAAACATTTTCCCGGTCTACAAAATGATTGATACCTGCGCTTCGGAATTTGAAAGCTACATTCCCTATTTCTACTCTACATATGAAGACGAGAATGAATCCATTGTTTCGGGAGCTTCCAAAATCATTGTGCTTGGTTCCGGCCCTATTCGTATCGGTCAGGGCGTGGAATTTGACTATTCCACCGTGCACGCCGTGCAAACCATCAAACAATCGGGCTATGAAGCCATTATCATTAACAACAATCCCGAAACGGTTTCGACTGACTACACCTGTTCGGACAAGCTCTATTTTGAACCGCTGTGCACGGAAGATGTGATGAACATTATCCACTTGGAACAGCCGATTGGTGTGATTGCCTCCCTGGGCGGGCAAACCGCTATTAACCTCTCCGAAAGCCTTTCGGCACACGGGGTAAAAATCATCGGCACGGACTGTGAAGCCATTGACAAAGCCGAAAACAGAGAGAGCTTTGAAAACCTGCTCAAATCCTTGGGTATCCCGCAGCCGCAGGGCGAAGCGGTTACCGATATTGAAGCCGGCGCCGCGGCGGCAGCTGCTATCGGCTACCCCGTTTTGGTGCGCCCTTCCTTTGTGCTCGGCGGCAGAGCCATGCAGATTGTGGCGGATGAAGCGCAACTGCGCCAATACCTCAAAACCGCCGTGGAAATTGATAAGGATAAACCGGTTTTGGTCGATAAGTACATTCAAGGCAAAGAACTGGAGGTCGATGCGATTTGTGACGGCACGGATGTCTTTATCCCCGGCATTATGGAGCTTGTGGAAAGAACCGGTATTCACTCCGGCGACTCTATCAGCGTATACCCGACATTCTCAGTGAGTGAAAAAGTGAAAGAGACCATTATCGACTACACCGAAAAACTCGGGCCGGGTATCGGCATTGTCGGGCTCTACAACATCCAATTTATTGTGGACCAAGAAGAAAATGTATATATAATTGAGGTTAATCCCCGCTCTTCGCGCACGGTCCCCTTCCTCTCCAAATCCACCGGCTATTCGCTTGCGGATATCGCCACAAAAGTGATTTTGGGTGAAAGCCTGCGCGCGCAAGGAATCGAGTGCACCTATGCGCCGGAGAAACAGCGCCACTATGTCAAGGTGCCCGCCTTCTCCTTCTCGAAGCTCAGCGGGATGGACGCTTACCTCTCACCGGAAATGAAATCGACGGGTGAAGCCATCGGCTATGACAACCAGCTCAACCGCGCCTTATTCAAAGCGCTGAAGGCTTCGGGCATGAACGTGGTCAACTACGGCACGGTGCTTGCCACCATAGCGGATGCGGATAAAGCGGAGGCGCTCCCCCTGATTCGCCGCTTCTACAACATGGGCTTTAATATTCAGGCAACACAAGGCACTGCCAATTTTCTCAAAGAACACGGGATTCGCACCCACAGCTTAAAAAAGCTCAGCGACGGCAGTGATGAAATCCTCGCCGCAATTCGGCAAGGCTATGTCAACTACATAATCAACACAAGAGACTTAACTTCCGGTGTAATTTCCGACGGCAAACTCATTCGCCAATGCGCGGTGGAAAACGGTGTGACAATTTTCACCTCGCTCGACACGGTAAAAGTGCTGCTCGATGTGCTCGAAGAAACTACACTGACGATTTCCACCATTGATGCATGATGAAACAGACACAACTGACAATTAAAGAAAACAAAAAAATAGCCGCTAACACTTTTCGCTTAATGCTCTGCGGCGATTGCTCCGCAATGCGCGGTGCCGGGCAGTTTATCAACATTCTCATTCCCGGCAAGTTTTTGCGCCGTCCCCTTTCGGTGTGCGATTACACTGCCGACAGCCTGTGCATTATTTATAAAACTGTCGGTGAGGGCACTCAGATTTTAAGCCGCTTGCAAAGCGGAGAAACCATCGATGCCTTAGTGGGTCTCGGCAACGGCTTTGACCTTACCAAAAACTGCAGCAAGCCGCTGTTAATCGGCGGCGGTGTCGGTGTTCCCCCGCTCTATAAGGCAGCAAAAGATTTGATTGCCGCCGGCAAAAGCGTGAGCGTGATATTAGGGTTTAATACAAGTGATGAAATCTTTTATACAGAAGAATTTGAAGCGCTCGGCTGCCGCGTGTTCCTCACCACGGCGGATGGTTCTGCCGGCACAAAGGGCTTTGTGAGCGATGTGATGGATGCAATAGACTATGACTATTTTTACGCTTGCGGGCCAAAGCCGATGTTTGAAGCCATCGAAAAGAAAGCACACACAGGCGGTCAATACTCTTTTGAGGAAAGAATGGGCTGCGGTTTCGGTGCCTGCATGGGCTGCACCTGCAAGACGGAGCACGGCAACAAGCGCATTTGCAAAGAAGGCCCCGTGCTGGAAAGAGAGGAAATACTATGGTAAACACCCGCGTTGAGCTGTGCGGATTACCTTTGGATAATCCGGTCATTCCCGCGAGCGGCACATTCGGCTTCGGCTATGAGTTTGCGGAACTGTATGATATTAACTGCTTAGGCACTTTTTCATTTAAAGGCACTACCCTCTCGCCGCGCTACGGCAACGCTACACCGCGCATTGCAGAAAGCGATAGCGGCATGCTCAATGCAGTCGGTTTGCAAAACCCGGGTGTGGAAAAGGTTATCAGTGAAGAATTACCGAAGCTCGCACAGTGCTTTGACAAACCGGTGATGGCAAATGTGAGCGGCTTCTCGGTCGAAGAATATGTCGCCACCTCACAGGCGCTCGAAAGCTGCGCACAAATCGGGTGGCTTGAAATCAACATCTCCTGCCCGAATGTTCACGGCGGGGGTATGAGCTTCGGCACTTCCGCCACTGCGGCAGCCGAAGTCACCCGCGCAGTAAAAGCCGTGACAAGGAAACCGGTGATTATGAAACTCTCCCCGAATGTGACCGATATTGCCGCGATTGCCAAAGCCTGTGAAGATGCAGGGGCAGACGGTATCAGCCTGGTCAACACATTTTTGGGCATGAAAATCGATTTAAAAACCAAAAAGCCGCTGCTTGCCAACAAAACCGGCGGACTTTCGGGCCCCGCAATCAAACCGCTTGCCGTGCGCATGGTCTACCAAGTCTATGAAGCGGTCAATATCCCGATTGTCGGCATGGGCGGTATTACGACGGCGGAGGATGTGCTGGAATTTATGCTTGCCGGCGCCACGGCGGTGGAAGTCGGCGCGGCAAACCTTATCTCGCCTTACGCCTCTAAACAAATCATCGATGCGTTACCGCAAGTGATGGAGCGCTACGGTATCACATCGTTAGAAGAAATCATCGGAAAGGGACACTGATATGGGAAAAGATGTCATCATTGCATGTGATTTTCCGACTGCGGAAGAAACCATGCACTTTTTGGACGGGTTCCAAAAAGAAAAGCCGTTTGTCAAAATCGGTATGGAACTCTACTACGCGGAAGGCCCCGCAATTGTCAAAGCCATCAAGGCAAGAGGCCACAAAATATTTTTAGATTTAAAGCTGCACGATATACCCAACACGGTCAAAAGGAGCATGGCGGTTCTCTCGCGCCTGGATGTGGACATCTGCAACCTGCACGCCGCGGGCGCATCGGAAATGATGAAAGCCGCGCTGGAAGGCTTAACGCGCGCAGACGGCACAAGACCGCTGCTGATTGCTGTCACACAGCTGACCTCCACGAGCGATGAACAGTTAAAAAACGAGCTGCTCATTGAAACGGATATGGCGCAGACTGTTATCAGCTATGCCAAAAATGCGGCGGCATGCGGACTTGACGGCGTGGTGTGCTCCCCACTTGAAACGCAGGTGGTGCACGAAAACTGCGGAAAAGAGTTTTTATGCATTACACCGGGCATTCGCTTTGCGGATGCGGCAAAGGATGACCAAACCCGCGTGATGACCCCCGCAAAAGCCAAGGAAATCGGAAGTGACTATATCGTCGTCGGCAGACCGATTACCGCGGCGGCAGACCCCTATGCGGCATACCGGCGCTGTGTGGAAGAATTTGTTGATTAGGAGGCAGAGATGAAAGAGTTAATTGCAAAAGACTTATTAAAAATACATGCGGTTTTTTTAAGACCCGAAGAACCCTTTACCTGGGCAAGCGGCATTAAAAGCCCCATTTATTGCGACAACCGCTTAACCCTCACGGCACCTGAAGTGCGAAATGATATTGAAAACGGCCTCGCGCGCTTAGTCAAAGAGAACTACCCGCAAGCCGAAGCGCTCTTCGGCACCTCCACTGCCGGCATTGCGCACGCGGCAATTACCGCGCACATTTTAGGCATGCCGATGGGCTATGTCCGCTCGGGCAATAAAGACCACGGCAGGCAGAACCGCATTGAAGGCAGTTTGCAAAAGGGTGAAAAAGTGGTCGTGGTGGAGGATTTAATCTCGACCGGCGGCAGTGTGATAGAGGTTGTCGAAGCGCTGCGCGAAGCAGGCGCAGAGGTTTTGGGCATTGTTTCCATTTTCACCTACGGCATGCAAAAAGGCTTAGACAGATTAGAACAGGCACAAGTCAAAAATATCTCACTGACCGATTTTGAATGTGTTGTTCAAACAGCGGCAAGTGAAAACTATATTAAAGCGGAAGATGTGGAAAGGCTCATCGCCTTTCGCAACAACCCTTCGGATGAAAGTTGGATAAAAACATGAAGCATTTAATTGACATTAAAGATTTCAGCACCGCTGAGTTGGATGCATTGATTGAGGTGGCAAAGGACATTATGCAGCGCCCCGAGGCTTACGCACACAAGTGCGCCGGCAAAAAGCTCGCCACGCTCTTTTTTGAACCCTCCACCAGAACCCGCCTTTCCTTTGAGGCGGCAATGTATGAGCTGGGCGGCAATGTATTGGGTTTTTCGGAAGCGGATTCCTCCTCTGCCGCAAAAGGTGAAAGTGTTGCGGATACGGCAAGAGTGGTTTCCTGCTATGCGGACATTATTGCCATGCGCCACCCGAAAGAGGGCGCACCGCTCGTTGCCGCGCGCAACTGCCCGATTCCCATCATCAATGCCGGTGACGGCGGGCACAACCACCCCACCCAAACGCTGACAGACTTGTTGAGCATTTACATGGAAAAAAGCAGGCTTGACCACCTGACAATCGGGCTGTGCGGAGATTTGAAATTTGGCAGAACCGTGCATTCTCTGATTGCGGCGATGTCGGAGTACCCCGGTATCAAATTTGTGCTTATCTCCCCTGAAGAGTTAAAGCTGCCCGGCTATGTCAAAGATATGCTTAAAAGCAAAAACATTCCCTATGAGCAGACCGTTTCGCTTGAAAAAAGCATGCCCGACCTCGATATTCTCTATATGACAAGAGTGCAGCGCGAGCGCTTTTTCAATGAAGAAGACTACCTGCGCTTGAAAAACAGCTACATTTTAACCCCGCAAAAGCTCGGGAATGCAAAAGAGGATTTATGCATTCTGCACCCGCTGCCGCGCGTCAACGAAATCAGCACTGCGGTAGACAGCGACCCGCGCGCGTGTTATTTCAAGCAGGCATTATACGGAAAATACATCCGCATGGCGCTTATCCTGAAACTGTTGGAGGTAGAGTGATGAAAATTGATTCCATTAAAAACGGCATTGTCATTGACCATATCCGCGCCGGCAACAGCATGCAGTTATATCACTTACTGCATTTGGACACACTCGAGTGCCCTGTAGCGCTCATTCAAAATGTTGCGAGCGACAAAAGCGGCAAAAAAGACATCATTAAAATCGACGGTGAGTTGGAACTGAATTTGGATGTTTTGGGCTATGTGGATTCAGCGGTTACGGTGAACATCATTCAAGATGGCAGGATTGTCAAGAAAATCACACCCGATATGCCGCAAACACTGGAAAATGTGCTCTTTTGCAAAAATCCCCGCTGTATCACCGGTGTTGAACAGGAGTTACCGCACATTTTCAAACTGACAGACCCCAAAAAACGCATTTACCGCTGTTTATACTGCGAGAGCAAAGCATAAAAAAAGATAAGCCGTTTTCGGCTTATCTTTTTTTACGCTTTGCAGTATTCAGTTTTCAGTTTTCAGTGTTTAGTATCTACCCCTCAGCCGCCTATGGCGGCAGCTCCATAGGGTAAAAGCAATCGACCAAAACCTGTTAAGGTTCGGCTGTTTTTACCCTTTCAAGGGGCGCTATGAATAAGTAAAGATGAAAACATTGAACTAACTAAGATTGTTTGGTTTGCTTTGCAAACCCGACTAACTAATAACGCGCAGCGCTAAATAATGGGGTACCCCGAAAAGTATTTCGTCAGAAAACTTTTTGGGGAAAGGACAAACAAACGAAATAACACTTAAAGGATTTGCTTGCAAATTCTTTCTGTTATGAAGTTTGTTTGGACGTGCGTAGCGGAACGGGTGCGGGTGTCCCCGCCCTTTAATTCCGGATTCCTCATTCCGAATTATTTCAAAAAGCCGTTAATGATTTGTTCTTCCGCCTCTTTTTCGCTCAAACCCAGAGACATCAGCTTTATTAACTGCTCGCCGGCAATTTTGCCGATAGCCGCTTCGTGAATGAGCGCAGCGTCCACATGGTTGGCAGTCAGCTTCGGGTCAGCGGTCACCGTGGCACCATCCATAATAATGGCATCACATTCGGTGTGGCCGTTACATTGGTTGTTGCCGTTAATGAGCGAAGTAAAGTGCTGGTGCGAATTGTCCTTGGCGACCGAGCGCGACACCACATGCGCGCCGCAGTCCTTGCCGTTCATATCCACCGCGAAATCCGTTTCGGCGCTCTGCTTGCCGTGGGTCATAATCTTCTCGTGAATAATTAAGGTCGCCTTGTCACCCAAAACCGCTCTGGTCACGCGCTTGGTGGAATCCACCCCTTTAATCTGCGCGGTTTCCATCTCCAAATAGCCGCCTTCGGCAATCTCCACCTCGGTGGTGGGGTTGAGGATTCTTTCACCGGTGCCCTCGCCTTCACCGTAGTGCTTTTCGACATACTTTACCTTGGCATTTTTGGCAAGGTGGAAGGCGTGAATACCATCGTGTTCGCTTTTTTCGGAACCGTCGTTATGAATACCGCAGCCTGCCACAATAAGCACATCGGCACCCTCGCCGACATAAAAATCATTGTAGACCAAATCCTTCAAACCGGTTTTGGAGACAATCACGGGGATATCTACCCTCTCGTTTTTGGTACCGGCTTTGATGTAGATATCAATGCCGGGCTTGTCCGCCTTGGTTTCAATGGTGATATTTTCTGTATTGTTTCTGCTCTCCAAACCGCCGTTGAGCCGAATATTGAAAGCGCCATCAGGCACCTTTTCCAAATCGGCAATGGTTTTGAGCAGGTTCATTTGCATGTTATCAAGTGCCATAATTCTTAATCCATTTCCACTTTATTTTTGAGCACGGCGCAGGTGTCGGTTGCATTCTGTGTGCCGAGCAGGTTGGGCAACAGCTCCTTGCCCTTACCGTCATCCGCAATCTTACCATCGGCAATCACAATAATGCGGTCGGCAATGTTGAGAATGCGCTCCTGGTGGGAGATGATAATAATGCTGCCGTTGGTTTTTTCATACATCTTTTGAAAAACAGAAATGAGGTTTTTAAAAGACCACAGGTCAATGCCCGCTTCGGGTTCATCAAACACGGTCAGCTCCGTGCCGCGCGCCATTGCCATGGCAATCTCGATTCTTTTGAGCTCGCCGCCGGAAAGGCTCTCGTTGACTTCCCTGTCCACATAATCTCTCGCGCACAAACCCACCTCGGAAAGGTAGTTGCACACCTGCGCGGTGTTGAGCTTCTTTCCGCTGGCAAGGGTGATTAAATCGGAAACCGTGATACCCTTAAAGCGCACCGGTTGTTGAAACGCAAAGGTAATGCCCATTTGCGCGCGCTCGGTAATGGTTTTTGCGGTAATGTCCTCACCATTAAAGTAGATTTTGCCTTCTGTCGGTTGGTAAATGCCCATAATCAGCTTGGCAAGTGTGCTTTTCCCGCCGCCGTTGGGACCGGTCAGCGCGACAAAGCGCTCATCGATTTTCAGGCTGACATTGTCGATAATCTCTTTTTCGCCGGTCTCGGAATCGACACGAAAGGAGACATTCTTTAATTCTAACATTGCAACTCCTCGATTAATCAATATATCTTCTTTATTATACTAAAATTAAAAAATAAAGCAAGGGTATTTTTCATAAGCGGATTTTTTCACAAACTGACCTTATTGAAATTTATTGTTTTGGGTATTTTCATAATACCACTTTGGTGTATAATAGAGAAAAATGCGCTTTATCTGCCTCCCCTTACCAAGAGGCGGCAAAGCGAAGAATGAGGGGGTCATTATGAAAAAAATTGTCACCATTCAAGACATTTCCTGCTACGGCAAATGCTCACTGACCGTGGCATTACCGATTATTTCCGCAATGGGTGTGGAAGCCGCCATTATTCCGACTGCCGTGCTCTCCACGCACACCATGTTCAGCCGCTTTACCTTTAAGGATTTGAGCGACCAAATTGAACCGATTAGCGAACACTGGCAGGAGGAAGGGCTCAAGTTTGATGCGCTCTACACCGGCTACCTCGGTTCCTTTGAGCAAATTGATTTAATGAAGCAGTTCTTTGCCGATTTCGGTGAAGGCGCTCTCAAATTTGTGGACCCTGCAATGGGCGATAACGGCAAGCTCTACCCCGCTTTCGATGAAGCCTTTGCCAAGCACATGGCAACACTGTGCGCCAAAGCGGACATTATTGACCCGAACCTGACCGAAGCCTGCTTTATGCTCGGCACGGAGTATAAAGAGGACGGCAGTTATGACGAAGCCTACATCAAAGATATTTTGGTCAAGCTCACCGACCTCGGCGCCAAAACCGCCATTTTAACAGGTGTCAGCCTTGCGCCCGATAAACTCGGCGCAATGGGTTATGACAGCCAAAGCGGTGAATTCTTCTCCTACTTCAATGAAAAAATTCCGGCAAAGTACCACGGCACGGGCGATGTTTTCTCCTCTGCGCTGCTGGCAGCACTGGTGCTGGGTAAAAAAAGAGAAAAAGCGATTGAAATTGCGGCAGATTTCACCAGAGAAAGCATTGTTCTGACCGAGGCGGATGCCGAAAAACCTTGGTACGGTGTTAATTTCGAGCAGGCAATTCCCTATTTGCTCGAAAAACTGAAATAGCCAAAATAGTTCAATCAAATAACAGGGGCTGTTCTCAATGAACAACCCCTGTTTTATTATTGAAAAAAGATTTCGTTTTATTCCGCTTCTTGCGCTTCTTGCACTTCGCCCTTCTTTTGTTTCTTTGTCTTTGTCTTTTTCTTTTTGGTCTTTTTGTCTGTTTTGGGAATGCAGGCAATGACACCAATCACACCGGCTGCCACCAAAGCAAGCGCCAAGCAAAACGGACCGATGCCCACAAAGCCCATGCGGTTAAACACAAAGGCAATGATGGCTACAAAAAAAGATACCACGGCAATACCGCCGAATGCATAGGTTTCTACACTCATTTGAATTACCAAACCTTTCCCCCGCACGGCGGGTACAAAGAAGTGTTTTTGAATACTATTTTATTATACACTGCTTGTAAGACAAATTCAACCGTTTTTTGGAAGTTTGAAGCGAGCAGAGTCAATCGCGGTTCGCTACACCCGCAAATCAATCCCACCAAGCGGCAGGATTGATGCTATGCGCACAATAATCTGTTTTTGATACCCAAAGGGCAGCCAATGCGGCTGCCCTTTGGGTGGAGTAGATATTTGATTGCGTAGTGCGGCAATCATCAAAATGATGCGTCAATCGAGGTAGTATCACCACTTACAAAAATGAACGCGATATTACCTCTTTAACTCTATTTTATGACAAAAAAAGAAAGAGTCAATAGCGGATGTAAAAGTCAAGAAAACGAGCGTAAAAAAAGGGCTTTGCCTGATGCAAAGCACTTTTGTAATGCGGAGTGCAGAATTCGGAATTCTGCATTGATAAAGACAGTCACAGGCTGCCTTTATCTGTAAAACGATACTACCGTTTTAAACTCCTTTTGTTCCTCGTCATACTCCCACTCGTAAAAGCCGCTGTACTTTGCAACGGTCTTTTTGACACTCTTAAGCCCTACACCATGCACCGATGCCGGCGCGGTGTGTGTG
>JAFRLX010000014.1 GCA_017430965.1 Clostridia bacterium | reverse complement strand
CAGTTTTTGCTAAGTAGTTTTATTCGAATAAGGGAGAAAATTTTTCTTGCATACTTGCCGTATTCAAGGGAAATTTTATCACTTAGGCGGATGAAAATACAACGCAAAAACCAAACTTCGTTACGGGGACTCACCTAAATTCTAATCACGGCATTTTTTAATATTTTTAATATCGGAATTTTCTGAGTTGTCGCACATCGTTGCCTTCAAATTTAATCGGCACATATTCACCGATAATGCGCGAGGCAATGCGCTCGCCGTATTGGCTGTGAATTCCGTCAATATCCAAATTGGTGGTAATGATGACGGGCTTTCCCGCTAACAGTCTGCCTTCAATAATGTTGTGTGCAACCGCGGCGGAAAAGGAGGTTTGAAATTCACTGCCCAGGTCATCTAAAATCAGCAGGTCAGCCTCGAGCAGTCTTTGCATGGTATATTTGCCTTCCAGCGATTTAAACTTTTCTTTTTCAATATCGGCAAACACCGCACCCGCCATGCCGTAGACAACATCGTAGCCTTTGCGAATCACGGCTTTTGCGGCGGCGAGGGTCAAGTGGGTTTTACCCAGTCCCGTTTTGCCGAAGAGGTAAAGGGATTTTGAGTGCTCGGAAAAGTCTTCGCTGTAGGCTTTTAAATACTCTAAATTTGCCTTGGCTTTTTCATACACGCTTTTACCGCTTTGGTCGGTGATATTTTTGTAGTACGCCAAATCAAAGTTTTCAAAAGAACAGCGTTCGCTCGGGGAAATGCGCGCGAGCTCTTCCAAGCTGTAATCAATAGCGCGCTGCTTGATGCAGTTGCAGAGTTTCCCCTCCACTCTGCCGGTATCCGAACAGGTTTTGCAGTAAAACTGCGGTTCCAAGTAATCCTGCGGCAGGTCCAGGCTTTCCAAAAGCGCCTTGCGCTCTTCTTGCAGGCGCAGGCTTTCCACGGCAAGCGCATCCACACTTTGCTGCGGGTTTTGACTGTAAAAGGTTTTGGCAATGGAGGCGCCGATGTCGCTGAGCTCGCGCGCAATCGCCGCCATGCGCGGGTACTGCTGCTCGATTTGCTCTTTGCGCTCAATGGCAACTGCCAGCGCGCGGGAACGGTCGGCACTTGCGGCGGCAAAGGCTGCCGCAATGGCTTTTTGGTTATACATCGCTTTCCTCCTTGGTGTATTTTAACTCGTAATTATCGACAAATTGGTTAAACTGTTCTACCGAGAAGGAGGGAGCGCCGCTGCCATCCTTCCTGCCGCGTTTTCCGCCGCGCTTTGCCGCGGCAGTCTGCTCGGCTGCTTGCGCCTGCCCAATGGTTTTGATGCCGGCTTCGTGCCAAGAGGTGATAATTTTGTCTAAATAATTATAGTTAACTTTATCAATACTGTCGAGCATTTTTTCATAGCCGAAAGCAAGCAGTTCTATACTCATTTTCCACTGCTTTGTCCACTTGACAAAAAGGGCTTCCTGCTTTTTGGTCGGGTTTTTGTGTGCAATGCCCGCCTGTTCGCTGAAAGAATGCCACAGCCGGTTGTTTTTGTTGAGCTGCTTGATTTTTGCTTCTGCGCTTTCGAGTGTTTTGATGCCTTCCTCCGACCAGGAGATACCGACTGTTTGGATATAGTTTGTACCGGTTCTGCCCGAGAGAACGGCATACTTGACCAGCATTAAAATTACCTCGGGGGGCAAGCCGTAATAGTCCATGAGTGTCAGCAGCATGGAGCGCTCTGCTTTTGAAATGGTTCTGCCGAATATTTCCTGGCTTTTTTGCAACAGGAATTTAAACTCCGGAGATTCCTTTGCTCTGGCAAGAATGTCCTCATCATCCGCAAGGGAAGAGCCCAATTTGTGTGCGCTTTCGGGCGGTGCGGCAGGCTTCTCTTTTTTGTCGGCTACCGGCTGCGTTGTTTCGGCTGCGGGGGGCGGCGCGGCAAATTCCACGCGCTGCACACCATCGACCCCTTCGGGCACAATAAAGCCGTTATCGATCCAATAAAAAATCGCTTCATTGACAATCGTTTTATCCAGGTGAAGTTCTTTTGCAATATCCTCCGCACTTTTCGGGCAATCGGCATGGCGCAGCACCCAAAGCAAAATCAGGATATGCTTCGGGTTTGCCAGCTTTATAAAATTGTCAGCTAAGGCATTGGGCACCTGAAAAGAAGAATCAAGCGCCGCCAAATTGACTTTATATTGCATTCTATTCTCCACAGGGTCTCGACAGAGCCCTCTTAAAAATCACATTTACATTTTGTGCGGGAAGAATATTGTACCATCTGCACGCCGCATTTTAAAGATGGAATATTGAACAATCTTTTCGCAGCAATTTCGCCCTTTTAACGGCAATTTTTTCAGTCTTCAACAATTTGTCAACAACACTTTGAACAAGTGAGAAATACTCATTCGATTTTCAGGGTATTTTCGGCATCTTTTTTGCCTTTTTTTAGAAAAGTGAAAATACTGCTTGACAAATGCCGCTTCATATATTAGAATAATGCGGAACAATAAAGTAAGGCAACAGCCTTCACCTTATTTGCGGGAGCGGAAAGGTCAATATCACTTTGGCAGCAGAGAGAGTCTGCCGTTTTCGATATTGCACCGCCCTGTCGGTGCTCTTTTTGTTCATAATGATTTTATAAAAAATGGAGGTGCTTGGAAATAGCTGCGAAAAACAACACATTGGTCAATGAGCAAATCAAAGGAAAAGAATTAAGAGTCATTTCCGATGACGGCGAACAGCTCGGCATTATGTCCTCGAAAGAGGCGCTCGCAATCGCCGAAGAAAGGGACTTGGATTTGGTTCTCATTGCTCCCAATGCCAAACCGCCCGTGTGCAAAATTATGAACTACGGTAAATACTGCTTTGAACAGGCAAAGAAAGCCAAGGAAAATAAGAAAAAGCAGAAAACCATGGAAATTAAAGAAATTCGCCTTTCTTTAAACATTGATGTTCATGATTTTAATACAAAAGTTAAGCATGCGGAGCGTTTCCTCAAAGCGGGCAACAAAGTAAAGTGTTCCATCCGCTTGAGAGGGCGCGAAATGGGGCATTCGGATATGGGCGTTCAAACCATGAAGCGCTTTGCCGAAGCCTGTGAAGAATTTGCCAACATTGAAAAACAGCCGAAGCTGGAGGGCAGACAAATCCTGATGTTCCTCGTCACAAACCAGGCAAAGTAGTTATTTCAAGTTATCGCATTATTAAGGAGGAAAGAATTATGCCTAAAATTAAGACTCATACCGGTGCAAAAAAGCGTTTCAAGCTTTCTAAAAACGGTAAGCCGATCAGAGCTCATGCAAACAAGAGCCACATTCTGACTAAGAAAACCACAAAGAGAACCAGAAATTTGCGCAAAACTGCGGTTGCGGACAAAACCAACCAAAAGCAAATTAAGAGATTAGTTCCTTACAAGTAAAAACCACTCGCTTTTCGGCGAAGTATTTGCCTGTTATGAACAGGTATCAAACAAACAGATAACGGAGGTACAGATAAATGGCTCGTGTTAAGGGCGCGATGATGACTCGCAAAAGAAGAAAAAAGACTTTAAAAATGGCAAAAGGCTACTATGGCGCAAAGAGCAAGCTCTTTAAGACCGCCAAAGAAGCCGTGATGAAATCCGGCAACTATGCTTACATCGGCCGCAAGCAGAAGAAGAGAGATTTCAGAAGATTGTGGATTACCAGAATCTCTGCAGCTTGCAAGCAAAACGGTATGAACTATTCTACCTTTATTAACGGCCTTAAAAAGGCAGGCATTGAGCTCAACAGAAAGATGCTCTCCGAAATTGCCATTTCCGACCCCAAGGCATTCACTGCTTTAACGGAGCAGGCAAAAGAGGCTTTAAAATAAGGTATTGAATTTTATTTTAACTATAAAAGCGGTGCAAACTGAAGTTGTCAAGTAAAAGTGGACACTAAAAAAGTTAAATTTACGATTTAAGGTTAAAAGCCCTGTTCAGTTCTGAACTGAACAGGGCTTTTTCTGCCGCAATTGGCAGAAGGTCGTTCAGTGTTGTAATAGATTATGTAGTTTTCAATTAATGCCGGTACATCCTTGCAATGGTAAATATCAAAATCTATTCGCAGTTCTTCCTTTATCCATCCGTTTAGCGATTCAATAATCGGATTATCT
>JAFRLX010000100.1 GCA_017430965.1 Clostridia bacterium | reverse complement strand
TTTAATACAATTTAAAAAAAATGATATTATAAGAATGATAAATAGTCGCGTGGTTTCAGCCACTTTTTCGACAGTCTGAAACAGCCCTTTTGAGGGCTGTTTGAATGGTTGTTATCTCTTCGAGAACTGAGGAGCACGACGAGCGCCTTTGAGACCGTACTTCTTTCTTTCCTTCATGCGAGGGTCTCTGGTCAAGAAGCCTGCCTTTTTGAGGGCGGGTCTGAGGTTCTCATCTGCCTGCAACAAAGCTCTGGAAAGGCCATGGCGAATCGCGCCTGCCTGACCGGTTACGCCGCCGCCGTTCACGCGGCAAACGATATCGTACTTGCCTTCGGTGCCGGTAACGGCGAAAGGCTGATTAACGATTAATTTGAGAGTTTCAAGTCCGAAATAATCGTCAATATCTCTATCGTTGATAGTGATTTTGCCGGTGCCGGGATACACGCGCACACGAGCAACGGAACTCTTTCTGCGGCCTGTGCCGTAAAAATAATTACTTTCGTACATAACTTTTAACTCCCTTCATTAAAATTCAAGCACTTCGGGTTTTTGCGCTGCATTATTGTGCTCTGCACCTGCATAAACTCTCAGTCTTGTCATGGATTTTCTGCCGATTGTGTTGGAAGGAAGCATACCCTTAATGGCTAAGGTCATAGCCTTTGCGGGGTTTTTCTTCATTAAGTCACCTGCAGAAATCTTTTTCATGTTGCCGATATAGCCTGTGTGGTGATAATAGATTTTCTTATCTGCTTTTGCGCCTGTGAGCACTGCCTTTTCGGCGTTGATGATGATCACAAAATCGCCGCAGTCAACATGGGGTGCAAAATCAACCTTGTGCTTGCCGTTCAGGATTTCCGCAGCCTTTGCTGCAGTTCTGCCGAGCGGTTTGCCGGCGGCATCAATTACATACCATTTACGCTCAATCTCATTTGCCTTGGGCATAGTAGTTGACATAGTTCTACCTCCGTTATTTTTTAATGCCCGACTATCTTACCACAAGTCTATTTTGAAGTCAACACCAAAATTAAAATAAATATCAAAAGCTCTTGTTTTCTCATGTTTTCTTCGTTTTTCTACACATTTGCAGGATTATCATTTTTCGCATTTGACAAGCCGTTATGAAATGTATATAATTTTTTTATGAAAAAAAAGTTTTTATTTAAAGAGAATATATGGCGCCTGGTTTTGCTGTGTTTGGCACCGCTTGTTATTGTTGCAGGAGTGGTTGTGTTAAAATCCGGCTTTGCCATGAAGTGTCCTTTTTATGTGCACCTGGGCATTCTGTGCCCCGGCTGCGGCATGACCAGAGCATTGCGTGCATTATTGAGCGGACAGTTTTGGGAGAGCATTCTGCTCAACCCCTTTGCATTGTTAGCGACAGTTTTGGGAATTCTGTTATATGTCGAACAGTGGTTTCGCTTCTTTTTAAAGGAGGTGCATCTGCTGCCGCGCAATAAATGGTTTTATATCATACTGTGCAGTTGTCTGCTGCTGTACTGGGTTCTTAGAAACATACCGCTGTTTTCCTTTTTAAGCATTGCATAAAAAAATAAGGCTTTGGGAGCCCTTGCGGCCCCCAAAGCCTTATTTATCATTGGCAATGCAGGCATCCAAAGCTTGGATAATTGCCTGTTTATCCATCCCTCTGCCGATAAAGACCAGCTTATTCATTCTGTCACCGTAAACAGGGTGCCAGGCTGCCTTTAAATCGGGATTCATTTCCAGTATCATTTCTCTCTCTTTTTCGGGGAAAGCGGCAATCCAGTCACCGTCATCCGTGGCGGTTTTTTGTTTGCCGCTCTGTTCGAAAATAAAGGCGATGTTCGGCTGTTCTTTCACCCAAAACAGACCCTTTGCGCGGATGACTTCCTTCGGCCAGTGTGCAAACACAAAGTTTTCAAATTTGAGTTGGTCAAAGGGTTTTACATTTTGGTACACAAAAGTGGCAATGCCGTATTCCTCCGCTTCACCTTCTTCGTGATGGTGGTGATGATGGTGATGATGCCCTTCGTGATGATTGTCACTGTCATGGTGCTCATGATGTTCGTGTTCTTCTGCGTGTGCTTCGTGCTCTTCTGCAAGGTGTTCGGAGTTTTCGCCTTCCATCTCCATCGCCTTCAGCCAACCGGCGCTGGAAGCGGTTTTTTCATAATCAAAATAGCCGGTGGAGAGGATTTCTTTGACCGCTACCTTGCCGTAATTGGTTTCAATAATCCTTGCTTCCGGCTGCAGCGCTCGAATGACTTCCAATACCGCTTTTTTCTCTGCGGGAGTCACATCATCTACTTTATTAAGAATGATTGTGGTGCAGTATTCGATTTGTTGAATGAGCAGGTTTTCAATATCTTCTTCGTCTAAATCGTGCTCTAAAAGTGCCTTGCCTGCGCCGAATTCATCCGCCATGCGCGCAGCATCCACCACCGTGGTGATGCTGTCGAGGTAAGCGACGGCGGGCAAGTTAAAGGAAGGGTCGCTCCCATCCAGCATGCAAACGGTGCCGGCAATCGGTCCCGGCTCACAAATGCCGGAGGCTTCAATGAGGATGTAATCGAATTTGCCGGAGGTGGCAAGTTCAATGATTTGGTTCATCAAATCCACCTTGAGCGTGCAGCAAATACAGCCGTTGGAAAGCGGCACCAAGTTTTCATCTTTTTGGGTAACGGTGCCGCCCTTGGCAATAAGAGAAGCATCAATATTGACCTCGCCGATGTCGTTGACGATGACGGCAACCTTATAGCCCTCCTGATTGGAAAGCACATGGTTTAAAACAGTGGTTTTACCCGCACCGAGATAGCCGGTGATTAAGGAAACGGGAACTAATTTATTCTTCATTTTTACCTCTTTCTTTATAAACACTGTTTGAGTGATAGTGAATCATTAAGGGCGGGACACCCGCACCCGATTAAATGTGTTGCGTAGAAACGCTGCCTTTCGCTGCCTGCCGGCTGCTCAGATATCAATTTCCAGCTCTACCGGGCAGTGGTCGGAGCCGAAAATGTCGGAGCGGATGGTTGCCGCCTTGATTTTGTCTTTTATTCTGTCGGAAACGCAGAAGTAGTCGATGCGCCAGCCGGCGTTTCTGTCCCTTGCTCTCATGCGGTAGCTCCACCAGGAGTAGGCGCCGGTTTGCGTGGGATGGAGCAGGCGGAAGGAGTCGGTAAAGCCCGCTTCTAAAAGGGCGGTAAACTTGCCTCTTTCTTCATCTGTAAAGCCTGCGTTTTTGTGGTTGGTATCGGGATTTTTTAAGTCGATTTCTTCGTGCGCCACATTCAAATCTCCGCAGAAAATCACAGGTTTTTCGGCATCCAATTTTTGCAAAAATTCTCTGAATGCATCCTCCCAAATCATGCGGTAATCCAAGCGCAACAGTTCATTTTTGGAGTTGGGCGTGTAGCAGGTGACAAAGTAAAAATCATCGTATTCCGCGGTGATGATTCTTCCTTCCTTGTCGTGTTCTTCAATGCCCATACCGAAGCGCACATCCAGCGGCTCTTTTTTTGCAAAAACCGCTACGCCGGAATAGCCTTTGCGCTCGGCAGAATTCCAATATTGTTGATACTCGGGCGCATCTAATTCATACTGCCCCGGCTGGCATTTGGTTTCCTGAATGGCAAAAATATCGGCATCGCTTTCCCGAAAAAAGTCCTCAAAACCTTTTTTGGCACAGGCGCGAATACCGTTGACATTCCAAGAGATCAATTTCATTTTGAACTCACCTCGCAATTCATCCAAAAAAGTATAACATATTTTGTGCGAAATTACAAATCTTTGCAAAAAATATAATTTTTTGGGTGAAAAGCGTATATTTTTTATTGACTTTTATTATAAAATAAGATAAATTAGTATTGCATATAAAATTATCAAAGGCATTTTTGCGCCCATTTTTGGTAGTTTTAAGTATGAGAAGCAAATTAATGAAAGGGGATTTCCCAAAATGAAAAAAGTTATTTCTCTTGTTTTAGTAACTCTTCTTGTGGTCGGCTGCTTTGCAGGCTGCGCCAAGAACGTTACCATCGATTGTACTTGTGACTGTAATGCGCAGGCAGGCGGCGACACGGAGTATACCAAGTTAAAAGCCAACGGTAATTCCGGTGTGGATTGCTCCAATATGCCCAGCGATCCGGCAGGCATCCTGAAACTGTACAATGATGTTGCCAATGCAACCAAAGCCGTTCCCAACCAAAAGTTGGCGAAGAATGACCCCGGCGCCAAGACCGATATCACTGCGCTGAGCACCGGCGGCAAGCCCGCAGGCGACGGCACAATGGAAACCGTTAAAGGCCTTGTAAAGAGCTTTGCTCCCGCAGGCGTGACTTCCGAATACACCTTTGTCAACGGTGTTGACTCGAATGTTAAGGATGAAGACGGCAACGATTCCACCTCGAAAGATGTTCTTCCCGTCAGCGGTCAGGAGTATATGTCCGCATTGACCGATGCCGACATTGCCGATGCTAAGATTGAGAAGCTGGAAGATGGTTATTGGAAGCTTGAAATCACTGTCAAGCCCACCGAGGTTGAGTTCACCACTCCCGACAACAACCCCGAAACTCCGCAAGCGAAGTTCACCGGCGTCATGAAGTCCTCCGACCTCTTGAAGTCCTTCGGCCCCGCTAAGATTACCTATGCGAAGATTAACTATAAAGAATCTTCCCTGAGCGCAGTAATCGACCCGACTTCCGGTTACCTGGTACAATTAGTGCACCACATGGATTATGTGATTGATGCAACCGGTAAGTTAGGCTTCGAATTACAGGGTTCCATTAATGTTAAATCCGATATTATTTACAACTGGTCAGAAATTGGCTGATTCGTTTGAGTTTTAGATTTTTGGATTGTGTTCCCCAAAAAGCAAGAAAGGAGTTAGTCAGTTGAAAAGAATAATTGCAATTGTATTAGCGGCTGTTTTACTGTTTTCCTTTACAGGCTGCAGCATGCTGGTAAAAAAAGTATCTGTGGAATGTACCTGCCCCGGCTGTCTTGCAGCCAAGAACGGTCAGGACCAGTCCTCCGATGTAGAGTATAACAAGTTAGAGGCTTCTTCCAAATCCGGTGTGGATTGCTCGAAGCTCCCCGCCGACAAAGCCTCAATTTTAAAGACATATACCGATGTTGCCAATGCCACCAAGGCTGCCAATGAGCAGACTGTGGATGTCATTGCCGAGGGTGCTAAGATTCAAGTCGGCGCCATTATCGTAGATGAAACCGGTAAAGAGTTAGCACCGAGCTTAATGCCTACGGCAAACAAGCTTATTGATTCTTTCTCCCCGCAACCGGAAGAGTACACCTGCGCTTTCTCCGGCGGCACAGATAAAAACGGCAACAAAACAACCACCACCGAAGAAGTGAGAACGCCGAAGAACACCCTTCCCGCATGGGAACAGGATTATATGTGCGAACTTGCAGAGGATATGGTTAAGGAAGCCAAGGCAGAAGAATTGTCTGATGGCTATTGGAAGATTACCATCGTTTTGAATGATGCACAGTGTGAAATGACCGACCCGAAGGTGACACCCGATACTCCGCATGCCCATTGCATGGGTACGGTACAGGCAGGTGATTTGCTGACCGATTTCGGCGGCAACGGCACCATTTACTATGCAAACCTGACTTATAAGGATTCCGCAATCGTGGCAATCATTGACCCGGCTTCCGGTTACCTTGTACAGCTGCATACTTCTTTGTTCATCTATGGTGATGCAAAGATGGATGTAAAACTGATGAGCATCGGTAAGGTTACCGCAAGCTTGGAAAAGACCACCTTTATCAACACCTACAACTGGAGCAAGATTGGTTAAACAATAGAGAAATACGATATAGATTTTTAAACAGAGTTGCCTGTCAACAGGCGGCTCTGTTTTTTTAGCAGCCGGCAGCCGGTTGGCGGCAGTTAGCGCGACAAATCCTTCTTCACATTTTGTTCACTTTCTTTTCATACAGTTTTAACATCGACTTTATACTTTCTTCACATAGGGCGGCTATACTAAAAGCAGGTTAAGGGAAGCAAACCCTTAACGCAAAACAGAACATAGCGATTGTTTTTGTTTTCATATCGGGTGATACTTCACCCAATCTTCTCATCCCAAGGGAACTTGGGGCTGTTATCCCGGCAGCGGGAGAAAAAAACACTTCCGCAGCTTTGAGATATAACTTTTTCATTTCATATTTTTTACTCCTTTTAACAAAGCCCGAGGGCGAGAGCCCTCGGCAACCGCAGACAACATAGCAATATGTTTTAGATATTTCATATTTTTACTCCTTTTTAACAAGGCTGAGGGCGAAAGCCCTCAGCAACCGCAAACAACATAGCAATATGTTTCTAATATTTCATGTTTTTACTCCTTTTTAAACAAAGCCCGAGGGCAGCAGCTCTCGGCAGCGCGAAATCTCACTGAGAGGTGATTATGATATAAAAAAAGTCCGAGAGCAATAGCTCTCGGCAGCAACAAACTACACAGCAATGTGACAAAATAGAACAATTCATTTCATGTTTTACTCCTTTTTAAAAAAGCCCGAGGGCGAGAGCCCTCGGCAACCGTAAACTTCACAGCAATGTGTTTTCAAAATACGGGAAGTGCGTGGCACTTCCCGTATTTTGATGTGTTTTTTTAAAAAAACACTATATATAGTTGAAAAAAAGAAAAAACTCCTTTATAATAATAAAGAATGTATTAATTACCTTAAATTGGTATAAGAGGAAAGAGGGTTTCATGAGAACAGGTTTCGCCTGCTCTTTTCCCCGGGGGAGTCAACATGCTGCAACGCATTAAGAATTATATTTCAAACATGAATAAAACCAAGCTGTATACGATGGTGATGAGCATTGCCGTATGCGGTGTGGTTTTGATTAGTGTGATGATTTCGGAAGCGGTTCAAAACATGAAACCAAAGCAAATTCAAGCGCCGGAGCAGCTTGTAGAGCTCGAAAAGAAAGACCCGAAAGAGGTTGAAAAAACCATCAAGACCATGCGTGTGGAAGCGATGGTAAAAGAGCTTGAACAGCAGGTGGAAGGCGAATTAGAAGAAGATGATAGCAATGTTTGGTCGCTATTCGACAATTATGTTTTTATGGGAGACTCCCGTTGCGTCGGTTTTTCTTACTACGACTTTTTAAGAGATGACAGAGTGTTTGCCGCAGGCGGCAATACCATTCGCGATGTTTTAACCGATATCGATCAGCTTAAAGAAATTGCACCTGCCACGGTTTACCTGTGCTATGGTTTGAATGATACGGGTATCGGTGAGTGGGCAAACGGTGAGGAATACGCCGCAGAACTGCGCAAGGTCTTTGATGAACTCAAAAAAGCCTTGCCGGATACCACGATTGTGGCTTCTTCCATTCTTCCCGCGACAGAGGCGGCGCTTGAGGACAACCCTGTTTGGCGCAAAATTCCGGAGTTTGACAAAGCGCTGCAAACCGTTTGTAAAGAAAAAGGCGTTATCTATGTGGACAACAGTGAGCTGGTAGAAGAATATATGAGCACCTTATATGATGCCGACGGTGTGCATTTGGCAAAAGCGTTCTACCCGCTTTGGGCGAAGAATTTATATATGGCGACAGTTGTGTCGGAAGTAAGTGAACCATGAAGAATTTGACAAGCAAAAACATCATATTCGGAGTATTGCGTTGGGGCATTTTCCTGGCGTTTGTGGTTGTTTTGATTGTGTTTGCAAGTCAAAACAAAATCAGCAAAGCGCCGATGAAAGAGGTCAGCAGTGCAGTGAGCAAATCTATTGACCTTAAAAAAATGCAAAAGGGCAATGACAGCAGCTTTAAAAGGCTATACGGTTTGGACAGCGCAGAGTTTGAGAGCGTGTTTCTGTATTGGCCGAAATCCAATATGGATGCTGAGGAGCTGCTGATTGTGCAACTCAAAGAAATTGACCAACAGCAACAGGTAAAAGATGCCATTGAAGCAAGGCTTGCCACGCAAAAAAAGAGCTTTGACGGTTACGGTGTGGAGCAGTATGCGCTGTTAACCGATTCCTCCGTGGTAGATGTGCAGGGCAATTATATTCTGTTTGTGGTGCACAAGGATTGCAGCAAGGCGGATGCTGCCTTTCGCGAAGCATTGTAAGGAGGGGAGCAATGGCATTTAATCAACTGATTTTTGTTTGCTTGTTTTTGCCGATTTCCGCACTCCTTTACAGAGTGATACCGCAAAAGGCAAAAAAAGGCTATTTAATCTTTGCCAGCCTGGTGTTTATTGCATGGGGAAATATCAGTGACCTTATTTATTTGTTTGCGGTCATCCTGTTTAATTTCTTCACGGCAAAGCAAATGCAGCGCTTTAAGAATGACGGGCAGGCAAAAGCCGCACGGTTTGTTTTAATATCCGGTTTAGCGGCAGACATTGCTTTTTTGGCATATTTTAAGTATTTTAACTTTTTCCGTTCGATTTTCGGGCTCTCCAAGGCGTCCTTCGGTCTGGCGGTTCCGATTGGTATTTCTTTTGTCACATTTTCTTTGATTTCTTTTTTGTGCGATGTATATCGAGAAAAGGAGGATGTGCCGCGCTTTTTTGATTTTGTGCTTTATATCACCTTTTTTCCGAAAATTACCAGCGGACCGATTGTCTCTTACAATGAATTTATGCGCATGCTGGAGAATGTCAGCATCACCCGCCAGAATGTGAACCTCGGCATTGAGCAATTTATTACGGGGCTTGCCAAAAAGATGCTGTTGGCAGGCAATTTGAGCATTCTGTTCACTGCAATCAGTACCGCAGGACAGCGCACGGCGCTGGAGGCGTGGTTGGGCGCGCTCGGCTATACCTTTATGCTCTATTTTGATTTTTCCGGTTATTCGGATATGGCAATCGGCTTGGGCAAGCTGTTCGGGTACACGATGCCGCAAAACTTTGACCATCCGTATACCGCGGTGAATATCGGCGATTTTTGGCGCAAGTGGCATATCAGCCTCGGAGCGTTTTTCAAAAACTATGTGTACATTCCGCTGGGCGGCAACCGCAAGGGAGACAAGAGAACGGTCTTCAATCTCTTTGTGGTATTTTTGCTTACCGGTATTTGGCATGGTGCGAACTTCACATTCATTGTGTGGGGCTTATACCACTTTGTCTTTAATGCAGCGGAGCGATTGTTCTTAGATAAGGTAATGAATAAGGTGCCGAAAATTGTGCGCAGGTGCCTAACCTTCTTTGTTGTGATGATTGGCTGGGTATTCTTCTTCTCCGATTCCTTAAAGGATGCTTTTGTGTATCTTGGCAATATGTTCGGTATTGGAACCGGCGGCAGCGCAGGAGGGTACTATCTCTTTTCATTCATCATTCTGTTATTGATAGCGGCGTTCTTATCCTTGCCGGTTCTGCGCAATGTTATCAACAACATTAAGCGGCAGAAGTACACCCATTATTTCCCGGTGCATGCCATTATCATGGTGGTTATTTTCTTGTTATGTGTAGCGTGTATGGTCAGTGATACCTATACTTCCTTCTTGTATGCGGCGTTTTGAGGTGAGTGCAGTGAAACAAAGAAAAAATCGAATTTTTATTACATTCTCGGCAGTATTTTTAAGCCTGTGCCTGACACTTGGCTTGTATACCTTGTTGCGCCCTGCAAAGGATTTCTCTGTCAGAGAAAACAGAAAGCTTGCTTCCATGCCGCACTTTTCTTTTTCCGCGCTGTGGGACGGCAGCTACACACAGGACCTCAATGCCTATTTTAATGACCATTTCGGCGGCAGAGATATGTGGACCGGTGTCAATTTGAGCATTAAGAAGGCACTGGGACAAAAAGAAAACGGCGGTGTATACCTGGGGAAAAAGGGACAGCTGTATCTCAAGCCGGAAGAGCCGAACCAAGAGGCGTTAGATAGAAATGTGAAAGCGATGAATGCTTTCCAAAAGGATTTCAAGAAGGTGCGCAATTATGTGTGCATTGTTCCGAATGCAGTCAGTGTGCAAAACGCAAACCTGCCCAAGGGCGCGCCGGTTCCTGACCAGGCAGCTTTCCTGAAATCGATAGAACAAAAATTGGAGAAAGAGCAGTTTGTGGATGTCAGCGCAGCGCTGAAGGAACACAACGATGAATATATCTATTATTTAACCGACCACCACTGGACCAGCCTCGGCGCAAAAACGGCATTTGAGCAGCTTGCCGGGCAAATGAAGTTAAAAAATGTGATAAAGGATTATGATGTGCTCACGGTTTCCGATTCCTTTAGAGGAACCCTTTCCTCCAAGAGCGGGAGTTTTTCTGCAAGAGACACCGTGGATGTGTATATTCCGAAAACAGATTTGCTCTATTCGGTTGAATATGTCGGAGCGCGCGAGAAATCGGCATCCATGTATAAAACCGCAGAATTGGAGAATAACGATAAATATACGGTTTTCTTTGGCGGCAACCATCCACGCATTGATATTCAGACCACGGCGCAAACCGGCAGAAATCTGTTGGTGTTTAAGGACAGCTATTTTAATTGTATGGCACAGTTCTTATGGCCGTACTTTGATTCTATCACCATTATCGACCCGCGCTATTACTATGATTATGCAGGGGATATCATCGGGCAGGAGGATATTACCGATGTGCTGTACTTGTACAATGCCGACACCTTCGGTACCGATACCAGTTTGTATGCTGTACTGGAAGCGGCAAAATAGGGCATAGTTGACTTACAATTTTAGCAGGGATTGTCATAAAGGACAATCCCTGCTTTATTAATGTATTTAATAAT
>JAFRLX010000099.1 GCA_017430965.1 Clostridia bacterium | reverse complement strand
TGCACCGTTAGCAAAATCTTGAGTCACAGTAGTATTCATTTCGTTTTTCTCCTTTCGTAATTTTCGTTTTATAATCAAAATCCGCTTTTGCGCGCTTTGCTTGAAAGCCCGCTAAGCAAATTTTCATTATTGAAAGTACAATCGTGTTTTTTATTATAACATATTTTTTTGGCAATTTCTACACTTTAAGCAAAATTTATGGTTTTTATCCGTTTTCGCTCCCATCGCATTGCACAGCGCCTGCACGCGCAGTGCTGCGCTTACCAACCGCTGATGTTTCCTTTCTGCAAAGCATGAAGAATTTTCTCGGGCAGGTTTTCATATTTTCCCCCTAATTGCGTGATAATTGCTCCCATTTCCTGCCGCTCGGTGACACCGTCTGCCGGGCAGGCGGATTTGACAACGGGGAGTTTTTCTTGTTTGACCACCTTTTCAATGTGGCGCTCGGGCACGAAAATAAGCGGACGAATCATGGTCAACTCCCTGCGCGAAAGATACGATTTTGGCGAGAAACAGGTAAAATTACCGCCGTTGAAGAGGTTCATCAGCGCGGTTTGCGCCGCATCATCTTTGTGGTGGCCGAGGGCGATGACATTGCAGCCCGCCTGCCGGGCGGCATTGTGGAGCATGCCCCGCCGCAATTTAGCGCAGAGGGCGCAAGGGTTTTTCTCCCTGCGCGTTTCAAAGACTACGTGGTAAAGGTTGGTGCGCTCAAGAATGTACTCGACATTCAGCTCTTGACACAGCGCTGCAAGCGCGCTGTAATCGCCGTTTTGATTGCCAAAGCAGGGGTCGAGCGTGATGGCTTTGAGTGTAAAGGACTTAGGGTAAAAGCGGCGCATGGCGGCAAGCGCACAAAGCAGCGCCACACTGTCTTTGCCGCCCGAAACGCCAACGGCAACCACATCGCCTTCGGCAATCATATCATAGCGCTCCATTGCAGCGCGCATATAACTCATCAGCTGTTGCATCGGCACTCCTTTTCTCTCTCGCACCAAGCGTAATCCATATAGTTTATTGTAGCATATTAATTCTTTTTTGCAAATAGCGAAAACTGTGCTATACTATTACTATTAAAAGTTGAGGAAACATCTTATGCCATTTATCTGCCCCGTGTGCGGTGAAAACTTAATAGAAGGCAAACAAAGCTTTGTCTGCCGCCGCTCCCACCTGTTTGACAAAGCCAAAAAAGGCTATGTCAATTTGCTTTTGGGGCATGACGGCTCGCAGCACGGAGACAGTAAGCCAATGGCGCTCGCGCGCTACGAAGTGATGCAAAGCGGGCTCTATGCCCCGCTCAAAGAGGCGCTGCTTGCCGCGATGCGAGCGCACCTGCAAGCACCCTGTGTGATTGCCGACTGCGGCTGCGGCGAGTGCTACTATACCTGCGCTGTCAGCGACACTTTCGCGCAAGCCGAGGTGCTTGCCACCGACATTTCCAAAGAAGCGCTTGCGGTTGCCAAGCGCCGCAGCCCGCGCTTTTTGCGGGCGGTTGCAAGCTCTTTCAACCTGCCGATTGCCAGCGGCAGTTGTGATGCGGCGCTCAATATCTTTTCCCCTTTTGCCAAAGAGGAATACCGGCGCATTTTAAAGCCCGGCGGGCTGCTGTTTATGGTGATACCTCTGGAAAAGCATTTGCTTGAACTCAAGCAGGCGGTGTATGAAAGCGCTTATGAAAACACCCCGAAAAGCAGCGCTTTAGAGGGTTTTTCCCTGCCGGAAGAAAGCGTTTGCGACTACCGCAAAACCCTTAGCGGTGCAGAACTTTCCACCCTTTTTGCCATGACACCCTATGCAATCAAAACCGCACCGCAGGATGTTCAAAAATTAGAGAGCATTGACTGCCTCGAAGTGCAGTTTTCATTTAAAATATTCGTATACCAAAAGCAGAGATAGTGTGATTCTCACACTATTTTAAATGACATCTCCCTTCAAACACTGCGATGCAGATGTTTGAAGATGGAAAAAATGACCACTTAACGCCTTTTCGCCCACAAAGGGTTATTTGGATTCTTTTATCATTTGTGGGCTGAAAGGCTATGGTAATTATATGGACTACAAAAGTATGAGTGTCTACCAAATCTGGCCGCGCAGTTTTTGTGACGGAAACGGTGACGGCATCGGCGATTTGGAAGGCATTTACTCAAAACTCGAGTATGTTGCAAGCTTGGGGGTGGACTGCATTTGGTTCAGCCCGCTTTACCCGAGCCCGAATGCCGACTACGGCTACGATATTGCCGACTACAAAAACATTCACCCCGACTACGGCGATTTGGCAACCTTCAAAAAGGTGCTCGACAAGGCCCACTCTTTGGGCTTAAAGGTAATTATGGACTTAGTGGTCAACCACTCTTCGGATGAAAACAAGTGGTTTGTTGAAGGCATCAATCCCGAAAGTCCCTATCACAACTACTATTTTTGGCGCAAAGGGCGCGGCAAAAACGGCAAACGCCCGCCCAACAACTGGCTCTCGCTCATTGACGGCTGTGCCTGGGAACGCAACGAACAAACCGGAGAATACTACCTGCATGTGTTTGCCAAAAAGCAACCCGATTTGAATATGGATAACCCCCAAGTGCGCAACGAGGTCAAAGACATTATGCGCTTTTGGCTGAATATGGGTGTCGACGGCTTCCGTGAAGATGTCATTACCCTCATTTCCAAAAAAGAGGGCTTGCCCAACGGGTTCCCGCTGCCTGCCGCTACCGGTATGGAGCACTACTTTAACGGCCCGCATGTCAAGGAATACCTCACCGAGTTTAAAGAGGATGTGCTCGATAAATACGACTGCTTTGTGGTCGGCGAAGCGCCGATGATGAAGCCGAAAACCGCTTTGGAATATATCGATGAAAAGCACAAGACACTTGACTTGATGTTCCACTTCCAGCACATGGAAGCCGACTGCTTTTTAATGGACTTTCTGCACACGAAATTTCACTTAAAGAAGATGAAAAAAGCCTTCTCCGACTGGCAAACCAAGCTTGACGGCAAGGCGTGGAACGCGCTGTATATTGAAAACCACGACCATCCGCGCATTGTCAGCCGCTACGGCAGCGAAAAATACAGAGAGCAGAGCGCCAAAATGCTTGCGAGCATGTATATTTTGCAAAAGGGAACACCGTTTATTTACCAGGGGCAGGAAATCGGCATGACCAATATTGATTTGGATGCCGATAAGTTTGTGGATGTGTTCGCCAAAAATAACGCGGCAGTCTTCCGCAAAATGCACTTCTCCCAAAAGTGGATTGATAAGATGATTAAACTCTCCTGCCGCGATAACGCCAGAACCCCGATGCAGTGGGATAACAGTCCGAGCGCAGGCTTTACTGCCGGCACGCCGTGGTTCTATGTCAACCCCAACTACAAAGAAATCAATGTGGCGGCACAGGAAGCGGATGAAAACTCTGTGCTCAATTTCTACAGAAAGCTCCTTGCCTTCCGCAAGGAAAATGAGGTTGTTTTGGAGGGTAAATATAAAGAATACTGTAAAAAAAGCAACGATATTTATGCTTTTGAGCGCGTGCTCGGCAACACCCGCCTGTTGACAGTCAACTCCTTCACCGCAAAAGGTGTGCGCTTTGAAGCGCCCAAGGGCTACAATCTGGAAGAAGGGGAGCTGGTATTCCAAAACTATTCCAAAACCCCGATTGTCAATAACGGCTTTGTGCTCAGACCTTATGAGACAAGAACCTATTTGTTTGAGGATTAATGTTTCAAGCAAAAGTTTAAAAAAAAGTGCCGCAAAGCGGCACTACCGAACACTGAAAAAGGACTGTCTGCAACAGTCCTTTTTTTACTGCCAAGACGGCTTGGAATAAAGCCTGATTGGCTCTTTTGTCACCGGTTGCAGAAAACGAACCTCACCGCAGTGCAGGCACTGGTGGTCGATGGTGTCGCTCCCGCTGCCGTACATCGTGTCGCCGACCAGCGGGTGTCCGATGGCGGCAAAGTGCACCCGAATTTGGTGCGTTCTGCCGGTTTCCAGGTTGATTTTGAGCAGGGTGCTGTCTTTTCGCTGCTCGACAACCTCGAAGTGTGTGACGGCGCGCACACCCTCTGCCCCCACGCGGCGGGTGATTTTGCGCGCATCCGTGCGCTCAATCGGCAAATCAATTGTGCCGCCTTTTTCTATTTTGCCGCACACCAGCGCAATGTACGTTTTCTCTAAACTTTCGCGCAGTCTGCCGGCAGCGAGGCGGTTGAGTGCTATCACTACCAAGCCGGTGGTGTCTCTGTCGAGGCGGTTCACGGCTCTGAAGGTGCACGCTTTTCCCTCTTGCTGCAGGTGAAAGGCAACCGCATTCGCAAGCGTGTCGCCCTGGTGGTTGCGGGTCGGGTGACAAACGCGAAAGGCTTCTTTTTTGACCACGAGCACATCAGCATCTTCATACACCACCTGCAGCGGCAGCTCAACCGGTTCAATGGCACTTTCACCGAGCGGGATATTGACAGTCAAGGTGTCTCCCGCGCGCATCACGGCGGTGGTTTTGGCGTGTTCCCCGTTTAAGAGTATGCCTTGTTCCAGCTGCCGCAGCGCGGTAATTAAGCGCGCAGAATACCCCTCCCTGCCCTTTAAAAAGGCAAGAATACTTTGCTCTTGTTCAATTTGGTATGTAATTGTTCTAAACATCAAGCCTAAAAAAGGGCGGATAACATCCGCCCTGCTGAACACTGAAAACTGAACACTGTATACGGAAGAATAAACAGGTACACCTGTTTATTCTTCCCCGGCAAACTGTGCATTGTACAGTTCGTAGTAAAAGCCTTTTTTCTCCAAGAGTTCCTTGTGGTTGCCGGTTTCCACAATCTGTCCGTTATTCATCACCAAAATGGTGTCGGCATCGCGAATGGTGGAAAGTCGGTGCGCAATCACAAAGCTGGTGCGGTTCTGCATCAAATTGAGCATTGCCTTTTGAATTTGCACCTCGGTGCGCGTATCCACCGAAGAAGTCGCTTCATCCAAAATCAAAATCTTCGGGTCGGCAAGAATGGCTCTGGCAATGGTCAACAGCTGCCGCTGTCCCTGCGAAACATTGGAGCCCTCTTCCTCCAGCACCGTGTCATAACCCTCGGAAAGGGTTTTGATGAAGTGATTGGCGCGGGCGGACTTGGCAGCCGCCACAATCTCATCGTTGGTTGCGCCGAGCTTACCGTAGGCAATATTCTCTCTAATCGTACCGCTGAAGAGCCAGGTATCCTGCAGCACCATGCCGAAGGTGGAGCGCAGCTCCTCGCGGCTGATGTCGGTAATGTCAACATCATCCACTAAAATCTGCCCGCCGCGCAGCTCATAGAAACGCATTAAGAGGTTGACAATCGTGGTCTTGCCTGCACCGGTGGGGCCGACAATCGCAACTGTCTGCCCGGGTTCGACAACCAAATTCATATTTTCAATGAGCGGTTTGTCCTCCTGATAGCGGAAGCGCACATCGCGAAATTCCACCTTGCCCTTGACTTCGCCGAGGGTGGTGTTAACCGTTTCGGGAATCAGTTCTTCTTCATCGAGCAGGTTGTGCACGCGCTCGAAAGAGGCGAGCGCACTCTGCAGCTGGTTGAGCGTGGCGGAAATGTTCTGAATCGGGAATGTGAAGAGTTTGGAATAAACCAAAAACGCCGTAATGTCGCCCACATTGATGGTGTCGCTGCTGATGCTCAGCACACCGCCAACCACACAGATGAACACAAAGACCAGGTTGTTGACCGCATCATTGAGCGGCATGACCAAGCCTGTCATGGTGTGCGCAAGTTGCGTGGAGCGGCGCAAATCTTCATTAATTGCATTAAACTCTTCCACACTCTGTTCCTGGTGATTGAAAACCTTCACAAGCTTGTGGGCGGTATACATTTCCTCCACATGCGCGTTGATTTCACCGGTCTGCTCCCACTGGCGCGAGTGGTACTTTTGCGAGCGCTTGGTAATTGCGCTGGCAATCAAAGAGCAAATCGGCAGCGCCAGCACTGTAATCAGTGCCAAAGTAAAGTTGGTCACAAACATCATAATCATCACGCCGAGAATGGTGACAACCGCCGCAATTAACTGCGTGATGCTCAAATGCAGGCTGCGCGAAATATTATCCATATCATTGGTAATGCGCGAAAGCACATCGCCTTTTGAAGAAGAGTCAAAGTATTTGAGCGGCAGCTTTGAAAGCTTGGCATTGACCTCTTTTCTGAGTTTAAAAACAATGCGCTGCGAAAGCCCCGCCACGGTGTACTGCTGCACATAGGTTGCAATACAGCTGACCACATAGACACCCACAATCACTGCCAACAACTTCCAAACGCTCGACAAATCGTAGCCGTTGCCGGCAATTTTGGCTTGCACCTGTTTTTGCATTTCGGAAATCACACTGCCCAGCAGGTTCGGACCGAAAATTGAGAAGACTGCCGTGCCTGCAGAAGCAATGGCAATGATGATAAAGCCCCACTTTTCCGGCGCAAAGGCCTGCACCGCCTTTTTAAGAGCGCCTTTAAAATCTTTGGCGCGCTCGTTCGGGTCGTGCTTATCCTTATTGCGCTCGAGTGCTTTTCTGGCGCGGGCTCTAATGGTGTTTTCGCTCACAAAATTCTTTCTCTTAGCCAAGTTTCGCCACCTCCTCGGTGGAAATTTGGCTCATCGCAATTTCCTGATAAGCTTCGCAGCTTTCCATCAGCTGCGCATGAGTGCCGATGCCGGCAATTCTGCCTTCATCGAGCACAATAATTCTATCCGCATCCATAACGGTATTGATGCGCTGGGCAACGATAATGATATTCGCCTTGCTGCAGTGCTCTCTTAAAGAAGCGCGCAAAGCGGCATCCGTCTTGAAATCCAAAGCGGAAAAGCTGTCATCAAAAATCAAAATCTCCGGCTGTTTCATCACGGCGCGGGCAATGGATAAGCGCTGCTTCTGCCCGCCGGAATAGTTTTTACCGCCTTGCGAAACAAACGCTTCTAACTGCTCGGGTTTGCGGCGCACAAAATCCTCCGCCTGCGCAATCGCAAGCGCCTGCCACATTTCTTCTTCCTCGGCATCCTCCTTGCCGTAGCGCATGTTGTCGGCAATCGTACCGGAGAAGAGGTATGCCTGCTGCGGAATTAAGCCGATGCGCTCGCGCAGTTCCGCAAGCGGCACGTCTTTAATATTGACACCATCGAGCGTGATGTTGCCGGCATTCACATCGAAAAAGCGCGGAATTAAATTCACCAAAGTGGATTTTCCGGCACCGGTCGAGCCGATAATCGCGGTAATCTCTCCCGCCCGGCTCTCAAAACTGATTTTTTGCAGCACGGGCTCTTCCGCATCGGGGTAACAGAATTTGACATTGTCAAACACCAAGTGCACATCGCTTGTCTTTTCAAAGTGCTTGGGTTCCTCCGGCTCGCAGACACTGATGTCGCACTCCAGCACGGCATTGATTCTCTTTGCCGCCACTTCACCGGAAGGAATCATCACAAAGATAGCGGACGCCATACCGACACCGGCAATCATCAGCAGAATGAAAATCATGAACATCTGCAAATCATACACACTCGTGGAAAGCTTTGCCGCATCGGTCAATTTGTCAATGTCTTTGGCACCGAGCACCATAATAATGCCCAGAACCGAATAAAGCACCAAATAGGCAATCGGAATCACCACTGCAAACAGCCGGTAAATCTTCAGGCTGATTTGGGTCAGGTCGGTGTTGGATTCATTGAATTTTTCATCTTCAATCGGCTCGCGGTTGAAGGCGCGAATGACGCGGATACCGGTCAGTTTCTCGCGCACAATGCGGTTGATGATGTCGACCTGCTTGCGCTGGCGGTCAAACATCTTTTTGGTGACTCTGAAGAGCAAAAAGACAGCCACGCCGACCAGCGGCAGTGAACAAAGCACAATCGCCGCCAGTTTCGCATTGTACATCAGGCTCAAAACAGCGCCGCCCACAAATAAAATCGGAGCGGGAATGAGCAGCTTGATGATGCCGAGCACCAACTCCTGCAGCTGCTGAATGTCGTTGGTGGTTCTGGTAATCAGCGAAGCCGTGCCGAACTGCTCATGCTCCTGCTGGCTGAGCGCCGTGATTTTTTCAAAAATGCTTTTGCGAATGCTCGCACCGAAGTTGGCGGCGGTTTTGGCGGAAAAATAGTTGCCCAGAATGCCGACAACACAGCCCGCCAGCGCCACAAAGCACATCACGATGCCCATGCTCAACACATACCCTTGGTCGCCCTTGTCCACACCGTTTTCCAGAATTTTGGACACCACGGTCGGCAGCGCCAGTGTGATGAGGTTTTGCAGGCTCACAAGCAGCATCGCCGTTACGGCATAGCGCTTGCAATGTTTTAAATACTTAATGAGTTTTAGCATAACAATCCTTTTTTCAGTTAAAGATAGTTTAATATTAACACAGTTTTTACCATATTACAAGTATTATAGTAAAAGAGCTTGTCGCTATCGGTAACAAATTGACTGCGCCTGCGCCTTTCGCCTCGGGCTAACCATGCGCGAAAGTGTTGCGTTTCCGACAAAAAAGGTGTATAATGGTGAAAAATTTCTCAAAGAAAGTCAAAAACATGAATTCACCCGCATTAATTGTTATGTTAACCCATAATGACTGCACAGTCGAAAATGCCGCTGCAGTGTTTGAAGCCTGCAAAGCTTCCAAAGCCGCGTACTGGGGCTTCAAAGAAAAGCCGCTCCCTCCCGCGCAGATGAAAGCGCTGTTTTCGCGCATGAAGCAGTGCGGTAAAACCACTGTTTTAGAGGTAGTGGAATATACCGAAAAAGAGGGGCTTGAAGGCGCAAAAATCGCGGTAGATTGCCAAGTAGACATCCTTATGGGCACGGTTTACTCTGAGAAAATCCACCGCCTTTGCAAAGAAAACGACATCCGCTATATGCCGTTTGTCGGCAAAATTAAAGAGCGCCCCTCCATTTTGGAAGGTTCGCTTGCCTCCATGGTAGAAGAAGCCGAGCGCTGCCTGGAAAAAGGTGTCGACGGGTTTGACTTATTGGCTTACCGCTATACCGGAAATGCCACGCAGTTGATTGAATACTTTGTCGACAAGGTGCCGGCACCCGTATGCATTGCCGGCAGTGTGGACAGCTTTGAAAAATTGGATGATTTAAAGCGCATTCATCCCTGGAGCTTTACCATCGGAGGTGCATTTTTCGAAAACAAATTCGGCGCGCAAATGCCTGCACAAATCGATGCGGTTTGCGATTATATGCAAGACAACGTATAATAGAATAACACATATGAAACGGGGCTGCCAAAGCAGCCCCGTTACAGCGTGTAGAAAAACTTGTTTTTCTACACGCTGACAGATGTTGAAAGAGTGAGATGAAATTTGCCAATCTCTGCGCTGAGGCAGGGAATAAAAATAATCAAGGATAATGTGGTTTGGCTGATTTCTTTTTGTAACTAC
>JAFRLX010000098.1 GCA_017430965.1 Clostridia bacterium | reverse complement strand
GGTTTCCGTGTTTATCGTTCTACCGGTCAATACAAGGTCGAGTTCTTTGGCTACATTTTTAGCGTCTTCATCAAGGGCTTCATAAAAATCTCCAACCCTGACAAACAAAATGGTATTGGGATACTGTGCTTTTAGTCCCGCATAGCTTTGGATAAACTCAGGCACTTCATCAGCAAAAGCAGGTTTAACATTGTATTTTGCAGCATATTTGACGATTTCTGTAACGATGTCGCTGTCCATGCTTAAGCCTTCAACAAGCAAGCCGTTTACATCAAAGGCGAGTACCTCATTAAGAATAAAGTCATAAACTTCTGCATCTTTCCAGACATTGTCATCATCATATGCTATCAGCGTACTACCATCAAATTCGACAGTAATATCATTCATTTTGCAAGCGTGAAACAAGTTATCGAGTGCACCGAGTTCTTGGATTTGATCATTGTTGAGTTTCTGTGTCGTGTCTTTTTGTGGCTCCGATTTATCCTCATTGCCTTTTTCGATTTCATTTGCAGGGAGATATTTGCCCGCCTTAATCAGTCGGTCAACTCTTTTTGCAATATCTGTCCAAGGCAAAAGGACTTTAGCATATGGCTCCATAATGGAACCGTGACTGAAATAGAAGCCTTTACCATCAAAGTTTGCATTGTCATTACCCGAACCGAAGCCGCTTAAACCATATTCATTTTTCAGCATTTGTGCTCTTTTTTGTACATCGGTATTTTCTTGAAAAAAGGATACAACTCGTTGTTTCCCTCCGCTGACCATTGTGCCGGAAATAAGCAGTTTGTCGATTTCATCGTCTGAAATGAAATACTCTCTTTCGGGGTTATATCCCGCTTCGGCGATATAGTCCTTTTTTTCAAGAGACACTCCTTTCATAATCTCATAGATGTATTCGGGAGAATACCGAAAAGAATACTTTAAAGCACTTTGAAGGCTCCCTCTGCGACGGTTATCCATAAACTCGATATAGTCATTATCTAAATCTTCAAAAGTATCGGGATTTGAAAGCAGGTTTTTGACTACTTCTAATTCATCGGGATAGCCGTATTTTTCTTTTAACGGTTCTATGAGTGACGGGAAACAGCGTTCTCTGTCGATTTCCGTCATATCACGGTAGAACATTGTGATGCGTTCTGCTAAAAAAGTCAGTTCTCTATCATCGACTTTGTCCAACTGATATTGCGGTAGGTACCTGCCCATATCAAGTAGCTCGCCAATTCTGTTGGCGACTTGCTCCCACGACAGATGAGTAGCGGTAGATTTCTGCGCCGACTTTCCTCTGGAGATATACATCCCATCTTGGTTATACCAAACGGCAATCGGTTCACCTTGAAAATAAAAACCGGCACCGTTAGTTCCGTAGTGCGTTTTTAAAAACTTTGCATTATACTCGTTTCCTCTGTCTCTACGGAAAAACATCACGATATCCAACTTGCTGTTAGTCTCGTTTGAACCGATGCAAAGGGCTTCATCAATAATCTGCTGCGGTAAGGTAAAATCAAATAACAGGGAAGTTTGTTCCGGTTCGTCAAAGCTTTGTTCCATAGGAATGGAATCTGCAAAGTCAAAGAGGTTGATTTGCGGGGATTGGTTTTCGATATACTTGCCTTGTCTTATAAGGTTGTCTGTCAGCTCGGCGACTAAACTCCAAGAAAAAACGGACTCCTTTGTGCGTGAGAGGTAGTGACCTTCCCACAAAAGAAGTCCGTCTGCTGTCGGGTAGTACCCGACTCTTTGGTTGCCTATATCCAATTCGGTATAGCGAACAGGATAGATAGATTTGAGAAACTCGGCTTGCCGCTCATTATCGGGATTTGCCTTGAAGAATTCTGCAATAGTCGATTTGTCTTGAACAAGGTCGTTATCCTTGTTGGCAAGAATGCCGAGTATCACTTCTTCATCAACGAAGGGCGGCAGCTCATCGCTTACCTCTGATAAACTACTTCCGTCAGCACGATTTCCTGCACTCGACTCTTGAGATTGTTCATCCCTTGCACCCAAGCCATCATGTTCTGTGCCTTGAGTGCTTCCGTCAAGCCCTCTTTTTTCGCCATCTGTTTCATCAG
>JAFRLX010000097.1 GCA_017430965.1 Clostridia bacterium | reverse complement strand
GCACCTAAAAGCATTTATTTGTGTGCATTTCTTTTGATTTTTTCTGCAGGAATACACTGCGTATTGCAAAGAAAAAATCGAAATAAAGGTGCTTAAAGAAATGCTATTAGGCACATCAGCCTTGATTGTTTTTATTCCCATATACGACAAGCAGAGATTGGCAAAAACACAAAATCGCCGTGGCTACGGCGATTTTCACCTTTTCTTTTTCTAAAGATAAGATACATTCTTCATTTTCATTACTAAAGTGTCAATTTTCTTTAGTTTTTAACAATAATTTACTGTCGTGTGGTTTTAGCCACTTTGTCGACACTCTAAAACCTCGACAAAAGTCGAGGTTTTTTATTAGTCGTTAATATAAGGCATTAATGACATATATCTTGCTCTTTTGACAGCAGTGGTCACCATTCTCTGGTGCTTGGCACAGGTACCGGTCACTCTGCGAGGCAAAATTTTTGCTCTCTCGGAGACGTATCTGCGCAATTTTGCTGTGTCTTTATAATCGATATAGTCAACCTTGTCGGCACAGAAAGCGCAAACTTTTCTTCTGCCCTTTCCGCCCGGTCTGCGGTTCTTATCGTAAGCCATTTTATTTCTCCTTCCAAATGTAATCGCTTAGAACGGTAAATCGTCCTCAGCATCACCCGTTACGGTAAAATCGGAAGCATCGGCACTCGTATAGGAAACAGGGGCTGCCTGCTGTGCTGCCGACTGTGCCGGTGCAAAGCCTGCCGCATTTTCATCGGCAGCGCGCTTGCTCTCGCCGAAATACTGCTGAGAGACCACGACCTCCGTTGCCTTTCTGTTGTTGCCGTTTTTGTCCTGATACTGGCGGGTTTGCAATGAACCTGTTACAACGATGAGTGAGCCCTTTTTGAAATACTTACCGATAAAGTCGGCATTGTTTCTCCACGCTACACAATCAATCCAGTTAGGTGCATCGCCATCTCTTTTAAAATCCTTGTCATTTGCAATGGTGAACGAGCATACGGAAACACCGTTGGGTGTTTGCCTGACTTCCGGGTCTGCGGTAAGTCTGCCCATAACGGAGATATTATTTAACATTATTTTTCCTCCTTGTTCATAATCATTGCACGCAGTGCGCCGTCAGTAATACCGAATACACGGTGGAATTCAGTCGGGAATGACGGTTCTGCTTCGAAGTTTGCAAGAACATAATAGCCGTCCGGCTCATCGTTGACAGGATACGCGAGCTTGCGCTTGCCCCACACATCAACTTCGCCAAGAGTGCCGTTCTTAGAGATAAGCTCGAGGAACTTATCCTTCAAAGCTTCGCTTGCTTCCTCGCCATCCTTGACGGAGAAAAGCATGAGAACTTCATAATTTGACATTCTTTGACACCTCCTTTTGGTCATTAGGGCACAGCCTCCGCTATGCCAAGGAGAACTTTCCATTTGAAAGTCCTTACTTATTAAGCTTTAATATTTTAACAATGAAAGTAACATTTGTCAACTGTTATTTTTTCGCGCTTTGCATGTGCTGCGCCCGAATGCGGTATGCGCAATGGAAACAGCACGCCGGCATGGCGCATGTCCGCAATGCGGCAAACGCAGTCACTGCCCCCTGCTCAAAAGTGTTTCGAGCTTGCAGCCTTCGCCGACCTCTTCCCTCAGGAGCCGAAGAAAGACATTAAATATGCGACAATTTGCTCGACTGCCGTTTTGGCAAAATAGCCGATAAAAATGCCGATAATGCTCACGCCGCCGCGCGCCATCAGGTTTAGGCGATATTCACTTTTGCTCATGCCGCCCAGGATTTCCGCACTTTTTTGCATGCGCGCCACAGTATCGGTGCAATGCTTTAAATAAAGCGCTTCAAACAGCAGCGCACAGGCAAGGTGCGCAACGAGAGCATTGATGCCAATCAAAATATACAGTTGCTTGGTGACACCCGTTTGGTTCATTTCCAAAGCGGTTGCCTCCATCACTTTGTAGTATTCCTCTTGCGTGGGTTCGGCAGCCTGCATATGGGTGTTATACTGTGTGGCTAATATTTCATTGGTTTTTGCCACCGGGTCACCTAAAACAAAGTTGCACACATTAAACAGCAGCACCTGTGCCATAATAAAGATGATGCCGTATTTATACATCTTGCGGAAAAACAGGTACAGGTAGCCGAAAATGAATGCCGGCCAGCTCCAACCGATTTTGACTTTTTTGCCGGCAAGCGCTTTAAGCTTGGGCAAAAATTTCGCGGAATTGTTGCGCACTACCAGCGCTACATCGGCAACCGTTTGCCCGCCGATTTCTTCCTCGGGCGCCAGCCCGCCAAGCGGGTCGACAGCGGCATACTTTCGGTTGCTTTTGGTGATGGGATCCCCCTGCTTGTGCGCGCAGTAAACGCAATATTCATTGCCCTCTACCAGCTTGGCGCCGCAGTTTTCACAATAGAGCTTGGGCGGCAGCTCCTGCTGCGCACCGCCCCTTTGCTTTTGCTCGGAAAGTTCCGCCTGCACCGCACCGACAAAATCTTCTTCCTCGGTTTGCTCTGCCGGCTCTGCCTCTTTTTGGAGGGCAGCGCTTTTTTTGTGCTCGGCTTTGTGCGCACACGCGCCGTGCGCCTCCCAGCAGGCGCGGTGATACGGCGCGCCGCAATCGGGGCACACGACCACATCATCGTTTTTGGCAAACTGCTCACCGCAGTAATCACAGGTTTTATTTTCAAACATAAACGATACCTCGGTTTAATAAGTAAACAACATTATACAACGACCACCGAAAAAAATCAACTGTTAGACAAATAAGGTTTGCGCGCTCGGAGAGCGAGACAAATCCTTATTTGTATTGCTTTTTTTCGCCCGATAGTATATAATCTCTTTCGAAAATATAATTGAGGTCTTTACTATGATACAATACGAAGAATTAAAATTTGAGCTCAAACAAAAACTTCCGGCGCTCACCGAGCTTGCCGATGCTCTCGGCTTGGAAAACCTGAAAAAGGAAGCTGCCGATTTAGAAGCACAATCTGCCGAAGCAGGCTTTTGGGAGGATGTGGAAAACAGCCAAAAGGTGCAAAAAAGGCTCAGCGAAATTCAAGCCAAGCTTAAAAAGTATGATGCCCTCGCCGCAAGGTATGAGGACGCTATGGCGATGATTGAGCTTGCCGATGAAGAAGAGGATTTGAGCTTTGAAGAGGAATGCCGCCAGAGCATTTCCGATTTTCAGACAGAGTTGGAAAGCATGACTTTGCTCACGCTGCTGACCGGTGAATATGACAACAAAAATGCGATTATTAAGTTTTCCCCCGGTTCGGGCGGCACCGAAGCGCAGGACTGGGCGCAAATGCTCTTGAGGCTGTACACCCGCTGGGGTGAGCGCCACGGCTATAAAGTCACCACTCTCGACTACCTTGACGGTGATGAAGCCGGCATCAAAAGCGCCACCATTCTGATTGAAGGCGAAAACGCCTACGGCTACCTGAAGGGAGAGCACGGTGTACACCGCTTGGTGCGCGTTTCTCCGTTTGATGCCGCCGGCAGGCGCCACACCTCTTTTGCGGCGCTGGAAGTGATGCCCGAAATTGATGATTCGGTGGAAATCGACATCAGCCCCGATGACCTGAAACTCGATTACTACAGAGCCTCCGGCGCGGGCGGGCAAAAGGTCAACAAGACCTCCTCCGCCGTGCGCATGACCCATATTCCCACCGGCATTGTGGTCTCCTGCCAAGTGGAGCGCAGCCAGCACCAAAACCGCGAAGTGTGCATGAAAATGCTCAAAGCAGAGCTGGTGCGCCTGAAGGAAGAACAGCAGGCGGAAAAGATTAGCGACATCAAGGGCGACCAGCGAGAAATCACGTGGGGAAGCCAAATTCGCTCCTATGTGTTCATGCCATACACCCTTGCCAAAGACCACCGCACCGGCTTTGAATACGGCAATATTAACGCAGTGATGGACGGTGATATTGACGGCTTTATCAACGCTTATTTGAAGCAGCAATCCCAAAAAGAAAATGCATAATACATTCAAAACAGCCTGCCTATGTAGGCTGTTTTTTTGAAGAAATGATATGAGAGTTTTTCAATTATTTCTCACTTTTTTTCATAGCTTTTTCTAACAAAATAAACAAAAAAATTTTTTAAGTTTGGCGCACCCTCCAAAGTTTTCCATACGGAATTGACTTTAGTATATGCAGTTCATATAATATAAGCGTAAAAAAGTATCTTATGAAATTTTATGAAAGGAGTAATTGCCCTTATGAAAGCTGCAAAATTAATCGCTAACTGGATTGCTAAGGAGTATGAGAAGTATGGTGACAACAAGACTGTTGCTCTTATTTCTAAGTACTTAACTCCTTCCGTTGCAGAAGCTATCCTTAAGTTCCTTATCCAAAAGGGTCTTCAGGCTCTCTGCACTTACCTTGCTGCTCAGTTCCCGGTACTTGCTGTATTGGCAGGCCCCGTTGGCACTATCATCTCCAAG